>JBDTNJ010000147.1:0-27269 GCA_039933825.1 Luteolibacter sp.
CGAGTGCCCGGCTGAAAGAGATTCTAGCAACGGGCATGATCTTGTAGAATAAGGTAAAAAGCATCACGAGGCCGAGCAAGCCGATGGTGTAGATGATGGTGCCGAGATGTTGATGAAGTGATAGGTCGATTCCCAGGAGGTAATGGGTTTGGGCGCTTTGTGCATCGACAAGGGCATTGACCGTCGTGACTACGATCAAGCCGCCGGCGACGATGAGGATGAACAGGTAAGGCATCAGCGCGGAGACCCAAAACTTTCGTTTTAAGGTCGGAAGGGGGCGTTGAAAGATGATGGCGATGGCATCTTCGATCACGCGGAAGGCCATCGAACTGAAAAACAACAGCGTGAGCAGCCCCAGCCACCCGACGATTTCCCGGGTCCGGAGAAATGCCAACAGCACTTCGGTGAGCGTAGTCGCAAAGCCCGGTGCGATCAGCGAGACTTCGGACGTTAGCGAAGACAGCAAAAGCGTCTGGTCGAAAAAGTGGGAGAAAATCACCATCAGCACCGCACAAAGCGGAATCAGCGACAGCATCATATTCTGGGCGACGGCGGCAGTAAGCAGGAGGCCGTGATTGCGGAGGAAAAAATCTCGTAGCACCCGTCCGCTGAACCGGAAAATTTTAGGCAAGCGCTTCTCCATCCCGCACCAGTCTGGACGCGATCTCTGAGAGGGGCAAACTCAAAGCACTCCAGAATATCACAGACGCAGCGACTCTTCCACGAGCTTGAGGAAATCCGCACGGTCTGCGGAGAGATCGACCGAGTCGATTTCCCGTGCGAGCGCGGAGAGCAGGTCGGGATCGATCATGCCGGCCTGTTCTCCGGCGAGCCATTGGGAATAAGCGCAGACGAGCGAGGCGAACCGTGCATCGTTTGAAGGTTCGTTATCGCCGGTGCGGGTGATGGTAATGCCTGCGGCCGGTTCGTCGTTTACGCGCCATGAGATGGTGCCTAAATTTCCGGTTGCGGTCGATGGCTCGACTTCGATCGCGAGCGTGGTAGCGGATCCAGCAGCGAGTTTGGTCGTGGCTACTGTGGGGGAGTCGTCGTTAGGGGTGAAACCGAGGAGGCGGTAATGGAAAACGGCGGTGGGGCTCGGGTGGAAAACGACCTTGGCATCGCAGTCGTTGGTCGCATTGCCCCGGATGGAAATGAGCAGCAGCGTGGCGGAGGGTTTCCAAGGACAAGGCAGGGTTTCCGCCGCCAGGGTAGCGGTATGCGAGCTGATGCCTTCGTCGCGGTTGTCCGGATGCCAGGTTTGTTTCTGTGTCCGAGCGATTGCGGTGACACCGCTCAGGCGGATCGGAAAGCAATTGAGGATTTCCTCAAGTCGCACGCGTTCCCTAACGGGGAGTTTGCGTTCGATCCGGATGGCTTGGGTGATACCGTCAAGATTGGGTTTTCCCGAAAGAACCGGCAATTCGAGCGACGGGCTATCCGCTGCTGTGACGAAACCACGGGAGCTCATTACAGGCGCTTGCACATCAGTGACAGGACTCGCGGCGGGCACAACGGCGGCCACTGCCGGGGGAAGTGCTGGCGGGGGGGGCGGGGCGACGGATTCTTCCTGACGGACAGGTGCAAGTGGCTCTGCGGGCGACACCGGGTTAGAAGCGGAGCTGGCCTTGGGTGCCGGAGCACGGGTGGTGAAGATTGCCGCAATCATCACGGCTGCGGCTGCGGCGAGTGAGATGAACCACGGCTTGCGATTGCGGTGATGGGCTTCGTAGGGGACTGTTTTTCCCGTCAGGTCGGCCTGTCGGGCCGCTTGGAGGACGCTTGCGCGTTGACTGGAAAGGAGTTTGTTAGGCACGGGCGCTAAAGTATGGGACAGGGATTTTTGAATCGCATTTAATTCCGCCAAGGCGGTTTGCACTGCCGGATCAGTGGCTGCGGCGAGCTCGACTGCGGCAGCTTCCTCATTCCCCAATTCTCCGAGGAGATAGGAAGTGAGACGCGGGTCTTCCGGGTGCAGTTTCATTTCAGATCGTCGGGTAGGATGTCGCGGAGGCGTTTGAGGCCGGTGTGGATGAGGAAGCCAATGTTACCGGTGGTAAGGCCGGTGATTTCCCGTATTTCCTGATAGCTGAGGCCCTGTTGGAACTTGAGCAGGATGACCTCGCGCTGATTGGCTGATAGGCGGTCAAGGAATGCCATGAGCTGTGAGAGGCGCTCCTCGTGCTCGGCACTTTCATCGGGTTGGAGGCCGGGCCCTGCGACTTTTTGCCAACGGATGTCATCAAGCGGGGTGCTGCGTTGTTCCTTGCGGAGAACATCGAGCGCACGGTTCCGGCAAACGGTGAAGAGCCACGACTTGAGGTTCGCCCGCACCTTGGCCATGTCCTGCTGACAGAGCCGAATGAAGGTATCCTGCACCACATCGCGCGCGCGGTCGATGTCACGGAGAATGCTGGTGGCATAAGCAATGAGCTGCGATTCGTAATCCCGCAGCGCTTGCTCGACGAATTTTTCACAGCAGAGTGGAAGTGCGGTTGTTTCATCGGAGGAGGCGGCGTTCCCTGATGAAACGTCGGGCAATCCGGAGATATTAGGAGAAGTTTCCGCAGATTCAGTCATGTCAGCGGATGAAGTAGCTGAGGTGTTCAAGTTCCAGCGCGAGATCGACGTTGTTCACGGTCACGTCCGGGGTGACTTCGAGCACGATGGGGGAGAAATTGAGGATGCCCTGAATGCCGGCCGCGACGAGGCGGTTGACCACCGCCTGGGCGAATTCCACGGGCACGCAGAGGATGGCGAGTTTGACCGAGTGCTTCCCGATGAATGATTCCAGGTCGGAGTCGGGATAAACCGGTAACAACACACCGCGTGATCGAGCGGCATCAGGGTTCGCATCGAAGGCGGCTACCACCTCGAAACCTTCCTTCTCGAAGCCATGATAGCGGAGCAGGGCGGACCCCAGATTGCCCGCGCCGACGAGGATCACCGGTTGGAGATGTTCGCGGCCGAGGGTGTCCCGGATGGTGGAAGAAAGGATCTCCACCGGGTAGCCGAGGCCGCGTGTGCCGAACTGCCCGAAGTAGGCCAGGTCTTTGCGCAGCTGTGCGGGCTTTACTCCGGCAGCTTTCGCCAAAGTGGTTGAACTCACCGTTTCGACCGCGTTTGCCTTCAACTTCTGAAGACAGCGATAATAGATGGAAAGCCGGTAGATCGCCTTTTTAGGGATATCGATCTTGCCGATTTTTTCGGAAGTGTCCACGTGGGCCGGATTGCTTTCGTTAGAGCGCGTCGGGTTTTTGAAGGAGGGCTGAGACCCGGTTGAGGAGCACGCCGGCCCCACCACCGTCCACGACGCGGTGATCGAAGGTGAGCAAAAGGTCCGCGACGGTGGCCGGTAGGAAAACCTCCGCTTCCTTGCTCCAAACCGGCTTCTTCACCCCGGCACCGATACCCAAGATCAGGGTTTCATTTGGTAAGGGAATCGGCGTGCCGGTGGTGAGTCCGAAGGTGCCGAAGTTCGTCACCGTAGCAATGCCGCCACGGCAATCATCCTCCGTCAGGCGGCGGCGGCGGGCGCGATTCACCAGATCATCGTAATCTGAAATGAGGTCGCTGAGGGATTTTTGGTCCACTTTTCTAACGACCGGGACAACCACCCCATCCTCGACCTGCACGGCCACGCCGATGTCAAACGAGCGAGGATGAACCACCTTGTCACCGATCAGATATCCAGCGGTCGTCGGATTTTCCGTCAGGGCAAGCGCGAAGGCCCGGAGCAGATAGAGCGTTAGTCCCGGTTTGGGCGAGTGGTCGCGGCGGTGATTCAATACGCGATCCAGATTAACCGGCAGTCCCACGGTGGCCAGCGGTCGCGTCCAACTGCGGCGCATGGCATCCGCCACAGCGAGGCGCATCGGGGAGGCATGGGTGCTGGGCCATGCTTCGAGATAATTGAGGAATTGTTCGAGATCTTCGACGGTCACGCGCCCTCCAGCGCCGGTCCCAGCGATGGCGGAAATATCGGCCTCGCGGATTCCGAGATCGTCCATGCGGGCGCGCATCCGCGGTGAAATGTAATGGGCTCCCATGGTCCCGGTTGGCACTGGCAGACCTTTCACACTTGGAACGACGGCGGGTGCCTCCTCGTATGCATCATCGTCGAGTGCGAAATGCAGATTGGCCTCGGCTTGGGCCGGATTGCTGGAATGGCTTCCTGCGGTGCGTTTGGCTTCGAGGGATTCAAGCGTGTCCACTCCGGTGCGGGCAATTTCCTCCTCCGTGACATCCAACAGTCCCAGCAGCGTCCCAACGGAATAAGAAACTCCCTCAAGCGCGCGGATTTCCGAAACGACGCCATCACACAGCGTGGTCACTCCCATGACCGCTTTGTTAGTTTCCACTTCGATGATCTCTTGATCGGTGCGCACCGAATCGCCCACAGAGATTCCCAGGCGGATGACGGTGGCCTCGGCGATGGATTCTCCGAGCTGGGGCATGAGAATGGGGACGGTAGGCATCGTGGGAAAGGATTTGGAATTTGAAATTTGAGATCTGAAATCTCTAGAAGGTAAGCAACTTGCGGAGTGCTTCGCAAATGGATTCGGGGGTCGGGCGGTGGGCGGCCCATAGTTTCGGGTGATAGGGAACTGGCGTGTCCCGTGCGTTCAGGCGCTGCGGTGGCGCATCCAGCAGATGAAAGCCTTCTTCACAAACTCGCGATACGACCTCTGCCGTTACACCGCCCCATGGAAATGCCTCACCCACGGCGAGCAAACGCCCGGTGCGGGCGACGGACGCCAGAATCGTATCGAGGTCGAGGGGCTTCACGGAGCGCAGATCGACCACTTCGATTTCCCAACCGTCCTGTTGGAGTCGATCTGCAGCGCGGACCGCTTCATGCACCATCGCGCTGTAGGCGACAACCGTGGCATGTTTCCCCGGGCGGATAATCCGCGCCTGCCCGATGGGAAGGTGATCGCCGTTGATAGATTTCGCCTTCAGCCAGCGATAGAGGAATTTATGCTCACAAAAGATGACTGGATCATCGAGAGCCACGCCGTCGATCAACATGTGATAGGCATCCGAAACCGTCGCAGGCGTTAGGACGACAAGCCCTGGATATTGGGCGTAGATGCCTTCCATGCTTTGGCTGTGGAATGGACCAGAGCCGGGAGTCCCGCCGGAGGGCAGGCGCACCGTGATCGGAATCGGCATGCCGGTGCGGTAGAAGTGGGTCGCCGCTTGGTTGACGAGTTGGTTAAATGCCAGTGATGAGAAATCGGCGAACTGCATTTCCACGATCGGACGCATGCCTTCAATCGCGGCTCCCACGGCGAGACCGATCATCGCGTCTTCCGAGATCGGAGCATCGAACACCCTGCCGGGAAACTGCTCCGCCAGCCCTTTTGTCGCTTTGAAAGCACCCCCGAACGTGGCGATGTCCTGTCCGTAGAGAAAAACTCGGGGATCGTCGCGCAGGAGTTTTTCCTGAGCTTCTCGAATGGCATCAATGTAGGTCACACTCACTGGGCGGCGCAGGTCTGAGGGATTGGGAAACGGGTGGAAAGGGCGGTCCAGTCTTCCTGATAGGGATCCGGCGGTGCTTCCTGTTGGGCTTGTGCCACCGCCCGCTGGACTTCTTCAGCGAATTGATCCTGCCAGACGAGAATTTCATCCACAGTGGCGATGCCGTTTTCGACGAGCTGGCGCATCGCCACCTCCACGCAATCGCGGCCATAGTGACCGTTTTTGATTTCTGCGGGAACGTAGGAGCCATCGTCGTGCTCGCCATGCCCTGAGAGACGCAGCAGGCGGGCGACCACTAATTGCGGCCCGCCACCCTCACGCGCACGCCGCACAGCCTCGCTAACGACCGACGCACATGCTAATAAATCTGTGCCGTCCACCGAGAAGCCGCCCACTCCGTAGCCGCGTGCTTTCTCTACCAGATCCGCACAGGCAAACTGCCGCTGATTCGGCGTGGAGTAGGCGAATTGGTTGTTGCCCACGATGACCACCATCGGCAGGCGTTCGACGGCCGCTAGGTTCAATCCCTCATGAAATGCTCCGGTCGAGGTCGCGCCATCCCCGATACAGGTGGCACCCACCCGGCCGCTCAAAGTTCCTTGCAGCCGCTTCGCAAAAAGCATTCCCGCAATCACCGGCACTTGGGCCCCGAGGTGGGAAATCATCGCCGGCATCCCCATTTCGGGCCGCCCTCGGTGGATATTTCCATCCCTTCCGCGCATCGGTCCCTGCGCGGAGCCGAGATAGGTGCGTGTGCAGTCGATGAGCGGCTCGCCAAAGGCAGTGCGCCCCGCCTGATCGCGGATCAGCGGCGCGAAAAAATCCGTGCCCTGGATCAATGCGGTTCCCAGCGTGGCGCTGACCGCTTCCTGACCGCGCCCGAGATAGACGCCACCCACGATTTTGCCCGCTTTATAAAGGCTGGAGAGCTTGTTTTCGAGGATCCTTGCTTTGAGCATCGAACGAAACACCGACCTCAGGAAATCGTGGTTCACCACCACACCATCGGCGAAAGGCTGCATATCCAACTGGGGCACGCGGCGATGCTAAAACAATGAGAACGAAACCTGCAACCGCTTTCCCGAAAACTCATTCACCCCGATGGTTCCAAGCGACCAAATCCCTGTAAATCAATCCATTACCGCCGAAAAGATCCAGCGCACTGCCCACCGTCACATCCACTTTCCCCTGTCCTGCCGATTCCACCAATAGCAGATCAGCGGTAGTTGCCGCGCCGCCTGCGTAGGTGATCGGGATTTCACCCCATGTTCCCAGCATTTTCACCAAGTCCGCGTCGATTCCGCCGCACAGCCCCTCCACGTCGGCTGCGTGGATCAGAAACTCAGTGCAAAACGGTGCGAGCCAGTCCAGCGTCGTGTGATCCAGGGCCAGTTCCGTCAATGTTTGCCAGCGGTTCATCGCCACCGTCCAGCCCCCGTGGGTGGCACGGCAGGAAAGGTCGATTACCAGTTTCTCGCGGCCGATGGCCCCCACCAGTGCCTTGAGGGTTTCCTCCTGAAATTTTCCAGCAGCGTCAAACAGCGCGGAAGTCACGATCACTTGGCTCGCCCCCGCGTCCAGCCATTTAGCCGCGTTGCTCGCGTCGATCCCGCCGCCGATCTGCAAGCCGCCCGGCCAGGCAGACAGTGCCTCGCGCGCTGCCTCATCGTTTCCCGGTCCCAGTTTGATCACGTGCCCGCCCCGAAGGCCATCCGCACGAAATCGCTCCGCAAACCAAGCTGGCGGATGTGCTGAAACGAAATTCTCCACCGGTCCCGGCCCCTCATCGCGCAAGCTGCCCCCCACGATTTGTTTCACCTTACCTTGGTGGAGATCGATGCACGGGCGGAATTTTGTCATGATTCGGAAAACTGGCTTCGCCCGGATTCTCACTACCCTCCATCCCACCGCAAGCCGGAACTGGTGCTTGGGGCGGGAGGTGGAATGAAGTGGAAAATCCCTTGGGCAGCCATCTGGTGCAGCAACTTCATTCAATCAGTTACTTTAAAATAGAAAATACCTCTGTCTAAATCGACCCATATTTGGGGCGTGTGGCTGGAGTCTTTCCCTTCGTATAGTCCATCCGTAATTGTTTCAGGTGTGAACCACTTGGCGGGTTCAAGACATCCAGCTCCTTGGTGATCAACCCGCGATACTTTCTTGCGCAGATACGAGGACGTGCGGTGATACATGCGTTCGTCCCATTTGATCACTGAATCAATGTGACTAATGCAATCTTCAACCGGAGCCTTGAATCGGACGATTCTAGTGTATGTCTGCCAATCCGCATACATTCCATAATAAATTTCCGAACTAGTAGCAGGTAACGGGAAATCAACATCAGGATTCTTGACAGCCTCCTCGTAGGTTAGTGGTTTGTCGAAACGTACAACGTAGTCAGGCTGACTGCACCTATACAAAAGCAGGCAAAACGCAATTCCAAGAATTACAACAAAGCAGAGCGACAAGCGGATGAGGAGTTTCATATTGTTAATGATCGAAGTAATGATAATAACCTCGCGCTTTCTTGGGCAACTTGGTGACCGTCAACGCGGTAGATGACCTTATTCTCCTCAGTAATTTGAAAGAAGTTTTTAAATAGGAGGTCATGGAGGTTGCCAAATGGAGGGATTGAAAACCATGCATTGACACCACAGCCACTTGCAAGAACAGCCGGAGAACCTCGCGCTGCCCCCTCCGTTTACTCTGTGTCCTCCTGTTCAAAATCTTCCAGATGCCAGCCGAGTGTCGGTAATCCTGAGTCACCTAAATGAAAGTTGTTCCCTGTCCTCCCCCACCTCGCGCAACTCGAGGAAGTCGCCGTTGCCTTGCCGGCCCCAAAGCTCTCTTCAAGGAACCGCCGCTGGGGACTCGGGAAACCGAAATCACCGGCTGATTCAGCGATCCGCGAACCAATTGGTGATCAAGCGGGCCAGTGCCAACAACGCCACTAGCGCACAGATCGCTAGAACAACCATCGCCAATTGAAGCATGAAATCCCTTCGCTCTGAGTTCGCTACGGGTCAAGTTTGGAAATAAGGTGACCGCTTATTTTTTCGAATCGCCAACCGTTCGGGCAAATCGGACATTTGCAGGCACAAACCCTCTGACACCCATCATGAAGCTCGTTTTCCGTCTGAATTACCACACCGTCCCCGGCCAGTCACTTTGGTTGAAATACGCGATCGTGCTAGGCACGGGCGGAGTCCGTTTCGATCAAACGGCACCGCTCCATTGGATCAATGACCAGCAATGGGAAACGGTGGTCGATATCAAGGGGGCGGGGGAGCTCCGGATGGAATACAGCTATCAGCTCCGCCAGTCGGGTAACGGAATGACGCTCGATGAATGGCTTGCGCCGCGGGTGATGGAGTTTGACCCTGCCACGAATGACGCCCTGTTGTTAATGGATTCTTGGTGTTCTGCGGGCACGGTGGATTACGCCTTCGAGACCAATGCTTTCCAGGCAGTGCTGCCACCCCGGAGGGCCTTTGAAGCATTGGTCACACCGCCGACGGCCAATCACTCGTTCCAACTCCGGATGGCGGCGGTGCCGCAGGGGATGGTGCCTTGTTTGATCGGTAGTGTGAAGGAAATCGGGGATTGGGGATGGCATCATGCGGTGCCATTGCAAGAGGTTTCACCGAATGTCTGGCAGAAGAATCTCTATCTGCCTGACGACTGGGCGATTCAATACAAATACGGAATGTTCGAACTCCGCTTGAAATGCGTGGTCAGCATGGAGCAAGGCGAAAACCGTTGGCTGCCCGCGCGCGGATATGGCGAGCGGCAATGGACGAAGGTCAGCGATGAATCGTATCGGCGTGATGCATCCGGCTTGTTCCATGCCGCAGGTGTGGCGATTCCGGTGTTTTCCCTGCGCAGCCGGAAGAGCCTCGGCGTGGGTGAGTTCGCGGATCTCAAGCCTCTGGCTGATTGGGCGCACCGCGTGGGCCTCAAGCTGATCCAGATTTTACCGATCAATGACACCACGTCATCGCATGATTGGACGGATTCCTATCCGTATTCGGCGATCAGCGTGTTCGCGCTCCACCCGCTCTATCTGCGGATCGAAGATTTGGATTATGTCATGTCTGCGGAATTCGGCGGCGAGCTGGAATCCGCGCGCGCCTCGCTCAACCCGCTGGCGCAAGTGGATTACGAAGCGGTCATGGCGGTGAAAATCAAACTGACCCGGCAGATCTTCGAGAAACATTTCAAGGTTATTTCATCTAACGATAGGTTCAAATCATTTCTCGAAGCCAACCGCGCGTGGGTGGTTCCTTACGGTGTTTTCTGCGTGAAACGCGATCATTTCGGCACGGCGGATTTCTCCTGCTGGGAGGAGTGGGCAGTGTTCGACGCGAAGAAAGTCAATGCGCTGGTCGATCCGGTGCACCCGGAACATCGGGAGGTGCTCTATCATGTTTGGTTGCAATACGAACTGGATCAGCAACTCGCGGATGCGGTGGCCCACCTGCACCGCAATGGACTTGCGCTGAAAGGTGACCTGCCGATTGGCATTGACCGCCAATCCGTCGATGCCTGGTCTGCGAGCCACCTTTTCAAAATGGACGCGCAAGCGGGTGCACCACCGGATGCTTTCGCCGTGAAAGGTCAGAACTGGGGATTTCCGACCTATAACTGGGAGGTGATGCAAGAGGACGACTACGCCTGGTGGCGCTCGCGCTTTGCCCAGCTCAGCCGCTACTTTGATGCCTATCGGATTGATCACATCCTTGGATTTTTCCGCATCTGGCAGGTGCCCTACGATCATGTCGAGGGGATCATGGGGCATTTCGATCCGGCGATGCCGATCCATGTTGATGAAATGAGGCAGCGTGGGATTGATTTCGACTATAACCGATATTGCCGTCCCTATATTCGCGGGCACTCCCTATCAGAGCGCTTCGGGGATGCGGTTCAGGCGGTGAAAGACCAATACCTGCATGACAGCGGCTCAGGCTATTGGCAGCTGCGGGAAAATTTTTCCACCCAGCGCCGCATCGTCGATCATTTTTCCACCCAGGCCAAGAATGATCATAACGACTGGATCATGGGTTGCCTGCTGGATTGCGCGAGCGACGTGCTTTTCTTCGAGGTGCCCGGCTCGCAGGGCACCCTGTTCCATCCGCGTTGCTCGATGCAGACGACAAAGTCCTATCAGGAGCTTCCGGCGGATATGCGCTGGCGGGTGGAGGATTTGTATAATGATTATTTCTATCGGCGCCAGGAGGATTTCTGGCAGGCGAGGGGATACGAGAAATTACCTGCCATGCGCCAGGCCAGCCCGATGCTGCTCTGCGGCGAAGACCTCGGCATGGTTCCGGCCTGCGTGCCGGATGTGCTGAAGGAGCTTGGAATTCTCTCGCTGGAAATCCAACGCATGCCGAAGACCCATGAGATCGAGTTTTTCAACCCAGCCAACGCTCCCTATATGAGCGTGGTCAGCCCATCGACTCACGACATGCCGACGCTGCGGGCCTGGTGGCATGAGGACTCCCGGACGACGTCGCGGTTTGCCTGGCAAATGTTCGGAATTGATTTCGCTCCATCTGACCTTTCTGCGGAAATCGCGACGAGGATTATTTCTCAGCACCTGTATTCCCCGGCGATGTGGGCGATTTTTCCTCTTCAGGATTTGCTGGCGATGGATGAGAAACTTCGCCATCCGGAGCCGGAAGCAGAACGCATCAATGTGCCTGCGATCATGCCCTTCTACTGGCGTTATCGCATGCATCTGGATCTCGATGAACTTGCTGCTGCGGAGGGCTTCAATCGGAAAATCGAACGTCTTCTCGGTGCGTCGCAGCGGGCGGAAGTTCCCTGACTCGAATTTTCGTCGAGGATGCCTTGACCGGGTGCGGGGCAGGGCAATAGGGTGCGCCCGGTTTTCCGCTTCGATACCGACCCCGCACACTATGAACATCCACGAATACCAGGCTAAGGAACTTTTCGACCGCTTTGGCGTGCCGAGTCCCAAGGGAAAAGCCGCCTCCACCCCCAAGGAAGCCTATGACGCCGCAAAATGGTTGGCGGTCAAAAATCTGGTCGTCAAAGCCCAGGTTCATGCCGGCGGTCGTGGCAAGGGAACCTTCAAAAACGGCTTCAAAGGCGGCGTGCAACTCGTTGAATCCCCGGAAGCCGCCCGCGATGTGGCGGCCAAAATGCTCGGCGAGGTTCTCGTCACGAAGCAAACGGGCGAGGCCGGCAAGCTCGTCCGCAAGGTGATGATCACCGAGTCGGTCAACATCAGCCGCGAGCTTTACCTGGCGATTCTGATGGATCGTGAATCCTGCCAGCCGGTGATCATTGTCTCCACCGAAGGCGGCATGGACATCGAAGACGTTGCTGAGAATACTCCGGAAAAAATCCTCCGCGAATACATCAACCCGCTTGCCGGACTGCAGGCCTATCAGGTTCGCAAAATCTGCCATAACCTCGGATTCCAGACCACCGCGCGCCAGTTCGGACGTTTGCTGCACTCCCTTTACAAGCTCTTCATCGAGTGTGATTGCTCGATGGTTGAAATCAACCCGGTCGTGGTCACCACCGACGACCACGTTTACGCCTTGGACGCCAAGTTTAATTTCGATGACAACGCGCTCTATCGTCATCCGGAAATTTCCGCCATGCGCGATCTGGATGAGGAAGATCCCCGTGAAGTGGCCGCTGCCGCCCACGAGTTGAACTACATCGGCCTCGATGGAAATATCGCCTGCCTCGTCAATGGTGCCGGCCTCGCCATGGCCACCATGGACATCATCAAAAGCTACGGCGGTGATCCTGCCAACTTCCTCGACGTCGGCGGCGGGGCATCCAAGGAGCAGGTCACCGCAGCGTTCAAGATCATCCTCGGTGATCCTAACGTAAAGGGGATCCTTATCAATATTTTCGGGGGTATCATGGACTGCAACATCATTGCCGAAGGCGTGATCGCCGCAGCCAAAGAAACCGGCCTGCCAATCCCGCTCGTTGTGCGCCTCGAGGGCAACAACGTGGAAAAGGGCAAAGCCACCCTCGCCGCCTCCGGCCTTAACATCGTCAATGCCAGTGACATGGCCGACGGTGCCCAGAAGATCGTCGCGGCTGTTGCCTGAAATTTAAAATCAGAACTCTAGCACAATTTAATTATGGCCATTCTAATCGACGAAAACACCAAGCTCCTGGTCCAAGGAATCACCGGCAGCTTCGGCGCACGCCACGCGCAACTCTCGCTGGAATACGGCACCAAGTTGGTCGCCGGTGTCACTCCAGGCAAGGGCGGGCAGAAGTTTGAGAACATCGTGCCGATCTTCGACACGGTATTTGATGCGGTGCAGGAAACCGGAGCGACTGCCTCGGCGATCTTTGTTCCTCCGGCTTTCGCAGCCGATGCGATCCTCGAAGCTGCCGACGCAGGGGTCGAGCTCATCGTTTGCATCACCGAAGGCATTCCCGTCATGGACATGATGCGCGTGAAAGCCATGCTCAAAGGCTCCAAGTCACGGCTCGTTGGGCCGAACTGCCCCGGCATCGTCACTCCCGGTCGCGGTGAGAAAAGCCACGGCGGCTGCCGCATCGGCATCGCTCCCGGCTACATTCACAAGCGCGGAAACGTCGGCGTCGTCTCACGCTCCGGGACGCTCACCTACGAAGCCGTTTTCCAACTCACGCAGCTCGGTTATGGCCAGAGCACCTGCGTCGGCATTGGTGGCGATCCGATCAACGGCACTAACCACCAGGAAGTGCTCGAAATGTTCAACAACGACCCTGAAACTGAAGCCATCATCCTCATCGGTGAAATCGGCGGCAATGCGGAAGTCGAAGCCGCACGTTGGGCGAAGGAAAATTGCAAGAAGCCGATCGCCGGATTCATCGCCGGAGCCACCGCACCTCCGGGCCGCCGCATGGGCCACGCCGGAGCCATCGTCGGCGGCGAGGAAGACACCGCCCAAGCCAAGAAGCGCATCCTCGCAGAATGTGGCATCGCCGTCGCGGAGACTCCCTCCGTCATGGCGAAGACCCTGCTTGAGCGCTGGGGCAAGTGATCTGAAATCATCTATCAAAAGGCGGGGCACAAGCTCCGCCTTTTTTGCAACTGGGGGCGCGGAATTTATTCCGCTAGCACTAGCAGGGTTTCTGCGAAATGGCGTAGCCCACACCGGCTGGCCAATAGGCAATTCATTCCGCCAGCGTCACCCTCACTCTTACGAAATACGCCTGCCCGTTCAGTGGTAATGTCACAGTGGCTTCCGCAAAGCCTGCCGCGACCGGGGAATAGGCAGCTAGACTCGTGGATGCACCCACTGGCAGGGTGTTGCTCCAGCTCCGCATGTCGGCGGAAAATTCAAGTGTCTCGGTCAATCCCCGCGCGGCAGCATCGGTGCGCAGTGGATAGTGGATCAACAGGTTAGAAGCCATTTTTTCCAGTACCGGGCGCAGGCTCCGGCCATCCGGCGTGAGCGCAGCCGATTGTGACGGAGACCCGCCGAAAGCGTATTCGATCAGGTTACTGATCCCGTCACGATCCGGGTCCGCGTTGAAACTTGTGTCCGCCACGCCATTGATCCACGAAGCATAGCTCTGCGTGATCGGCAGACTCGGATTCGTCGTGATCACTCCGCCGCCATCGTAGGATTGAACGGCCGTTAGCTGGAGATTTCCTACCACAGGCAGGCTGTTCCATGACACGGTGAGGGAGCTACCCGCAGCGTTTGCGATTCCACCACGCCGGCATGTCCAGACCAGTGGCGTGCTCGACTCGCAGATCCATCCGGCACCGCTGACGCTGGTGGGGACAGTCGGAAAGGTGAGGGACAGGACCACGTTATGCGCCGTCGCCGCGCCGGAGTTCGCGGTGGTGATGGAAATACTTCCCGGTTTCATTTGTCGCAACGGAGCACCTGCGGTCACGTTTGTGCCGAGTGTGGTCACCGCCGGATAGAAACGTTTCATGTGATAACCTTGCGCGTCCATCGACGCGTCCAGTTGCGGCAGATAGCTGGGAATCGAAGACACGTAGTTTCTGAAAACTGGCCCGTTTTCCAGTCCGTTTGCCGGCGATAGGTCGTCATAGCTGCTGATGGTCCCCACGATCGCGGGTTCGCCGTTTTCCATGACGAACACCGGGCCGCCTGAATCACCCGGACGGATGTTGCAGCGGTGCAGAACGTCGGTTGTAGCGTTGCGATCGTAGTCGAAATAGATAAACCGTGTCGTATCAAATCCGGGGTCGTTGCTCAGCGTAGTGAAGCCTTGGATTTCCGATGTGCTGGCGAGCACAAAGCTGCCGCAGACGAGCAAGGGCTTGTGGAGGTAGGCTGCTTCATTTGCGAGATTGAGCACCTTGAAAGGAGTGATGCCCGTGGCGGTGACTGGAGCTGATAGGGTGACCAGCATCAAGTCCGTCGGCTGGTTCTGGCTGTTGACGATTGGCACTTGGCTTTCGATTCCCACCGCGTGCTGCAGTCCGTCGCTGCCGAGGAAATTGATCTGCCAATCCGCCCCAAGCGTGTAATGCGTGGCATAGACGGCGTGACGTGGTGAAACGAGAGCGATCTGGCGCGTCCAGTCAGTGGGATGCTCGGGCCAGCCGATCGCGCGGAGTTTCGTGGCGTCGAAGGTGGTAAAAGCCGGGTTGACGTAAGGCGGGCTGCCCCACAGCCACTGGCCGGGAATGTGGAGGAGCCACTTTTGATTCCCGTTGATGTCGTCGCTGTTATAACCACGGATCTCCAGAGCAGAGGCAGTGCAGCACGTCGCCATAAAAATAGCGGGCCAGGAGCATCGGGGGGGAAGTCTCACGCGCGAGGATATAACCTCGATCATGCGTTTTGGCCAGTTTTACTCTTCGGGCAGCGTCAACAGCTCCTCGTCCTCCTCGCGATATTGTTCGAGGAGGAAGCCATCATTTGCGTGCCAGCGCAGCCAAACGTCATCGCCCCAGCTCGGTGGTACGTCATCCAATTGAAAGGTCCGGTGCTGTTGTTCCGCGCAGATCCGGTGTTCGCCGCAGCGCACCCAGTAGCGCGTGTGCGATCCGAAATAGATCACATCCTCCACGACACCCGGCACCGCGTTTTCCCACACCCCGCCGTTCGGTTGGTCCCGCGACACTACCAATTTCTCCGGCCGAACTGATAGGTGGATTCGGTCGCCAGGGCGAACGGGCTTATCGTTGTCGATGAGAACCGCGCCCAAGCCCGGGATTTCAGCACGGGAAAACCGCTCACCCATGGCCTCCGTCACCTGTCCTTCCAGGAAATTGGTATCACCGATGAATGCCGCGACGAATGATGTTCGCGGTGTTTCATAAATCGCCGCCGGTTTGCCAATCTGCTCGATGCATCCTTGGTTCATCACCGCGATGGTGTCGGAAATGGACATTGCCTCGCCCTGATCGTGCGTTACATAAAGGAAGGTGATCCCCACTTCGTCGTGAATCGCATCCAGTTCGACTAACAAACGTTGCCGCAGCTTTAAATCGAGTGCCGCGAGTGGTTCGTCCAGCAGCAGCACCTGCGGTCTGTTGGCCAGTGCCCTCGCGATTCCCACCCGCTGCTTCTGCCCGCCTGATAGCATGGACGGCATCTTGTCCGCATGGGCAGTCAGATCCACGAGCTCCAGCATACGGTCCACCTCCCGGGTGATCTCCGCTTTGGGCAGCTTCGCGATCGTTAGGCCGAAGGCGATGTTTGCCCGCACGCTCAGATGCGGAAAAAGCGCGTAGTTTTGGAACACCGTGTTCACCGGCCGTTGTTCGGGAGGCAGCAGCGTGATGTCCCGCCCATCCAGCAGCACCCGCCCCTCATCCGGGGTTTCAAACCCCGCCGCCATCCGCAGCAAGGTCGTCTTGCCGCATCCTGATGGACCCAACAGTGAAAACACCCTGCCGTGTTCGATCTCCAGCGTCACCTGATCCACGGCCGTGAAATCGCCGAAGCGCTTCGTCACATTTTCAAATCGCAGGGTGCCTTGCATTTTCGTTCCGCGATTGGAAAGTTTTTCACCGAAAAGCTCAATGCCCATCTCCACCACGGAATACTCGCAAAAATCCCTCGCGTCCATTATTCCTCTTCCGCGTGAAGTTCCCTTTCATTATCATTCTCCCGTTACTTGCATCCTGTGTGCCATCGACCACTCGCGAGCAGACCATCGCCACGGCCTACCGCTACACCCAGGTCCAGTGGATGCCGTCCGAAGACAACGTGCGCCACGGCCCCGATTCCAAGGGCATCATGGTTCACACACCCGATCAAACGATTGAGAGATTCGGGGACACCCACGGCTGGTGGCAGCCTGGAAAACTTGCGACAAGCATTCCCTATCAGTGGGGTGGTTTCGATACCCCTGAGTCGTTTCTCAAAAAAATCGCAGCCGGAAAGAAAGCGGGCGATGTGGGCGACGCAGCGAAACGCAGTCTCGGCGATGCCGGCACCAGCGGGGATTCCTGTGGCATCGACTGCTCCGGCTTTGTCTCGCGCTGTTGGAGTTTGAGTCGGCCCTATTCCACCCGGGAGATGCACCGGATCTGCGATCCCTTGAAATCCTGGGACGATCTCCTCCCCGGTGATTGCCTGCTCAACGACAAACACGTGGTGCTCTTCGTTAAATGGGCGGTTCCGGGCAAAGACATCAATGGCTATCAGGCGGGCCCTTTCCCCAAGTGGAAAGTTAGTTCCTGTGGTCTATCTAAAGAGAAGCTGGTCAAGGACGGTTACAGTCCGTGGCGTTATCGTGGTATGATCGGAAAACACATTCCAACAGCCTCAGCCATCACTGATATCGGGCACGAATGGCGTTGATCAGAATTCACTGAACTTCTGTATTTTTCGACGGGAGGATGTTTCATGGCCTGCGGGATTGAAGGGTTCACCAGGTGATTCCACAGAAATGGTTGGGTAAAGGCTCTTATTGATGGATCGGTAGATTTTAGCAATCTAGACATCGTACTAGCCATAATGAAAATGCAGATTGCGAATCGGTCATTCCGCCTATAGACAAATATTTCGCATTGACTACCTTAGACTGTGTTTTCATTTTATCTACCTACCTTGAATAACTATCAAACCTTTGACGGCGATGAAGTCTGTAAAAATCCTTCGTTGGTTGATTCCAATTGGAATGTTCGCTGCTTTTTCATGCGACACCGCTAGGGCATGGACTTCGCTTCAGGTTCATCCGCAAAACCCATACATTCTCAAGTTCCGGGATCAGCCCACGGTGCTGCGCACCCTTGGCGAGCATTACAGTTCGGTGCTCAACACGGATTTTGATTACATGCCCTATCTCAATATCCTTCAGCGGGATGGCATGAATTTGACCCGCGCTTTTCTGGTCGGTTTCTGCCTCAGCAAAGATGACTTGCCGCTGATCAACTCGCCCCTTCTTCCCACCCCGGCGCAGTTTTTGCAACCGTGGGTGCGCACGACCACAGCTGGTATGGCCTTGGATGGTCTTGGGAAGTGGGACCTGTCCGTTTGGAATGAGGATTATTTCGCTCGCCTCAACGCGTTCGCGCAGGCCTGCAGCGATCGCGGGATCGTCGCGGAGTTGAGCCTTTTTTGCACCTTTTATACCGAGAATCAATGGCGAGCCAGTCCCTTCAATCCATCTAATAATATTCAGGGTTACGGGCCTGCCAACCGCTTTGACGCGATGCGCATGGTGAACGCAAATCTGCTGGCCGCGCAGGAGGCGGTGGTGCGGCGGATCGTCACCGAGGTGAACCGCTTCGATAACATCTACTTCGAGATTCAAAACGAACCGTTCTGGAATGAACCTGAAGTTAAGGATGATCAAGAGGTGGCATTTCACAACCGCATGCTGGACATTATCCGGGCGACAGAGGCCGGATTGTCTAACCAGCATTTGGTCGCCCATGACTTTCCTCAGCAGTCAGACGCTCTTTCCTCAGGCTTTGATGTGATCAATGAGCATTATCCCGCAGTCGTGCCAGCTACACCGATTGCCGGGGCTGAGAACTTGCTGCGTGACCAGTATTCTCGTGGTCGGATTCTCGGGCTGGATGAAACCGACAATAAATCAGCCCAACAGACGCGCTTGGAATCCTGGATGTTCATTCTGGGTGGCGGCGGGATATATAACGGATCCGATGTTCGCTATTTCATCTATTCAGCTGCGGATGAAACCGGTGACAACCAATTGGGCAGGGACAGCCGCCAAGCCATTCGCAACATCGGCACCTATGTTGGAAACCTAGATATGGTGGCCCTCCGTCGCGATTTTTCGTGGATCACCGGGGGGATTGATGTGGAGGCCAGCGTGCAGGCCATGGCCAGCCCGGGCCAGCAATACGTCGCCTATCTGTACCACGGTAAAAGCAGCCTTGCGAACTTTCAACTGTCCTACGCTCCGATCGATGCCTCGGATCATACCGCAGCGCCGGTCGTGACGCTTGATAGTGGAAGTTGGAGGGTCGTCTGGACCCGCCCATCGGATCTGGTGGTGCTGAAGTCCGAGGAGTTCACCCATGTTGGTGGATCACGCACTTTGGAGCCGTTGACGTATCAGGAAGACGTCGCCTTGCGCATCGATCGAATCGGAGCGGGGGATGCTACGCCGCCTCCCAGTCCTACTGGTCTGGTGCCGGTGCCTAATGCAAATGGCGCGATTTTTTTGACATGGAATCCGGTGGACGCGGCAGACCTCGCTTTTTATCAACTCTATCGCTCAGAAAGTTTCGGAGTGCCTATCGACGCGGCGCATCGCATCGCGACACTGGCCGAGCCAAATGCCAGCTTTTTGGATAATTCGTCAGTGCCCGGGACCACCTATTACTACTTGGTGACAGCGCTGGATCTCAACGGCAACGAATCCGCTGCCAGCCAGGAAACGACTGCCACCTCGATCCTGAAAAATCTGCCCTATGGCGGCATCCCGTGGAGCGTTCCCGGTACCATTCAAGCGGAAGATTTCGATATCGGTGGTCAGGGGCTTGCTTATAACGATCTAACGATAGAAAACGAGGGCGGGAAATACCGCCTTACCGAAAGTGTCGATATTGAATCCACTAACGATGCCGGCAATGGGTACCACGTTTCTGAAACTAATGCCGGGGAATGGATGAAATACACGATCCACGTCGCGACCGCAGGTGAATTCATTCCGTTACTGCGGATTGCCAATCCTGACGCAGGTGGGCAGGTCTCGCTTGAAGTCGATGGATCCGATGTCAGCGGACTGATCGCCGTTCCGGGAACCGATAGTTTGGCAAACTGGCAAACGCTCAATTTGCCGATGGTCAACCTAAGTGTCGGCGATCATGTTCTGCGCCTAGTCATGGTTACCAGCGCGCCCGGTGGCATCGTTGGCGTGTTCAACTGGATCTCATTCGCCGCAGTTCCACGGGTTGGCCCGATGGCCAAGGCTGGCCCGGACCAGGAAGTGATCGATCAGGATTCCAACGGATTCGAGGATATCACGCTCGACGCAAGCGCCAGTGTCGCTGGCACCTCTCCGATCACTTCCTTTGTTTGGACTGAGGCTGGTGTCCCGCTCGCAAATGGCAGCAGTTCAACCGTCCGCCTTGCCGTGGGTTCGCACTTGATCCGGTTGGTGGTGACAGATGGTAACAACCTCCAGGACTTCGATGAAATCGCGGTGAAAGTCACTCCGGCAGGGTTCTTGAACGGAAGTTTCGAATCCGGCTTCGCGGGGTGGGCAGCGAGCGGAAACCAGAGCATCCAATCCGCTCGTCCCTATGCCGCGACGGAGGGCTCCAAGTTGGTGGCTTTCAATAGTGGAAACACCACGCCTAACGGAAGGTTATCACAAACCTTTGCAACCATTCCGGGGCAAACCTACCTGGTTTCGTTCGACATGGGCGTGCTCTCCTACAACACCAACGGGCAACACTTGCAGATGGAGGTGACCGGCAGCGCTACGCTCTTTTCCCAGATCTACCCGATCACCGGGCTCGGCGGCGGGGCCATCCGCTGGCTGAGCAAGAGCATTTCCTTTATGGCAAACAGCACGACATCCGCCCTGACCTTTTGGGACCGCTCACAAACGACTCTCGCACTCGACCTTCTGCTCGACAATGTCAAGGTCACCCCGCAGACGCCTCGAATCTTGGCGGTGCAATCGGGGCCTGTCGCGGGGGTGGGCGTAAGTCCGCCCGACTCTAACGGTCTGGCGTCGGGAGTCACCAGCTTCACCCGTAATTATCAGGCTGGAACAGTGGTTGTTCTAACGGCAAGCGCCGGTTCTGGCGGGCTGCTTTTCCAGAAATGGCTGAAGGACGGGGTGGATTTCAGTACCAACCTTATGACCAGTGTGACCATGGAAACGGATCACACATTGACTGCGGTGTATGTAGAAAGCGCACCAGTCATCATCAGCCAGCCGGTCGGCGTTACCACCGGCTTGAGCGGCAGTGCCACTTTCCGGGTGACGGCCACAGGCACCGAGCCCTTATCCTATCAATGGCGCTTCGACCGCACCAACATCACAGGTGCCGTGGCGGATTCCTATACGATCAGCAACGTTCGGGCGGAAGATGTCGGGGCTTACGACGTGCTGGTTTCCAATGCCTCCGGCTCGATTACCAGCAATCAGGCCATCCTCGCGGTTCTGTCCACTACCTTGGCCAACGGCAGCTTCGAATCCGGTTTCACCGGATGGACCGTGAGCGGAAATCAATTCATCCAGTCGGCCCCACCGTATGCGGCGACTGACGGCACCAGGGTGGTGGCTTTCAATAGCGGACAGACCACGCCTAACGGCGTGTTGTCGCAAAGCTTTACGACCAACCCTGGCCAAACCTACCTTCTGTTATTTGACATGGGAGTCCTTGCCTATAACTCCAACGAGCAACGTTTGCAGGTGGATGTGAGCGGTAGCTCCGTTCTCTTGTCCCAAACTTTCCCGATCACCGGACTCGGCAGCGGGGTTATCCGCTGGCTGGCAAAGAGTCTTTCCTTCACGGCGAACAGTACGGTTACCACCCTGACTTTCCAAGACCGCTCGCAGACGACACAGTCTCTTGATCTCCTGCTAGATAACATCAGAGTCACTCCGCGGATCACGCGGAACCTTGTGGTTGAGTCATCCCCGGTCACTGGAGCGGGTGTGAAAGTCAGTCCGCCCGACGACAATGGTCTGGCGGATGGATCTACCAGCTTCAGCCGCAGTTATCCGAATTTTTCGATAGTGACATTGACCGCCCCCGCCGGTGCCTCGGGATACCGGTTTCAAAAGTGGCTGAAAAACGCCGCCGATTTTAGTAACAGCCCCAGCATCAGTGTGAGCATGGATGCGAACGCAACGATGACCGCCGTTTACTTGGCCGTAGCACCGTCCATCAATGTGCAGCCAACCAGTCTGACCACCGGCTTGGGTGGCAATGCTACCTTCCGAGTTACCGCCGCAGGCACCGGACTCTTGTCCTATCAATGGCGTTTTGAAGGGGCCGCCATTAATGGTGCAGTGGCGGACACTTATGCCCTGAACAATGTTCGGGCGGATCAAGCTGGCCATTACGATGTGGTGGTTTCCAATACCGTCGGCCCGGTTACCAGCGACACTGCCACACTGACGGTGCTGGCCACAGCCTTGGTGAACGGCAGTTTCGAGTCCGGCTACACCGGCTGGACCGCGAGCGGGAATCAGGAAATCCAGTCGGCAGCTCCCTATGTGGCGACGGACGGCATAAAACTCGTGGTCTTCAACAGCGCCAACAGGCCGGCCACCGGTGTGCTGGCGCAAACCTTTGCAACGAGTCCTGGAGTCGTCTATCAGCTTTCGTTTGACTTGGGAGTCCTCTCTTTCAATACCAATGAGCAACGCATGCAGGTGGACCTGACTGGAAACGCAACCCTTGTATCCCAAACGTTTTCCCTCCTCGGCTTCAGCGGTGGAAGTAAGCGGTGGGACGCAAAGAGTTTTAATTTCACCGCAGACAGCAGCACTACCACTCTTACATTCCGCGATCGCTCGCCAAAGACCGACGCGCTCGATCTTCTTCTCGACAACGTCAGGGTCCAAGGCCCGCCTGTTCCTCTGGCTGCCGCCGGTCCCCGGGCGACTTCCGTCGTTTTGTCACCCGCGATTTCCATAGCGGCACCGCAAAAAATCGCACTCCCGATGCAGCCTTCGATCAGCGCAATTCCCGGCGCTTTGAGGATCCACATGTCCGTCTTGGAACCGGGAGTTTACAAATTGGAACGATCAAGAGATCTCAAGACTTGGATTCCTGTCAGCGAAATCAGCTCTTTGGGATCGGATCTGATTGAGTTTAATGACCCGGATCCCCATGAGGAAAAAATGTTCTATCGAATTGCGCTGCCTCGAGTCGAGCTTACGAAATAGATCAAAGGCTTCAGTTGGGTGGCATCCTCAAGCAGCTTGAGAATGGTGAGGTGTATGTTTTGGCGGTTGGCGAATTCGTTTTGCATAGTCTTGATGTTGTGTTTGTTATAGTTATTTCAAGCGGGGGAGAATGGAGGTTGGGATCGCCGAAGTGGCGAGTGCATTGGCCGAAGTCTAGGGTGCGAAGGCCAGAGTGGGGGTTACGAAAACCGAAGTGGCGGTTACAGGTGGCGAAGCGGTCATTACAGAACTCGAAGCGGCGCTTACAGGCGGCGAAGCGCCGGTTACGTGGGCCGAAGCGCCAGTTACGGAGGTTGAAGCGCCGGTTACGAAGGCCGAAGCGACGATTACGGAAAAGCGAATTTTCAGACACAATGCCGGCAGGTAGTGAGCGGAGAGGCCGGATGGGGAGTGTCTCATGGATAGATTAATGGCAAGGTGGGGAAGCAAAAGCGGATGAACTGAGAGGTGAGATCGGATGCTTTCTAATGGAAAATTAAATCAACTGATGGAACTATCAATCGCTCTAGCGGGCGTCGAGAGAAATCGTGAAACAAATTCAACAGTGTTTTTGGAGTGCCTGTTTGATGGAAACGGGGAGCCTCTAATAGGAGTATGGTCCGCCCCGGAAATGCACTTTTTTAACACGGGGGGTAGGTCAAATACGGGGGCAAGCTAGAGAAAAAATAGATGATTTTTCCGTAGTAATTCGACGCGCGGGAGCGGTGAGGCGGTCTGCCAGATGTTCTTTGTTGTAACGACGAATGAGGGAGGGGGACCTTATCGTCCCCCTCTTCAAACGGTTAAAACGCAGCGAAGGCGTAACAGCCGGGTCCCGGTGATTCAGGTGTCTCGCTTCCTATGCAGTTCTTGGAAAAACGCTGCGGCGAGACGCCACAACCACGTTCAGCGTCCGCGTGGGAGGGCTTCGAAAAATTTTTACGATGAGATATCAACTCTCAACGTGATCCATCGGTCCCATCCTTGCGGGTTGGCCGGTGGATTCTAACACGGATCGCCAGAGATCGCCCTGGGGGTCCACCTTGCGGCGGCCACTGGTGACGAGCTCCATGGGCAGATGGACGAAGCGCTGGTGCCAGCGGGCGACGACCATGCCGGTCTTGCCAGCCATGGCGGCGTGGACGGCGTGGCGGCCGAGATTATAACAGAAGACACGGTCCTCGGGGGCGGCCGGGACGCTGCGAATAATGTAGCTGGGATCGATGTATTTGAGATTGAGCTCGATATTTTTCGCTTTGAAATGCTCGCTGAAGCGGTCCTTGAGGAAGGTGCCGATATCGCCGTAGCGATGGTTTCCGGAGGCGTCGGTGCCGAGGTCGCAGGCGGCCATCAGGTCTTGTCCCGCGCCCTCGGCGGTGATGATAACGGCGTGCTTGCGATCGGCTAGGCGGCGCTCGACCAGAGCGAGCAGGCCGCGTTCCCCTTCCAGTTGGAAGGGGACTTCAGGGATGAGCACGTAATTCGCCTCACCGGTGGCCAGCGCGGCGGAGCAGGCGATGAAGCCGGAATCACGGCCCATCAGTTTCACCAGTCCCAGGCCGTTGCGCGCGCCGCTTGCTTCGGTGTGGGCGGAGATGACGGCTTGGAAGGCAGACGTGAACGCCGTCTGATAGCCGAAGCTACGGTCCATGTAGAGCAGGTCGTTATCAATGGTTTTCGGCACGCCGACGACGGCGATGGGGTGCGTCCGCTTTTCAAACTCCTCGAACAGATCGTGAGCACCGCGCTGTGAGCCATCGCCACCGATGATGAATAACAGATTGACGCCGAGTTCTTCTAGCCGGTCTGCCATGATGGTGCAGTCCTGCTTGCCGCGCGAGGAACCTAGCAGCGTGCCGCCGAAGTAGTGGATGGTGCTGACCGCGCGGGGATTGAGTTCCATCGGTTCGTGACCGAAAGCGGGGTTGAGTCCTTCGTAGCCGAACGGGATTCCTAGGATGCGGCGGCAGCCGTAGCCATACCATGCCTGCATGACGATCGAGCGGATGACGTCGTTGAGGCCGGGGCAAAGGCCGCCGCAGGTGACGATGGCGCAGGTGGTTTTGGAGGGATCAAAAAACAGTTCGCGGCGAGGGCCGGCGAGCTCGATGGATTTAAGCGGTTTGTGATATTTGATGGCGTGCTCGATGACGCTGATGTGGTCGTTGAGCAGGATGCGATCGCCATCGGAATGCCAGGCGGGTCCTTCCGAGGGATAGCCGCGCTTGAGGGATGGGGACGGGAAAAGGCGTGGGCCTAGGTTGTTGATCGTGAGGTTTCCGTAGGAGGGCGGTTTCGGAGTCATGGCTTGGAATAGGTAAAGCAATTTGCGTGCAAGATGCGCGCCCTGAATGGATGAAAGGAGAACCGGGTGGGATTTACCCGCCGCGGAGCTTTGCATTTCCCGTTCACCCTGAAAAACCCAATCGCTGGTGCGGGATTTGCAAATGCGGCGCATCTCCCGCTACGCCGACGGATCGCGGAATCACTGGAGGCTGAACCACTTGCGCTTCACCGTGGGGTAGATTTCCTTGTTGGAGCGCTGCATCAGTTGCTGGGACCACTCATCGCAAATGACTTCGTTCGGCTTAGCCAGTTTGGATGGCTCGGAGTCGATGAGCTTGATTTCCGGTCCCCGCCGGTCGGATGCGGTGGTGACGAGTGTGCCAGTGGCTGCGTCCCGGGTCCGTGATTCAAACGCGCAACGTGGCGGGCCCGTGATGGCGCTGACGATGCTTCCAGTGGGCACGGTGGGGGATCCTTTTACGGGTGCGGATGGGTTGAAACGGACCTCGGTCAGTGCGATCTCCAGAATGAGTGTGTCAGGGCGGGAGGCGTCCGTGGTTTTGTAAAACACGCACAGTGGGGATGAAAAAGCCTTGGAGATGGACTTGTCCCAGTAGCTGGCTAGCGCGTGGCAGCGTTTCAGATAGGCGCGTTTGTTCGGGATAAGGGGGCTCTTGCTTTCCTCCCACTGCTCGCTCCGGAGATAGGCGGTGGTGACGGGGCGGACCACGATGTATTTGTATTTCGCCATGTCCACGGAGGGATTCCGGTAACCGTGCTCGAAGGGCAGGCGGGCGATCTTTTGTGAGGGATCGACGCCAGTGGATTTCAAAAAGCGGGTGGGCTCGGCGCGAGTGGCGGATTTTTCCAATCCACAACTTCCGAGGCCGAGCGGAAGAAGGATCGATGCGGCGAGGATTGGCAGAATGGTGGATCTCATGTGGATGGAAAGTAGGCGTTTTGCGGGGGTTTGATAGGAAAATCCCGGTGGGTAGGGACGGTCGCGCGGGCAGCCCGGTCAGGGAAAGGAGCGGTCACGAACGAAGGATTTCGTGGCCACGAGGCGGATGGGGAGTGTCATGTGGGTGGTTTCCCCGCCTTTTCTGGAGCTGGTGGTAACCGTGCCTTTGAGCTCAAGTGATTCGTCGAGCATGGTGTCGAGATTCATGGTAACTTGGCCTGATAGGTTGATGGTGCCTTCTCCGGAGCTGCCGTCCGAATGGAATTTCGCCCCGGTGCTGCGGATGGAGATGTCGATCACGGCCATCCGGCGGGCGAATGAATTCCGGACCTGACGGAGGCGCATTGTGCCGATGGTCTGGGCGCTGGAGAAATCACGCTGGATGATCATTTTTACCCATGACGGATCGAATTCCCATGAGTCTCCGAGGTTGACTTCGTGGTTAGGATACCAATCGCGTTTCAGATAGATCTTGAGCTCATCGATCTCTTTCTGGACCCGCATGAGTGGAATCGAGCCATCGAGTTCGAATTTCCAATCACCTTGCAGCGGCCTGGACATGGAAAACATCTTGCCGGTTAGAGGGCTGGGGTCGGCGAGGCGTTCGGTTTTTCCGTCGATGACGGTTTTAGAGGATGCGCTGATGCTGGAAACTTTGACCATGCCGCGGCGGGATCCGTCTGCCGCAGGATCGCGGAATGTCCAAGTGAGGTCGCGCTCGCGGGTGATGGCGATGGTGCCGGAGCGGGACTTGCCAGCGATGGTTTCCTGAATGGTGCCGCCCGGTGTCTCGGTGCGGGTGATAAGGCGGATGCTTTCACCGGCCTTCCCATGGACGGGGCCGAAGGTGATGCCGGCGGAGGCGGTGGCGCACAGCGCACCGAGGGTTAGGGCGGATGCGACGAGCGTGGAGTGCCTCATAGGCGGAAAGACTCCCGTGTGGCGCAATTCCGGTCAATCTCAAAGGGGAGAAAGATACGGTCGGTTTTAATGGAGCAGTGCCCAGATCGGCTGCGGCCAGAAGCCGATGATCAGCACGGCGATGGTTAGCACGGTAATGCAGATCTTGCTGATGGCAGGCAGGATAATGACATCGTCCTTGCCGGGGGATGACCACCACATGGCTCGAATGACGTTGAAGTAGTAATAGAAGCCGGCGGCGGCGGAGATGAACGCGATGCCGATCCCGATCCAGAGCTTGGCATCCACCGCGAGAGAGAAG
>JBDTNJ010000148.1:0-25401 GCA_039933825.1 Luteolibacter sp.
AGCACTGACCGTGGCCGTGCCGGCGGCTCCAGTGCCGCCTCCACCCGTGAATGTTAGTGCGTAGTTTCCGGCACCAAGGGCGCTGGTTCCCCCCGTGAACGACGCCAAACCGTTGTTCAAGCCACTGGTCAGCGACCCCACCGTGGTATTCGTATTCAAAGCGACCTTGGAATTGGCGGTATTTGTTAGGTTGAGTTGCCCGGTGCCCAAAGATGAGGCATTTCCTGAAGTTACGGTGATGGCATTGGCCGTTGTCGAAGCACCGGCAATCGTCAGGCCGCCATCAAAAGTGCTGGCACCATTGAGGTTAAGACCGCTCCCTGCATTCGATCCACCGAGTAACAGCAGACTGCGGCCCGAGCCAGAAATCACCCCGCCCACGGTCGAATTGTTATTTAACACAGTGACGGTCCGATTGGCCGATAACGAAATAGCCGACGTCCCCAGATTGACCGCGCCTTGCGGACTAAAATTAAAGCTGTTGAGACTGAAATCACCATCCCAGGTTTGGCCGCTGATGCCGGACAGAACACTGGTGCCATCCCCTTGGATGGTTCCGCTGACGATCGACAGGATTCCCGTGCCAAAGGCGGTCGCATTGTTGATCCTAACATTTCCAGCAAGCGTATTGATCACGGTGCCGCCCGTATAGGTGTTCGCGCCGGACATGTAAATGATGCTGCTGCTGTTGGTCGGATTGGGCGAAAAAGTACCGGTCAGAAAATTGGCTGTCGTGACACTTCCGATCGTCAGCAGACCACCCGCACCGGACAAACCCGTGGGATCCTGAATCACGCCATTGAAAGCGAGTTGATGGTAGGCACCGGTGACCAGCGTAAGGCCGTGGCCGGTGCCACTGGTGGTGCCCAGGGTAATATTGCCCGAATAGATTCCCGAGCTGGAAGTGCTGGCACTTCCAAGGTAAGCAGTGCCAGTATTCCCGGACTGAACGGTGATATTGCGGCCAACGGTGACATTGCCAGCCAGGAGGTATGCATTCACACTGCCCGTTGTATTACCGAGTAGAACCGCGCTCGTTGCGTTACCGAGAGCGCCGGCGCTATTCAAAGTTAGAATGCCTTCATAGACAGCGGTGACTCCGGTGTAGGTGTTAGCACCTGACAAGGTGAGAACACCCGTCTGGGTAGAAACATAACTCGCGGTCGCGCCGGTCTTGGTGAGACCGAAGCCGCCACCGCCGTCGCCGATGATGCTAACGAGAGAGAGACTGGAGCTCGTGGCGTTGACCGTGGCATTTCCCGTCAGGGCCGTCGTCCCCGCGAATCGGAGAGCGTATTGGTTGCTTCCAGTGACATTGAATTGCCCCGAGCCGATGCTCAGATTGTTCAGGGAAATGGTGTTCTGGCTATTGCCTCCGTTGTTGTTCACGTTGACCGTCACCGCCGCGGATCCCGAAGTTAGATTGTTTGCTGCGACGATGGTCTTGCCTCCGTTTCCGCTGCCGTTCGATTTGAGTTGAAGCGTGCCGCCGTTCAGGACGATCCCACCGGTGCCCAGTGCGGAAAAAGTGTCAACAGCGGTACCCGCTCCGGTCAAGGTCCCGGCCGTCAAGGTCGTCGTGCCGGAATAGTCCACGTTCACTCCGCTGAGCGTCTGGGTGGAGGTCGCACCGTTTTGAATGGCGATATTGGAGGTGCCGCTGATTAGCCCGCTGACGGTCATCGCGTTGCTGGCATTGTTGACCCAGCTCTGGGCAGCCTGCAAGACGATGGCCGAGCTGATGGTGACCGCGCCGCGATTGGTCGTGCCATAGGCATATTGGGAACCCATCAGACCACCGGCATCCAGATTGATCGTGCCGCCGCTGAGTGTCAGCGCGCCCGAGCTTTGGAAGGTGATGCTGTTGGCCGCCTGAGTGCCGGTCACCGTGGGATTGAAGCCGACGGCGCCACTGGCGGCACCCGGAGCGGCCACGAAGAACAGATCGTCGCCGGCACTAGTGGCGGCGGTGAAAGTATCCGTCACCCCGGCCGCGTCGGTATTCCATGCGGTGTCCGTGCCCCACACTTTATTGAGCAGCCCGGTCGTATTTCCCGCGCCGGCGGTGGTGCTGTTTCCATCCCAGTAAAGTGATCCGGTTCCTTGGTTGATGCTGACGGTTAGACTGAGGCCCGCCGTGGAAAACGCGTTGTCATTTCCGGTCACCTTTATGGTGAAGCTGCTTGTCCCGGACGCGTCCGGCGTGCCGCTGATCACTCCATCACTGCTCAGAGTTAATCCCGATGGCAGGGTGCCTGAGGCCAGGGACCAGGTGTACGGGAGTGAGCCACCGACCGCAGCCAATGTCTGATTGTAAACGTCTCCCACCTTCCCTACCGGGAGCGTGGTCGTGGTCATCGAAGGTGCCTGAAGACTGCTGACGGTTAGACTAAAGGTTGCCGTGGACGACGCGTTGTCGCTTCCAGCCACCCCGATGGTAAAGCCGCTGGTTCCCTGTGCGCCGGGCGTGCCGCTGATCACTCCACCACTGCTCAGAGACAATCCTGAAGGCAAGGTCCCCGAAACTAGGGACCAGGTGTAAGGGGTTGCCCCTCCGGTCGCGGCCAGTGACTGATTGTAAGCGGTACCCACCGTTCCTCCCGGCAGCGAAGCTGTGGTGATCGAAGGACCCTGGAGGCTGTTGATGACCAGAGTGTAGCTTGCCGTGGACGACGCGGTGTCGGTTCCGGCCACTCCGATGGTAAAGTTGCTGGTCCCCTGCGAACCCGGTGTGCCGGCGATCACTCCCCCACTGCTCAAGGTTAATCCCGAAGGCAAGGTCCCGGAAACCAAGGACCAAGTGTATGGGGATGCCCCCCCGGTCGCGGCCAAAGTCTGGATATAAGCGTCCCCGACTTTTCCCGCCGGGAGCGAAAAGGTCGTAATCACCGGCGGGGGCGTTGAGGTCGTCCCCTCCGCCAACGACCAACTGTTAGAAGATGTCCCCCAGATCGGCTCGATGGCCACCACGTTCGTCGGACCGGCGTTCACGTAGAGGATGTTGTCCACCCCCTCTTGTGCGAGAGTGGAACCCGAAATGCCGGGCTTTCCATAGAGGTATCGGAGTTTCAATGCTCCCGCCGGCAACGAGCCTGTCGGCGTGATCCGCACCGTCGTGCCGTTGAGCAGCACGGCCGAGGAAATGGGGACCGTCGTCGCGAAGTTGTCGGCTGACAGCGTGAAGCCGCTTATGTTAGATCCCGGATTCTTCAGACTCAGGGAGGTGCCCGCATACAGTTGGACCTGGGCGATCAGGTTCCCGGACGACCGATAGAAATTCACGATCTCGCCGCCGCGCGGATTGACATAGTTCACTTGATCGCGGAGGTATCCTGCGGCATTTCCCCAGCGCGGCCCCATCATGTTCCATGCGGCAAGGTCGGGATGCACGCCGTCGGACGTCAGGTGATCCAAGGAAACGCCCGCAGCCTGTCCGACCTGCGGGTTGTCCCGCAGCCAACGCCGGCAGGAGTCCCTCAGCGTTTGGAAGCCCGGCGCGCTCCCGCCACTTCCATCATACATGATCGGCACCGGTGCGAGCAGCAATTGCCAAGTCCCCGCCCCGAAATCGGCATCCACCAGGTTCTTGAACAGATCGAGATCGGTATAAAAATTGTCGCCATAGTTCGCACTCGCCAGGTTTCCGACCCAGGTGATGACGCTCGGCTTGTTGAGTCCGCCGTTGGCCAGACAATAGGCCTTTGCACTGTCATAGGCTCCCCTGCTGAGGTTGCCATTCCAATAGCCAAGCCGGGTCGCTCCGGCCCAGGCAGTCGAGATTCCGACGCAGCATTGCGAAGCCGCCGACAAATTGTTGGCGATCTCGTTCTCACCTTGTGTGCCTCCGCCCATGCCGCCGCCGCCGAGCAGGTTCCACATTCCGGTGGAAAGCGCATTCGTGTCGCCGGTCATCGTGGCCATGTAAGGCATCGAGGTGGGGTACTTCGCGGTAAATCCATTGGCGGCGACGAGTCCGGTCGTGTCCGAACGCTGGACTTGACCTTGAATACTGTCCCCCCAGACCACCACCACTTCGCCGACCGCCCAGCGGCTCCACGTGCGGTTGGGGCGGCTGCTGTCCCCGGTGCCGCCAGCCGAATTGATCCGCCTCGTTTCAATCGTCTTCCAGTACCCTTTTGGCACCGGGATGGTCGCCTGGATGGCAGCGCCCCCGCCGGGCGAGCCGGTTAGCAGGGTCTGCCACGCGGTGGATGTGGCATGCTCGACATCGATGAAGCGGATTTGGATATCGGCCGCGCCGGTGCCGTTGTCGACCCCGGTGAATTGGACGTTTGCCGATCCGTTCAGATGGCGGATGATCTGAAACGGCTGGAAGCTGTTGAGGGCGACCACGTTGGTCGGCTCGGTGACCTGGCCGGGAGTGAGGTTGTCCGCAACCGCCCCCCGCAGCATCGGCCCGTCCGCATAAAGGGTCACCGCGCCATACCGCTTCAAACCCACCGCGGAATCGCTTCCCTGGTTCGGCAGCAGCAAGGGATTGGCCGGATTCGCAAGCGAGGCGGTCTCCATTGGGAAATAAACCGTGAGATTGTTCTGGATACTGGGGACGCTCGACGGCTTTTGGCCGGCCGCCATGAGACCGATATCGTTGTCGCTGACGGACTTCGTGGCGAAAAACAGGCCTTCCAGATCGGCGTCGTACAATTCGGCATAACCGCTCAGGTTGGCGAGGCCCCAGCCCCGCACGGTGGTCGCGCCAAAAGGCCGCGTCTCACTGGAGACGAGCACCGGGGCGTGCCCGGCCTCCGCCACCAGGTATTCGCTCTTCCCTGCATTGCGGCGGATGATGTGCAGCCGCGGCGTGAATTTGCCGGTGACCCGCCCGGGATAGCCTACGGGCAAAGTGCCGGCCGCACCATTGACTGTTGCTCCGCTGCCGAAGGAATTCCCGGCATCATCCGTCCCGCCGACCATGTAGTGGCCCTGTTCGGGAATCGGGGGAGAAGGAGGACCCTTGAGCGGGACATAAAACAGATTGATCGGGCCGTTGATGAGCCAACCGTCGTTACCTTGGAAATGATTGTCCCAGATCCCAAGGGTCCAGTCCCCGGCGGGAAGGGCCCAACCGGTGGAAGTTCCAAGGGTGGCGCGATTCGCAAATTCATTGGTCCCGCTGGACATCCGGATGGAGGCCTCCAGCGAGGGGGCGAATCCCGCGATGCCTATCAGGGAAAGGGCAAGGAGGGATCTGATGGATTTTTTATTGATCATGGAGGTGAACACACTCGGTGGTTGTTAAAAATGTTTGGGAAATGCCTTGTACGGATCTGAGGATTCCAGGGGTCTGGATTTCTATCAGGGTTATTTGGAATCGATCGCCCCAACCGTGACTTCCTTCAGCTTCGGAGATGGGTTGGCGGCGGGTTTGAAAATGCGGAGGTGGCGGATCTTGAAGGTGGAGTTCGGATCATCCGGAGTGAAGGTGTCGGTGCCGTTTTTCGAGTCGTCGATAATCGGGCCGGGCCAGTCGAGTTTTTCGGAGCCTGTGGAGAGCATGATGATGATATTGGGATCGCCGGCCTCCAACCACGGGATGTTGCGCCGCACGGTCTTTTTTCCATCCACATACATGTCCACATCGCCGTTCTCCAACCAATGACAGGAGTAATAGTGATAGTCTTCGGATAGATCGACGCCGGCATCGAAGCGGTTGCTCTTATCCAGCAGGAAATTCTCCACCATGGTGAATTTACCGTGGGTATTTTGATAGACATGGTTGCGGCTGTCGCGCTGGCCCACCGGCGCATTGAACTGGGATTCCATGATATCGATCTCCTCGGAACCATGTTTGTCCGAATGATAATCATACATCCAGATCGACGGCCAGTGCGCCCGGCCTTTCGGTAGCTTCGCGAGCACCTCGACGATCACGGGATACTTCACCGTGGCGTTGGTGACGATCCCCCCGGACTCGATCGTGCCGTAGCTGTATTTTCCGCCGAGATGGTTGGAATTCAGCACCAGGGCCTCTTCCTCGAACTGGTGCGTCCGCTTCGCCGCCTCAGGGTCGGGCCGGACACCATGCCAGGCCACTGGCAGGAAGTTGACGAAACGCTGGAGCTCGTGATTGATGCGTCCCCACGGCGCATCCGGGGTAAAGCCGGCCTGAAGATCGGTGATGGATTTGACGTTGTTTCCCGCAGCCGTGCCGAATTGGAATTCAGACTGGAGTGCATAGCCGGTGACGCCGCTGGCGGGCTGGATCTGAGAGGAAACGGGTGGGCCCGCTTGTTTTGGAGCATCTCCCGTGACGGTGAGCGGGACACTTTCGGTGGTGGCCGAACTGGTCCCGAGGTAGATATCGAACATGCCGGGTTCGAGTTGCGGCTCGCCCTTGGCGTTGGGATACGAGAGCTGGGCCGGGGACAGGTCGAAACTCAACTCCTGGGTTTTTCCGGGATCGAGGGAAACGCGTGACCAACCTTTCAATTCCTTCAGCGGACGCGTGATTCCAGCCACCCGATCGTGGATGTAAAGCTGGATCACGGCGGTGCCGCGGCGCTTGCCGGAGTTCTCAAGCGTGGCGCGGACCTTCGTCGTGGCTCCCGCCGCGATCTCGGTGGCGTCGAGTTTGAGACCGGATAGGGCGAACGTGGTATAGCCAAGGCCGAAGCCAAACGGGAATGCGGGATCGTGACCCAGATCGAGATAGTGGGATTCGTTGCCGAGGGAGGATTGCGGAGCGCCGACGGGGATCTTGTCCATCGGCACGAAGGTGGCCGGATTGAATGGCCGGCCGGTATTCCGGTGGGCATAGTAAATGGGAATCTGGCCGACGGCCTTCGGGAACGTGATGGGCAGGCGGCCTGTCGGTTCGGCGGCTCCGAAGAGAATATCCGTGAGGGCCGGACCGGCCATTGTGCCCGGATGCCAGGCGAAAAGAACGGCCGCCGTGTGATCGAGAAGGTCGCCGAACACCAGCGGCCGACCAGCCATCACGATCAGAACGACGGGCTTGCCGAGCGCGGTGATTTCCCGGATCAGTTCCGGCTGTGCGCCGGGCAAATCGAGACTTGCGCGGCAGTGCGCCTCACCGGAAAGAATCGCCTCCTCGCCGACAAACAACAGCGTCACGTCGGCGGAACGCGCCGCAGCGAGCGCCGCGTCGAATCCTTCCCGCGAGGTGGTGCGGCTGATCGCCAAGCCGGGTGCGTGCAGGATTTTCAAACCCTTGGAAGTAGCGATGCCGCGCAGTGCTGTTAGCGGCGTGATGGCATCGCTGCCGAGACCATCCATCGACCAGGTCCCGATCTGATCCGCACCCGAGTCCGCGAGCGGACCGACGACCGCAATGGTCTTGACTGAATCGGCGAGCGGCAAGGTGGCGTTATCGTTTTTCAACAGGACGGTGCTGGCGATGGCCGCGGATTTGGCGGCATCGAGGTGTTCGGGCGCGAGCAGTGGCGGATAGGCGTAGGGTTTCTGAGGGAGTGGTTCGAAGAGGCCCATGCGGAATTTCACGCTGAGGATCTCGCGCACCATGCCATCGAGCACGTCAGTCTTGATGGTGCCCGCATCGAGCAAGGCCGCGAGGTGGTCACGATAGATTTCCGTCACCATTTCCATATTCACGCCAGCGCTGGCAGCGAGCTTGGCTGCGGCAGGGCCGTCGGCGGCGAGTCCCTCCGTGAGAAGTTGAGAGAGCGACCCCCAATCGCTAACAACGAATCCGTCGAACTTCCACTGCTCGCGCAGCAGATCGCGGAAAAGTCCGGTGCTCGCCGGGCAGGGAATGCCATTGAGATTGTTAAATGCCGTCATCACCGTGGCGGCTCCGGCTTCGACGCCAGCCTTGTAGGACGGCAGGTAAACCTCATGAAGTTGTTGGTCGGGAATCCAAGTGGTGTTGTAATCGCGGCCGCCTTCGGACGCACCGTAGCCGGCAAAATGTTTCACGCAGGCAGCGAGACTCGTCGGGCTGTCGAGGCGATCGCCCTGGAATCCGCGCACCATCGCACGAGCAAACACCGAGCCAAGATAGGGATCCTCACCCGGGCTCTCGGCCACGCGGCCCCAGCGCGGATCGCGGGTCACGTCCAGCATCGGCGCGAACGTCCAGTTCACCCCTTCCGAGCGCGCCTCGATGGCGGAGACGCGGGCGGCAGATTCCATCACCTGCGGGTCCCAACTGGCCGCGAGCGCCAGGGGAATTGGAAAAATGGTGCGGAAACCGTGGATGACGTCGCGGCCGAACAACAGTGGAATTCCCAATCGTGACTCGGTCGTCGCGATGTGTTGCAACCGTCGGCTTTCCTCGGGCCCGGGAGAATTGAGCACGGCACCGATCCCGCCAGCGCGCATCGGTGCGAGGTATGGCTGCAAATCCTTTCCTTCGATCGCGACCAATTGTAATTGCCCGATTTTCTCGGCCCGAGTCATGCGCGCGAGCAGCGGCTCGACGCGTGCGTCAACCGGTTCCTTGGCACCGGCGATTGCCGTCAGTGCCACGAGCAGGAGCGGCGGAAGAAATTTCGTCGTGCGAGAAACTGAGGGTAGAGAGAAGAACCCACCATCGGGAAGAAAAGCAGCAAAGTGATGCATCATCGTGAAGAGTCGTGGGTTATTTAAGTCCCAATTTTGCGAACACTGGGGTTACCGCCTCCGCCCACTTTTTGTAACCCGCACCATTCAAATGGACGAGATCGGGTGCGTAAAACTCAGGGATCGGCGCTCCATCGGGAGTGCCAAAGATCGCGAACAGATTCACGACGGTGACATTTTCGCGACCCGCGGCCACCTTTGCGGTGCGGGCCGTTAGGTCGGCACGGGCACCGGGCTTGAACGGGGCTTTGGGATCGGCACTCGGAGGCCCTTGGCAAAGGATGACGGGGATAGAGGGATCCTGCGCTTTGACCATGTCCAGCATGGCGGCGATGTTCTCTTCGGCATAGGCCGGATCGCCGTGGGCGCTGAGATCATTGCCACCCACCAAGAGCATGATGGCGCGGGGTTTGAGGTCCAGCACGTCTTCCTTGAAGCGGAACAGCACGCCCCGGCTGGTGTCGCCACCGACGCCGCGGTTGGCGATTTTCAAGCCCGGAAAGGCTGCCGCCAGCATGGGGCCTTTCCATCCCCCGGTCAGGGAATCGCCGACGAAAACAACGGCTCCTTGATTTTGTTCCCGCTGAGTCCAGAAATAATTGCGGTTTTCCACCATCCAGCCAAAGCAGCGGATCGGGCCTTTCCCCGGCCAGGCGGCTTCATTCTTCGGGTCCGGATAAGGCGTCGGTCCGTTGGGTTGGGCCGGTGCGGCACTTGCAGGGGTGGCACTTGGATCGACTGCCCGCAGGCCGGCAATCTGAACGGAAAACGGCGCGGAGACCGGACCTGCGAAAAATCGGATGCTCGTGACGTGCGCGGGGTCGAGGGCAAAACCGTTCTGGCCGAACGACTTGCCGAAAACCACCTTCAACGGCTTGGTCTCGCCGGGATCCAAGCGGAGCACTTCGACGCTCCATGGGGATTCCGTCCACTCACAGGCGTTATCGACCCGCAAATACACCGAGACGTTTGCCGTGCCGGGATTGGTGACATCCGCCTGGACGCCGCCGTAACCCGCAAGATCCCAACCACCGGCGGGCATCGGGAACTCGATGCCGGGATAGGCCTCAGAGATAGGAAAATCGACTTTGACGGCCGGCGAACCGGACTCCTTCAACCGGTCCATGCTGACGGTCGCACCCGTTCCGGGTTTGATGCTGCTCAGATTAAACGTGCCTGCAAAGCTAACCAGCTCGCCCGACGCCAACGGCTTGGTCGCGGCACTCACCGCGACTGGAGACGCCGCCATCATCAATCCGGCAAGGCAGACGAGGCCGCTGGGATTACTCAAACCCAGTGGCTTCGTCAAATGCGTCATCATCTTAGGGTTAAACATGTTAGTTGGGGTTTATTTTTTGATAAAAGGGCGATAAAAAGCGGCATCAGGCGGCAAGCATCGCGTTTGAATGGGTTGCGCGCTGATTTCGTGAAGGGCTTTCAAACGCACATGAGTAATCTGCCCGCCCTCCCACAACGCGTCTATTGGCGGATCCGCCAATGGGCTCCTAAACCGACCTCACCACGAGGCGCGCCAGACGGTCAAACGCAAGGCCGCCGGACCTGCCACTTGGGCGGCCATCGATGAAAACCCCGCCTGGGCACGCTTTCCCTCCACCTCCACGGCTGGTCCGCCCCACGCGAGATTTTCGCCATCCGCGAACGCGTCCGTCATATCAAGGACGCCGTCGGACGTCGGCTCATCGACGTGGACGACCTGGAAGTGTCGGTGGATTTCAGGACGAACTGCCCCGATCATGGACGGGACGTCCGTCTCCTTCAGAGTTTGGGCAGAGCGGGGAAGGGTTTGTGGGGTTCCTGTTGATACCAAAATGCCACGGATGAGACCTTGTCCTGGAGTTGCAGGTAGCGCTTTTCACTTTGCCATCCCAAGGCCTGGATGGTCACGCGTAGGTCCTTGCCGAAACGCACAGGATCGGTGATGTGCCAGCGGTAGAGGCCGAACTTTTGGCCGACTTCATACACCTTGGTTTCCGGGATCACTTGCGCAAGGCCGGAATAGGGTGTGGAAAAAACGGTGTAGCGGTTCTTGCCGTCCGGGCCTTTGGTGTCGAAGTTATAAGAACCTCCGAAATAGTCCTCGGTGCCGGTGCCGCAGATCGTCGGAAACTCCTTGTCCCCGTCCATGAAGAACTTGATCTCGCCCTCGCCCCACCATCCGGGGCTGTTCACTTCCCATGTCAAATAGGTGCCGACGTATTGTCCGCGTCCCTCGACTCCGTCCAGGATGGTATAGATCCCTTTCTGTTTGAGCGGGCTTTCCTGGCGGAACTGGGCATGGAAATACGCTGCGTCGTCCGGGACTTTCGCTAGAGTGTAATTGACCTGATAGTAAAGGGTCATCGGCTTTTCATCGGTGTTTTCGATGGTGATTCTGGCGCTCTTGTGAAAGGGCATGGGCCAGTAACAATTGAACGCGCTACCGGGGTTCACGCAGACCGGTAGCGAGTTGATCTGGCAGAATTTGCCCATTCCGCAGGCGAAGAAATCGCCCACCGGGCACTCGATCGACGGCTCTGTCTCGCCGTCCCAATAGACGCGCACGATGGTCTTGCGCCAGTCGCCGGTGGGAGTCATCCAGATCTGTTGGATGCTGCCAGGACCGGTGATTTCGCCCAAGGTCCAGGTGATTTTTTCTTTGATGAAAACACTGGGCGAGACTTTCCATCCCTGACCGAGTTCGCGGGCGGGTTCCTTGCCAGTGCCCTCGGTGGCCATCCCGCCCTTGCCTTTCTCACCGGTGAAGTTTTCCGGACTCAGCGAGCGGCTTTGCGCGTCGGATGTTCGATAGAGATTGCCAAGCGTCTGGTCCAGCCCGTTGAAGGAGCTTTGCGCGGACAGTGGATTCACGAGCCAGCACCCCGCAAGAGTGATGGTGAATATTCGGGATAGGTCATTCGGTTTCATGGGATTATTTGATGTGAGTGGTTGGATTTCTGGAAAATAGTTAGATCATCAGGCGGCCGGGGTGTATTTGATCTCCGAGAAGGCGAGTTTCCCCGAAACGTCGGTGTAAAACGGCTTGCCGTTTTTGACGCCCACGGTGCCATAGCCGGTGGCGGTGGAGAGGAAACAATGGAAGTCACCCTTGATGCGTGGTTCGAGATACAGGACCTTGTCCACGGCGTCGTAACGCGCGCCGCCAAGGCCGAACAAGAGGGCATAGGAGGACATGGCGCGGGCATACCAATGGCCGCATTCGTATTCGTTGAAGGGATTGCGCACGGCGCCGTCGTAGCGGTCGCGGCAGGTGCGCACGATGTCCAGACCGTGTTCGACCTGGCCCATCAGCATGAGATGCGATGCGACTTGATACTCGATGCCGGTCCAGACTTCGTTGGAATAAACGAAGGGCAGGGACAACTTGCCGCCCTTGGGCCAGGTGCAAAGCAGCAAGCCGCCTTCCGAGCCACAGGCGTAACCGGGACGCTGCGGGTTGGCGAATTTTGATAGATCGTGTTTCAGGTTGTGGGTGTGCACCGACTTCAGGTGGGAGGTGACCTTTTTTCTATCAAGAACCTGTCCGACGCCGCAGACCATGGCCATCCATGATCCCAGCACTCCATCCGAGAGGCAGCCGGTTCCATATTGGTATTTTGGGCCTTCCTTCTCCAACAACTCCGCCGCTTCCGACGGATACTGGCTGTTGTTCATGCCGCCGCCTTTCCCGAGCGGCGTCTTGGCGTGCAGGCCCTTCCAGTCGATCTTCTGGAAAAAATAATCGCCGTTGAACAGCGATGTTTCGGCGACCTTGGCTCCACGAGCTAACAATTCCGCGTGGAGTGGCATCTCGTCCCCCATTGCCTTGCCCATGATTACGGCCGCCTGAAGCGCGCCGAGATAGAAACTCGTGCACATGCCGTCGGCACCCCAGAACTCGATGTCATAGGTGTTGTGGTGCGGTTCCTCCACCACGCCCCTGTGTTCGGGATCCCAGGTGGTGATGCAGTAGTTGAGGCTGCTCTTCACCTGCGGCCAGAGTTTGCGCAGCCAATCGGTGTCTCCGCTGATGCGCCAGTCCCGATAGACCTTCATGATGCCGCCGAGCTGGCCATCGGCGGCCGCGTGGAATTCGTGATCCACCGGGCGGATCGGCAGGCCACTGCGGAATGTCTGGTGTCCCGCCTCGTTCTGCGAGGGGCCGAACTCGGTCTCGCGCAGGGTGCGTTCGAGGCTGGGAAACAAGTGCGGCAGCGCCTGCGCATAGTTCCACACGTGCGTGCAGGAACCGGGGCAGCAGCCGCCATCGTCGTAGCAGCCTTCCCAAGCCCAGAAACGTCCGTCGGTTTGCCGCATCACCGTGGGCGACTTGAGGATGGTTAGGTTCGCAGCGACCGCTTCGAGCACCTCTGGGGGAAGCGAGGAGTCGTAAAAACAATCGCTGAAACGGAACGATTGGGCGCGGAGTTTGTCGTATTGCCCGCGCCAGTATGTGCTCACCTCGTTGATGTCGGCGAAGCGCCCGGCATACCACGGGCGATGGTGGGTCGGGCTTGTGGGCGCGGCACCCGGAAGATCAAGGCCGATATGCATGTTGGTCTGGCCGACATACCATGCTAGCCGCACGACGATGGTTTTAGACGCGCCGGCAGCGAGTTCGAACGGCACGAACAAGGAACCGCCCGGGCTCGGCGTGCCTTCGGCGACGGGCGCTCTGTCATAACAGGCCGCCTCCTCCACATCCTTCCATGCCATTGTCAACGCGTCCCACCAACCGCTGCGGAACCACGCGTGGTTCACTTTCACTCCTGGTTCCGAAACCGTGGCAGAAAACGCGCCTTCCTCCCACGGATGGTCCTTGGTCGCGCCACCCCAGAGCGTGAAGCCACCCTCGATGGGCCGCACGCCCTTGGGATTTTCCGCTGGCGGTGCGGCCATGAAATTCCTGGCGTTGTATGAAAACACCCCGGCAAGCGGTTGACTGCTGGAATTGGTCAGGCGGTACTCGAGTGCGGCGACGGGCAGGCTGGCGTTGTCCGCGTCACCCGGCTCGAAGGGGCTCCAACCGGTGATCTCCACCTGCACCGGCATGTCGGGGTCCTCCAATTTAACAATGCCCGATGGAAAGCGCGCCCGGAAGGTGGCTGCGGTGAAACGCGGCAGTCCGTAGGTAGAATCCACATCACCCATGGCGGTGCCGGGACGGCCGAAGATTTTCCTAGCAGGGACCGGACCCTCGAGCACCCGCGCCCACTCGGGTTTTCCCTTGATGGCGACCGCCGCGAAAACACAGGGCTCGTTGAACATCTCCGGACGGTTGCGCAACGAGACATGCGACAAGGCACCGGTACCTTCGAGGCAGACCATTCCCGCGCCAATCCCACCTAGCGGAAATGCCACCTGATTGTTGTGCGTGCCCTTGTATTCCGTGTTGTAGGGCCGCCTCAGGCGCAGAACGAACTTCTCCTCCGGCTCCGCCGCAGATTTCTGTTGGGGACTTTCCGGCATCTCGGCTGCCGCCCTATTGAAGCCGCCGGCCAGGCCTGCCGTGATGGAGGAAATCCTGAGGAACTTCCGGCGGTGCATCGATGTGCCTTCTTGGTGGTCGTCGTCGTTCATTGCTATTTTCGTTCCAGCCCACTACGGAGCGGAATGACCCGAATTATACGCCGGGCCGACGGTTCACGAATGGCTGAAAAGGTCGCCCGAGGTGGGAGGCCTGTTCCCTTGGGCAACTGGAGTGGCCGCCATCATCCATCCGGCCAGACAGACCAGCCCTCCTGGGGATAGGCGCGACTGCGCGCGTATTGTCAAAGGTGAAATCTTCATGGGTTCAGATAGGATTACAGTGCCTTGGTATTCGGGTTGAGGCGCTTGGTAACGCCATCGGCGGAGCCGGGATCAAGTGAATGGATTGCGAGTTGATTTCTTCATGGGATTTCCCACGCGCAGTGACAATTTGCGTGGATTTCGACAACGCGTCTATTGGCGGATCCACCAATGCTGGTGCCCGCAGCGGTTCACTCCTGGCCACGGCTATTTGAGCGACTCCAGCAGCCAGGTGAATGGAAAAACATAGGCTTGCAGATATACCAGCAGCGCCATGAGCAATACCAGCGCTAGGCTGTGCAGGAAAACGCGGCGCAGGATCTCGCCTTCATGACCGTACCAGTGGGTCGCCGTGCTCGCCACCACGATGCTTTGCGCCGCCACCATTTTCCCCATCACACCTCCTGAGGTGTTCGCGGCGCACATCAGCGCCGGATTGATGCCGATCTGTTGCGCGGTGATTTTCTGCAAGCTGCCGAAGAGGACGTTAGACGAGGTGTCGGAACCCGTCACCGCCACCCCGATCCAGCCCAGCAGGGTCCCGAAAAAAGGATACATCGCGCCGGTTTGGGCCAGCGCCAGGCCCATGGTGGCGTCGCTTCCGCTGTATTTGGTCACATGCCCGAGCGCCAGCATGGTGGCGATGGTAAGCAGGGAAAGCCTCAACTGCCAGGCGGTCCGGCAATAGACCTGGAACATTTCGCGGAGGGAAAAACGCATGCACACGCCGGCCAGCAACGAGGCCAGCAGGATTCCGGTGCCGCTTGCAGACAGGAAATTGAACTTGAATAGCGCGGCTTCCGGACCGACTCCCGCAGCGACGATCGGCGACACGCGCTGGACCACACCATCAAGATGCGGCACCGGGATTTTCGCTAGGTAGAGGCTGTCGAAAAACTTGCCGCTCTGTGGGGTGCCCCAGACAAAGATGAAAAGTGTTAGGATGATCCAGGGTAGCCATGCATGGAAGGTTTCGCTCCGACTGTTGGATAACGTCGCGTTCAACGGTCCTTCGCTGGCTTCTCCCACCACGATTTCCCGCCCCGAAACACTCCAGCGGTCTTTCGGTTTCCAAAAACGGATGAAGACCACCGTGGCGAACATCGACGAAACTCCCGCGATGATGTCCACCAGCCACGGGCCGTGAAAGTTCGAGACCAGGAATTGCGGAATCGCGAACGCCAGCCCGGCAACCAGCGCAACCGGCCAGATGCCCCGCAGCCCGCGCCAACCGGCGAAAGCGACCACCAGCCAACACGGCAGGATCAGTGCGAAGAACGGCAGTTGTCGGCCCACGATGGCAGAGATGACCTTGTCGTCGATTCCGGTCACCTGCTCCATCGTGGTGATTGGAATGCCGAGCGAGCCGAACGCCACCGGCGCGGTATTGCCGATCAACGCCAACGATGCCGCCTGCAGGGGACTGAATCCGAATTGCAGCAGCAGGGCTGCCGTGATGGCGATCGGCGCACCGAATCCGGCCATGCCTTCTAGGAACGCTCCGAACGCGAAGGCCACCAGAATCACCTGGATCCGCGGATCCGGCGCGATGGAGACTAGGCTCCCGCGAAGGATATCAAAATGCCCGCGCTTGACCGTTAGTTGATAGAGGAACACCACGTTCAGAATGATCCAGCCGATCGGAAACAACCCGAAAGCGGCTCCATACAAACCGCTTGCGATGGCGGCATCAGCCGGCATCCGGTAAATGAAAATGGCGATGAACAGGGCGAACGCCAGCCCGGCGGCGGCAGCAAAATGCACCCGGATTCTAAAAATGCCGATGCAGGCAAGAAGAACGATCGCAGGCAGCGTCGCCGCCAGCGTCGAAAGGCTGGCGTGATGCAGGGGATTGTAATCTTGGGTCCAGATGTTCATCATCTCGTAAGCTTGGGGGTGGATCGACGGGAAATGAATTTTGATGAAACCAATGGGCGAAGAATCTGCCGGTCGGTGAGGCCATGATGTTTCGCGGTTTCAGGAGTTGATGTTTTTCTGTCAGGTTGTGTGAGCGGCGGTCAGGTCAATCCATTGTGACGCTAACAGCATGTGCGATGGCAGGCAGCATGACATTGATGCCCGCCCCTTTTGACCCACTGCAGAATACGGATCGGCGCAAAACGGCGCACAGGTCATGAAAATGACGCTGACGATGTGCCGAAAACAATTGAAGGACATCATGTTGTTGCGCCCCGGCCGATGCGGCAGCCCTTGATGCCATAGAAGGCCACGTAAGCGAAGGCGAGGATCGGCACGATGAAGGAAAACTGGATGCCCATCTTGTCAGCCACCGCACCTTGCAACGGCGGCAGGATCGCCCCGCCGAGGATGGCCATGACTAACAGCGAGGATGCCTGACTCTTGAGCGGGCCAAGCCCCTCGATGGCCAGCGAGAAGATGTTCGACCACATCACCGAACAGAACAGCCCGACACCCAGCACCGACCATTTCGCGAGATCTCCCTCGGCGACCATGCCGATGATCAGCAAACCGATGATCAGGGCGCTAAACAAAGCGAGCATGCGCCGCGCGCTGGCCGCGCCGAGATAGAACGCAACTAACAAAACCGCCAGCGGCACGCCGTAGTGCAGCGCGTTCTCACGGCCGGAGGACAGCCAGATGACCACGAACGCGACCACCGGAGTCAATGCCACAAGGGTGTTTTTCAAGGAGCTCCGCATGTCACCCAGTGCGAATGCACCCATGAAACGGCCGACCATCAGACCGCCCCAATAGAATGCGAGGAACTTGCTGGCCTCTTCGTTTGGCAGACCACCGATTTTCGGCAGACCGAGAAAGTTGATCACCGCGCTGCCGACGGTCACCTCACCACCGACATACATGAAAATGGCGACCATTCCGAGCACCGTGTGCGGCACCTTGAGTGCGCCCGCGCCGCGGCTGATGTTTTCCGAGTTGGCGAAATTCGGCAGATGCGCGAATTTGAACGCCACCGCCAATGCTACGAACACTCCGGCGAAGCAGAGGTACGGGATTTTCACCGAGTCCGCACCATGGGCGGTGCCGCCCTTGTTGAAGACCTGAAAGATCAGCCAGCCGCCGATGATCGGGCCGATGGTGGTGCCGAGCGAGTTGAACGCCTGTGAGAGATTCAGCCGGCTCGACGCGGTGCGCTCCGGCCCGAGGATGGTGACATACGGATTGGCCGCGATCTGAAGCATCGCAAAACCGAGCCCCACGACGAACAGGGCGATCAGGAAAAAGACATACGAAACCATCACCGCTGCCGGATAGAACAGGGCGCTTCCTCCCGCCGCGATGAGCAGTCCGAGGATCACTCCGTTTTTGTAACCGATGCGGTTGATCGGGTCTCCGGTGAAAACCGAGATGACATAATAAACCAAAGCGCCCACGGAATACGCGCCGAAGAATGCGAACTGGACAAGCATCGCCTGGAAATACGTCAGATCGAAGGCCTCTTTGAAACGCGGGATGAGAATATCATTCCAGACGGTCATGAAGCCCCACATGAAGAAGAGCACGGTCATGATGGCGAAAGGCAAGCGGTAGCCGGTGCCGCCGTTTTCGGACGGGGCGCTGGAAGATGAGGGTGGTGGGATGGCAGCCATTAGTTTATGAGTTCAGTTTAGGAGTTTGCAGGGTTGGTTAAAATGAATCTTCGTCGGGATTCCGGCGACGATGGGTGCCGGATCCGACCAGCGGCCGTTTATGTTAGATGATGTTGCGCTACCTGTCATAACGTTGAGGAAGGCTTTTTGGGTTCACGCAAATTTCACTGACAAGCCTTGTTTGCCGAATCGTCAAAAGTCCAATGGATAAACCGGAAATCATCTTATCGGATCTCCAATGGGTTGAATTTGAAAAGGACATAATCTGCAGGAGGTGTCTATTGGCGGATCCGCCAATCGGCTCACCATACGGGTTCGTTACCGGACACCAGCCGCCTTGCCCCCTCCCCCCAGGCGAATACTTTTTGATAGCGATCCTCGGTAAACTCGTCGTAGAGTTTGATATGGGCGTTGTCGTAATTCAGGCGGTTCTTGATGTCGCTTTTCGGAATAAGGACCGACTCGGTGAGATTACGGAAAGTCAGCGCGGTGTCAGTCTCCAGTTCCACGGTGCCGTCGTTTTTTGGTGAGGATGTTGAGCTGGAATTGCTCACCTACTGCCGCGCCACGGCGTTGCCCCTAACGGGTTGCCCTTCCCTGGCATCGCCTTCGATTCTCCGACCTTCGAGTGGGCCGGTTTCAAAGTTGAGATGGAGCGGGCTGCCTGCCGAGCCGAGTGGTTTGACCAAATCCACCTTCGGACTGAGCTTCGCACGCTGGCCTTCCACACCCCCGAGTTTCTCCCAGGTGACGGCATCTGGCGTCGGTGGCAGTTCTTCGATGAAAACATCCTTCACCCGCACGATCGCACTGCCGCCGCCGTGCACTTGAATGCCGATCAGACCATCGCTGGCGATGTTAGCCTCCTTCTCCTCGTAGTCCACCCCTTGCACGCCATTGATCCACGTCCGGATGCGGTTGCCGTCCGCCTTGATGACATAGTCGTTCCAGTCCCCGGGCTTGATGGCGAAGTCCAATGCGGCCATGTCCGCGGCCGCCATGAGCTTGTTGCGGCGGCCTTCGTCATAGATGCCGCCATACCAGTTAGGCTCGCCGTAGTCGCATTGATAGCCGCAAACCTCGTGTCCCGCAGAATCGCGGCGCGTGCGGATCTGGATGCCCGAGTTGATGAAACCCGTCGCAGGATCGCCCGTCAGCTTGATCTTCAGATAGAGGATGAAGTTGGAATAGGAGGCCGTGGTGCAGAGGAAATCGTTGTAAGGGATTTTGTTTCCGTCGCCACCCGTTAGGCAACCGTCCTTGACGGTCCAGAGCAGTGGTGGCAACGCCTCCCAACCTGCCAGCGATTTACCATCGAAGAGGGATGTAGCTTTTCCCGAGCTGGCGGGCGCAGCTTCCGCGAACGCGACGGGTGTCCAAATGCCGACGAGTGCGGCGAGCAGCAGTATTTTCATGAGTATTTTCGAGCGTGGTTTCCACCCTTCAACCCACAAAACTGTAGTCGTAGGGCTTACGCATTTCGCGGACGACGTAACGGTTGGCCTCTTCCGCGTGATCGCCGATGAAGATTTCCTTATCGGGATCCCATTGGAGTTTTTTCCCGGTGCGGAGCGCGATGGTCCCAAGGTGGCAGACCGAGGCGGAGCGGTGGCCGATTTCCACATCGCAGATCGGATCCTTGCGGGACCGGATGCAGTCGAAAAAGTTGCCCTTGTGATCGTTGCTGAAATAAAGGCGTTCCGCGCCTTCGGGCAGGGGCTTGGCAATCAGTTCGCGGTCGGAGGCTTCGAGTTTTTCCCGGCTCACCCAGAGCCAACCTTCGGAGCCTTCGAAACGGATGCCATTGCGTTGGCCGTCCAGATTGATAGGGTTTCCGCTACCATCGTCGTCGCGGGTGGTACGGACATTGAAAATCACGCCGTTCGGATAGGTGAATTTCACCTCGTATTCGCTGATCGCCGTGTAACCGCCGGGCACGGGCATGACGACCGCCTTGCCTTCCACTTCGGTTGGCGCGGGCAGACCAATCGCCCAGTAGCCGATGTCCATGTGGTGCGCGCCCCAATCCGTCATGGTGCCGCCACAGTAGTCATACCATCCGCGGAACTCATTGTGGCAGCGCTCCGGCATGTAGTCCGCGAGCGGTGCCTGGCCTTGCCAGAAATCCCAATTCAACTCGGCGGGAACAGGCTTGCCCGTGAACGGACCGCCATGGCGGCCGGCGGGAAGCCAGACGGTGACATCCTTGAGCGTGCCGATCCTGCCGTTGCGAATCAGTTCACAAGCCATGCGGAATCGCACGCTGCTGCGTTGCTGGCTGCCGGTTTGAAGGATTACCTGATTGTCGCGCACGGCTTTGACGACGTGCCTCCCCTCACCAATAGTTAGAGTGAGCGGCTTTTCGGAATAGATGTCCTTTTTCGCCCGGGCGGCGGCGATGTTGACCAGACTGTGCCAGTGGTCCGGAGTGCCGTTGATGATGACGTGAATGTCGTCGCGCTCCAACAGCTTACGGAAATCAGTGAACTTTGCGGGGACTTTTCCGTCTTTGGTGAACACGCCGACGGCTTTGTCGAGATGCTTTTGGTCCACATCGCAGACCGCCACGATGTCGCCAAACCGCTGCGCGTCCTTCGCATCGTTGGTGCCCATGCCGCCGCAGCCGACAAGAGCGATGGATGGGCGGTCATTGGGAGAAACAACCAGCTTCGCAGGCTGCTCCGCGAGGGCCAATTCGCGCTCGACAAACCACAGCGGTAGGCCGGTGGCGACGGCAGTCGCCGAACAACGGCGGATAAACGAGCGGCGGGAGATCTGGAACGATGGATTGGATTTCATGGGCTTGACGCTATGAGCAATGCAAATCTGCGTGCCATCCGTCAAGACGTCCATTGGCGGATGCGCCAATGGACGTTCCCGGACCGCCCCAGGCCGATTGCAGTTGTCTCTGAAATTTCGTGCAGTTGGATTTTCAGTGACGATTACCTCGCACCCGGCAATAGGATCGTATTTGTGGTGTGCCCGTCGCGGACGGAGAGGTTGGCAAAAGCTTTGTTGAGCGCAGCCACCCCGTCCGGATTTGCCGACAGCGGCGTGGTTTGGAAGGCGGGTAGCAGTTTTTCCCACACTAGGTTCAGCTCGGCCGGCATGTCCTTGGTGTCGGCGGTGATGACCACCACGGCATCCTGCCAAGGCAGCACGATGCAGAATTGCCCGAACGCGCCGTCGCCGCGATAGACGTCGTGGCGGCAACGCCAGAATTGGAAGCCGTAGCCTTGGTTCCAGTCGCTGCTTGGATCGCTACCGTTAGGGACTTGCTTCGAGGTCGCCTGGCTGACCCATGACTCAGGAATAAGTTGCTTACCATTCCACAGGCCGCGTTGCAGATAGAGCTGGCCGAATTTTGCAATGTCCTCGGTTTTCAGAAACAAGCCCCAACCACCGGTAGAGATGCCCTGCGGGCTCGTGCTCCACTCTAACGCATCGATGCCGAGTGGCTCGAACAGACGCGGGCGCAGATAGTCGAGCACCGTCTGCCCGGAAACTTTCTGCACGATGGCGGAACACATGTAGGAACCGGGCGAGTTGTAGAGAAAATGGCTTCCCGGTTTGTGCTCGACGGGATGCGCGAGGAATGACTTCACCCACGGTTCACCGTTCGTGAACTTCGGCTCGGACTGGTGGCCGGTGGACATCGTGAGTAGGTCGCGCACGCGCATCGCCCTGAGATTGTCCGACGGCTGGGCGGGAGCATCGTCAGGGAAAAATTTCAGCACCGGATCGTCAATGACCAGCTTCCCCTCCGCCACCGCCAGTCCGACTGCCGTGGATGTGAAACTCTTGCTCAGGGAATACAGCACGTGAGGCTTGTCGGCAGACTCGGGTTTCCACCAACCTTCTGCGACGACGTGACCATGCCGCACGAGCATGAAGCTGTGCATGGTGTCCACCTGCTTGTCCGCCGCCTCGACGAACGCGCGGATATCCGTGGAGGAAACGCCCTGTGCCTCCGGAGTGCTGCGCGGCAAGGGTGCCGCGGCGTAGGACGGGGGCATCGCGACCAGCAGCAGCGTGGTGGCGCAGGCGAGGAGTTTCGGAGTTTTCATAATGGGTTGGGATTTGCGCCGATTCCACCCGCAGCCCACCTTATCGTGATGGTCATGGCGGGCGGGCGATCTAGCGATTTTTTTCCAGCAGGTTCAGAACCTGTTCACGTGATATCATGGTTGGGATGATTGGGGAGCAAATTTGACAGACAACGCGTCGTAGCCCACCTGGCGCTCGTATCCGGCTGTTTTCTCCATCCGTTCCGTGGCGGAGAGGATAGAGACGGTGGCGACTCGCTGGGTGAGCTTCAGCAACAGGGTCCTGAGAAGCAGCCGCGCATGGAGTGCGCCGAGACAAAGATGCGGTCCGAAGCCAAATGACAGGTGGGGATTGGGTTTGCGGTCGAGGCGCACTTCGGCGGGCGAGTCGAAAACCGACTCGTCTTGATTGGCGGACGCCCAGCAAAGCGAAACGCGGCCACCGGGACTAACAGAAACGCCGTGGACATCGGTCTCCACCGGACAGACGCGGCCGATATGCGTGAGCGGCATGAAAACGCGGAAGAATTCCTCGCCCGCAAGGACGATACGCGCCGGATCCTCCCGCAGGAACTCCAAGGCCTCCGGATGCCTTGATAGATAGGCGATCACCGACGAGATCGAATGAATGATCGTGTCCCGCCCGCCGGCGAATGTCAGGTTGGCGAAACCCATCATTTCTTCGCGGGTAAGCGACCGCCCGCGGAATGTCGCGCAGGTGAGCGCGCTGAAAAAATCATCGCCGGGACCGGCGGCGGCCTGATCGAATTTCGCGTGCAGATAGGTCTCAAGCGAGGATCCCTTTTCTTCCCCGGAACCGCCGTCATGAAACACATGAATGCCCCAGCCGATCCAAATCTCCGCTTCAGATTCCGGAATATTGAGCAGCAATGTCAGCGCGCGCGATTGCAAGGGCAGCGCGAACTCACGCACGATCTCGATGGAGTCGCGGCCGATCGCATCGGCGAGCATCGAATCGATCAGTTCGGCCACCCGCGCGACCACTTCCGGGTCCTTCGGTCGTCGGAAAAACGGCTCGACGATCGCACGGTAATCGGTGTGGTCCGGCGGATTCGTTTCGATCGGCAACTGCCGCATGGTCCTGACATTCTCCTCCGAAGGGATGGGCACGCGGAACGGCGCGTCGGAACTGAACGTCTTCCAGTCTTTCGCCGCAAGGCGCACGGCCTCGTGACCAAGAATCATTGGCACGCTCTCACCCTGGAATTCGCATTCGAGGATGCCGTTTTCCTGTCGTTTTTCACGGAAGGGATCGGGAACCCGGTTCATCATTTTTACATTGTTAGAAATCTCTCAAAGGTCCCATCCCTGCCTGCGCGGCATGCGGATCAGGGCGTCCGCCTCGGGGCGGTTGGTGGCCCGGCATGCGGCGGCATCCCACTCGATCCTGCCGCCCAGACGGATCGCCAGATTTCCGAGATGGGTCAGTTCCGTGAGGCCGGATGCATAGACGAAGTCAGAGGAGACCGGCCCCTCCTTCTTGCAGGCAGCCACCCAGTTCGCCTCGTGGCTGCCTCGCATCTGAGGCAGTGATGGCCGGATAGCGCGGGCGGCTTCGGCGAGGGACTGAGGATGCAGGGCGATACTGCCGCCCGGGTAGGTGCCATGGCTGATCATTCCGCGGCTGCCGATGATGACCGCGCCGCCTTGATCGTCGCCGGCCTTTCCTCCGGGAATGAGTTCATCGATTTCCTTCGGCCGCTCGCCCGAATGCCAATCGAGCCGCATGGCGGGAAACGTCCCGCGGGCGGGGAATTCATATCGGACATGTGCCTTGTCAGGATGGATGAACTCGTTGGCCCCCTCGATCGACAGCAGTTCAATCGTGGATGGTTTGGCGAGATCAAGCGCCCAGCATGAGACGTCGAGCGTGTGAACCCCGCGATCGCCCATCATGCCGCAGCCGTAGTCCCACCACGCGCGCCAGCGTGTCGGGTGGTAGGTGCGGTGATAGGCCCGCTCCGCTGCGGCTCCAAGCCAAAGGTCCCAGGCCAGGGTTTCCGGCACGGGCGGGGTTTCCATCGGCGGGCGATCCGTTAGAGTGGACCACGGGGCGTTGCCGAAGGGTCGGTAATTGAGCGAACACCAGGCGATCACCCGTGTAACGTCGCCGATCAAACCGGCGCGGACCCACTCCACCATCTTGCGGGCACCGGCTGATGAATGGTACTGGTTTCCCATCACCGCGACGCAATTTTCCGCCCCGGCGGCGGCCTTACCTAGCAGGCGTGCCTCATGGATGTCATGCGTCAGCGGTTTCTGGCAGTAAACATGCTTGCCTGCCTTAAGCGCGGCGAGGGCGATGGCCGCATGGGTGTGATCCGGGGTGGCGATCATCACCGCCTCGATCTCCGGTTGTTTCTCCAGCATTTCCCGGAAGTCCTTCCAACGCTTGGCTGCGGGAAATTTCGCGAAGGCCGATGCGGCAAACGCGTAATCCACATCGCAAAGCGCGACGATATCCTCGCTTGCGAGGTTGGTCATATTGGACAAACCCATGCCACCCACGCCAATCCCGGCGATGCGAAGTTTGCGGCCCGCAGGAACGGCCTGAGCATGAAGGCCACGGCTGGCAAGAGCGGTGGCGAGTGTGGTCTGTAGAAACGTGCGGCGGGATTGGTTCATAGCGAGGAACTTTGGTGCGGCGTTTTTATTCTGCTGCTAGAAAATCGCTTTTGAAGGAAGCCAGCTGAAACATCCGTTGGGCCGGACCAGAGGGCGGGGAAACGGAGCGGTGGATTCCGGCGACCGTCAATAGGTCTGGTTGGAGAGTTCTGTCCGATACTTTCACGGCTTGGAACCATTCGCTGCTTTGGCCGCCTCTGCTGCGGCATTGATAAGCCTGCGATCTTCGGGAATCATCTTCATGGCGACGGGTCCCATCCGAGGATCCGAGCCGGGGCCGAGGAAGACCAGCATGCGAAGTTCGGGGTCGTGCTCCCAAATGCTGGAATAAAAAGGACGGCTGGGCCGATCGATAAAGAAGAATTTCACCTCGATGTTACGGCTGGCTCCACCGGGTCGCGTTTGCACCGGTTCCATTGAAGGTGGCAGCTCCACCACTTGCTTTTCATAAGTGAATACCATCTTCTTGTCGGTGGCGTTGATGAACCGCGTGCTCCCCCACTCGAAATTGCTGACGTCATCTTCCAGCACGATGAGTCGGAGGCCAGTCCCGGCCTTTTCCGCAGGGTGGATCACTAGCAGAGGCCGCTTTACGCCTGCGGGAATTTTAATTTCACTGGTGAGGGGCTTTCCATCGGGGCCCTTGAGGTCGAGAGCTTCGACCACGGGAGGTGTTTCACCCGCCACTACCTGATAGGTGGCAGTGCGTTTGGAGGGGTGCATCGCTTCGATCACGGTCGCCCCCTTGGAATCGCGGATGGTTAGGCGCA
>JBDTNJ010000149.1:0-25816 GCA_039933825.1 Luteolibacter sp.
ATCAATCCAAGGCGTCCCAACTGACATTCGGTGGTAATTACCACGGCATGTATAACCAATACTTCAGTCAGACCGACTTCAGTGGATTTAATCAAGGCGCGGGCGTCACGGCGAACTACGAAGCGGGACGCCTCACCCTCACAGGGCAGGCTGGCATCGAATTCAACCATGGCGCAAATCGCAACTATGGCTCCGCGCTGGTCGATCAGACGACCTACAACGCTGGCCTCACGGCCAGATACCGCCTGAGTCCCAAGACTTCGCTTACCGGAAATTTTTCAGATAGTTTTTCCACGACGACCGGAGATTTCAATGAGACGCAAAATGTGACTCTCGGCGCTTCGGCCTTGTGGAAATATTCAGCGCTCACCGAGTTTGGCCCGGGCATACGCAGCACTTATAGCTCACAAGGCGATGGGAACGCCCGGACTTCGATCGGCCCTACTCTGAGCATGAATTACAAACTCAGCACCAAGGTTTCCATGAATTCCCAGGTAGGGATGAATTTCGCATCCTACGAGAACGGCGGCACGGCCGATCCCACGGTCTCCGCGTCCATCGCACTTGATTACCGCGCATCCAAGCTCTGGGGGATGAGTTTCTCGCTCTACAAGGATACGCAGGCGGACTCATACACGGCAGGACAGTATAGCGACATCACTTCCCTCCGCTTGGGATATCATCGGAAAATCCGCCGGGCCACCTTGAGTCTGGGTCTGAATTATGACACCAACACCTACACGGTCGCTTCCGCCAACGGCTCAGCGCCGCCGCCTGTGGCCGCGCCGGACAGGAATTATTATAGTGTCGACGGTTCTCTCGGAATGGTGATCCTGAGCAATACCACCTACGCTGGCATTTTCGTGCGCTACAATAATCAGGACAACGGCGCAAGGAATTCCTGGGATGGCTTTCAATCGGGCATCAGTATCAACCGCAGTTTTTGAAAGGGGCTCTCGTTTTTTTCTAGGACATGTGCGAGGAACCCTTTAAGGAACGCCTAGGTCATCGCCTCGCATTCTGCCCTGCATCAGTCCTCCGTATAATTTACTTCCGGATCTCGTAACTTCCCTCACCCTCTTTTGACCCATCCATGATTTCCATCTTCTTTCAGCGCCTTTTGCTTTGCTCCCTGCTGGCCTCAGGATTTGTTCATGCAGCAGCCGAGGCCGTGGACAGCACCTACATTCTGCGGCCCAATGATGTCATCCGGATGAACGTCTATGAAGAGCCGGATCTCTCCGTCCAAGTGCGCATTCTCAAAACGGGCCAGGCATCCTTTCCTCTCATCGGTTCCGTGGAAGTCGGAGGGGCTACTGTTGCCTCGGCCGCAGCCAAGATCCGTGAGCTTTATGCCAAGGACTATCTGGTCGATCCCAAGCTCACCTTGACGGTGGATGAATATGCCACGGAATACATATCGGTGATCGGCGCGGTGAAAATCCCGGGACAAATCCCGATGCCGGTCTCGGGAAATCTGGACCTCGCTTCGGCCATGGCCACCGCCGGTGGCCTCACGGAAAATGCTGATTCCAATGGGATTTCACTGGTCCGCGCATCCGGCACCACCGCCACTTTCAGCATGGAGTCCATCCAAGGCAGTTCCGGTCGGGTCAAGCTCGCCCCCGGTGACCGGGTCATCGTCAATCAAAGTGCCTTTGTCGGTAAGACCGTCTCCGTGCTCGGCCAGGTCGGTAAGCCGGGCCCGGTGTTGTTTCCGCTCAATGGCCGCCTTGATCTGGTCAACGCCGTCGCCATGGCGGGTGGGCTGACTGAGCTTGCCAATCCGAAAAAAGTCAGCATCAACCGCAGAGGCACCGTCACTATCGTTGATTTCCGTGAGGTTTCACAACGCGGGGACCGTCCATTCCTGTTGCAGCCCGATGATGTCGTCACCGTCGCCGAGAGACTCTTCTGAATCCCTTCCCCCCGCTCTTCCGCGTCTCAGCATTTCAGCATTTCAGTTTTTACCATTACCATGCCTCCATCGCCACGCTCCCGCCGCCAATCCGCTGATTTGGAAGACTTCGAAGATGACGACCTGATGGACGATGGCATTACCCGCCAAGCGGGACGCGAGAAGACCAAACAATTGATCCAGGATCTCCTCGGGCGCTGGCACTGGATTGTTTTCGGTTTGATCCTCGGCGTACTTGGCGGATTTTATTATCTGTCCAAGGCTCCGAAAAGCTATCAGACGCGCTCGACCTTGCTGATCAAGCAGGCGACTTCCACGGTCATGTCATCACGTGATCAGGTCGATGAAATGGACTATCGCACCTTGGAAGCCATGAACACCGTGGCCGAACGCATCTCGCGCCCCGAACTTTTACAAAAAGTCGCCTCCCGCCCGGAGATTCGCGCTTTGCCCGGCTTGATGCCCAAGGCGGTCACGTGGTTGCCCGAGTGGGCGGACAAGTGGTTTGCCAAGAAAGATAAAGCCGAGGAGTCCGGGGGCGTTCCGTCACCGGCATCCCTCGCGGGTGCCATTTCATCATGGACCACCATTTCCGTGCGCCGTGGCACCCGCTTGCTCGATATTTCCATCGCTCACCAAAGCCCCGAGGTGGCAAAAGCGCTGGCGGATACCATCGCCACCGAATATCAGGCGGAAGTGACCGGAGACCGCAGCAGTGGCCGTAATTCTTCATTGCAAATTCTCATCGATGAATCCGATGCGGCCAAGAAACGCTTGCAAACCGCCCAAAGCGCCATGGGCAGCTATCAGCGTGCCTTGCTCACTTTGCGGGATTTGGAGGCACGTGAAACGGCGGTGGCTGAGTTGGGCCGCCGCTATTTGCCGAAGCACCCACGGATGGTCACCGCCATGGCGGAAAAGATTTCCCTTCAACAGCGCTTTCTCACAGAGTTTGAAACCGCTCGCGATTCCACTGTGGACCGCGAGTATTGGGACGGCCATGCCGCCGAATGGAAGGTAGCGAGCGGCGATGAAATGAGCAAGCTGACCACCGCCCGGCGCCTTCTGATCGCCCGGGGCAATGTGCTCGAGAGCGAAATCGGCAGTCAGACCAGCGTTTTTAACAGCATCCTCACCCGCATTCACGAAGCGGATATCAACCAACAGCAGGTCGAATCCGATGTCAAAATCAGCAGCCTTGCTCAGTTGCCCGGCCTGCCGGTTTCCCCGGTCTTTTCAAAGGTGATCGCCATGGCCTCAGTTGGAGGCCTAGCGATCGGGGTCTTGCTGGCCATGTTGTTCATCCGCCTCGATAACAAAATTCACACCGTTGCCCAGGTTGAGCGAGAAACCGGGCTGCCTGCCCTCGCCGCGATTTCCGATATTCAGGCTAAAGCGCTCTCCGGGAAATCCCGCAAACGCGACGGCGCGGCTGACGAGCCTGAAGCCTGTAAACTTTGGGATCCGCGTCTGGTTTTCCGCGACGCGATGTCCATGACCACGGTTGCCGAAATGTTCCGCGTGCTGCGGGCCTCGGTTTCTCTGCTCGGTGATGAAAAAAAACGCCGTATTACCCTTTTCAGTAGCTCTCTCCCAGGCGAAGGGAAAACCTTGATCTCGTCGAATTTCGCACTCGCCGCCGCACAACAGGGGAGACGCACGCTGTTGCTGGATCTCGACCTTCGGAAGCCAGCGGTCCACAAGGTGTTCGGCCTCAAGCGGGATTTCCACCACAATGGCGTCGCTGAGGTTCTTGCCGGGCAAGCGGCTTTCGATGAAGCGATTTTCAAGGATACCGGGGCACCGAATCTTCACCTGATGCTTGCCGGAAAATCCGTTCCCAACCCCGGTGAGCTGCTCAACGCCGCCTCGCTTGAGGAGTTTTTGAAAACCGCCGCTGCCAATTACGACCTCGTCGTAATCGATTCCGCGCCGCTGCTGGCCGTTCCTGATACCCGCATCATCATCCCGATGGTGAACAATTTCTGCCTTGTCGTGCGGGCCGACTATGTTCCGAAAGGTGCCGTGCGCCGCGTCATTTCCATGATGGAAAATGATAATAATCTACCCAGCGGGATCGTCTTCAATGGATTCTCCGAGAAGCGGCGCCTCATGGGTCAGAACTATTCCTACGGGAACTACCAGACCAGCCGCTATGGCAAGGCCTATCGCTACGGCTATGGTTCCTACGGTGCCTCTTACGGCAGCGAATCCGAGAAATAGGCCAAGGCCAGGCGGTGTTTTCGTGGTGTGGCATGAAGGTTGGCAGTCGTGGCGTTACGGAAAAAGCTGGTGCCCTTGTTCAGATGCCTAAGCCTCCGACCTCTGACCCCGTCATTCACTGCAAAATCTGCACTGCGAATATGTTCAAATTTTCTTGAACAAAAGGACAGGTGGTGGAACATCTTCGTAACCCATTCCAACAGTGTTCGTTGGGGAGATGAAATTCTACGCCCTGAATAATCCGGTTTTTTCCGACCCATGCGGAGAATTGACCAAGGGCGGTAGCACGCCGATCCATAGAAATGGTAGGGCGTGACCGCCGTGGCGCGCCGACTTCCCCTTCTCCCGCCGGAGGCTAATTCTTCGTCATTTCTGCTTTGCCTCCGGCCATTCCAGTCGCCGGCTTCGCGTTATTAAAAATTCGCGAACGCTCATTCCGAATTCTGATCACTGTCTTCATTTCAGCTTTCAGCTCTCCCAATTTCAGTTTTCAACTTTTCCTCCCATGCGCCTCGCCCCCGCCATGCTCCTCCTCGGGCTCTGCCTTGGCGGGATCGAAGGCTTGGCTTATTGGTGGATGCATCCGGCCCCCGCCGGCCTTGGCCAGCCAGTGCTGGTCTATCGACCAGAAAACAGAGGGCGGGGGACAGAGGTCAGGGGGCAGGAACAAGCCACAGGCACCGCGCAAAGTCCTTCTTCTCCGTCAACTCTCAACTCTCAACTCTCAACTTCTTCCCCGTCTTCCTCCACCACTCCTCTCCCTGAAATCGTCGCTAACGCTCTTCCGGAGCTACACTGTTCCACCGGGACTGCGGCGCGTGTTGATAGAGACGATGGGGTATCTATCTACCTCGCTTTTTTCGAGTGGGATCTCTCGGATTCCACCAGCGTTCTGGAGGCATTCAAGCACCTCCCTGAGCAATGTATGGGTTCCATTGGCATGAAGTTTGTTGGCCAACCCCCACCGCGCTCCTATCGGGTTGACGGGGAAGCCCTTTCATTCGATCACACCGTTTTTCGGGACCCCGGTGGCATAATCGTTCATGCTTTTAAGGGGACTTGGATTTCCGGGGCGAGCAGCCTAATCGGCAGCGGCTCCAGAGGTGGTTTGGAACAGTGGCGGAACCTTCGCTGGAAGGCCGCACTCAAACGCTTTCGCCCTGCCTACGCCCGTGTTGCCCAAGGTGCCGTTCGCGGCATCCCCGATGCTGATCTCGCCTGGCAGGCATTTGAGGAGGCGATGTTGAAAGATCTGGTATTCGCCCAACGCTAGCGCTGGCCGTTCCATTTTTTCAGATACCCCACAGTCCCCTCGAATGTTAACTCACCCGATCAAAGCTCTCATCCTCGACCGTGATGGAACTCTTATCGAACACGTTCCTTACCTATACGACCCTGCAAATGTGCGGTTGCTTCCCGGGGTGGTGGCTGGCTTGAAGGCGGCGCTTGATGCGGGGATCCTTCTTTTTATTCACAGCAATCAGTCAGGGGTTGGCCGCGGTCTGTTTGATCTTGCCGCCGCTGAGGCCTGCAATATGCGGATGCTTGAGCTGCTAGGCTTGGGTGATTCGATTTTCCAGCGGGTCTGCCTCGCTCCGGAGGCTCCTGATGCCCCCGAAATCTATCGAAAGCCATCTCCTCGCTTCGCATCCGAGATAATGCTCGATTTCGGCCTGTTACCGGGTGAGGTCTGTTACGTGGGAGATCGGTGGTCGGATCTTGCCACGGCGGTAGCGACGGGAACCCAAGCAGTTGGCGTCGCAACCGGACTGGAAGACCTCCGCCAGGAACTTCACGAACACGGATTGCTGGACCAATACCCGGTTTGTGATTCGCTTTTGTCCGCCATGTCTCTCATTCTCCAAAAATCATGCTGATTGACGATCCATCCAACCGAGTCATGGGACTTCCCGGATGCATTGAATTGCGGGAAGACGCGTGCACGCGAGGCAAACGTGTCGTTCTCACTAATGGCTGTTTTGATCTCCTGCACCGCGGCCATCTCGAATACCTCCGGAAATCTGCCGAGTTAGGGGATTTGCTCGTTGTGGCTATTAACAGCGACGAATCGGTCCGCACGCTGAAAGGTGCCAGTCGTCCGTTGAATTCGGAAGCCGACCGCGCCTACGCTCTCGCCTGTCTGCGCTTTGTCGATGCCGTCTTTATTTTCCAAGGGCCGCGCCTCGCAAATGAAATACTCGCCCTAGGTCCGGATCTTTACACCAAGGCGGGCGACTATTCTCCCGAAACCTTGGATCGCTCTGAATATGCGGCGTTGGTTCAGGCCGGAACCGAGATCCATATTCTGCCTTTCGTCGCCGGTCACTCCACCACGTCCCTCATCGCCCGTGGCGCGGTTGGTTCGGGACAGTCCTAATCTCATTCCTCCATTCAACTCATGAAGACACTTGTTACTGGAGGCGCGGGTTTTATCGGCAGTGCCTTGATTTGGGCGCTTAACCAACGCGGTTTGGATGACATCATCGTCTCCGACTTTCTGGGGACGGACGACCGATGGAAAAACCTCGTGCCACTGCGTTTCGCAGATTACATCGAAGCGGATGATCTTCTCAGGTCACTCGACTCGCCACGATTTTCTGATATCAAGACCATCTATCACCTCGGTGCCTGCTCGGCGACTACGGAGAAGGATTGCCGATATTTGATCCAGAACAATTACGAGTTCACACGACGACTCGCTGAATGGGCCATCCGGGGCAGGCGCCGTTTTGTTTACGCATCTTCGGCCGCAACCTATGGCGATGGCACGGCCGGGATGGATGATCGCTCAGAAGATCTCCACCGTTTCCGCCCGCTCAACATGTATGGATATTCGAAGCACCTCTTCGATCTCCACGCGCAAAAAATGGGTTGGTTGGATCGCATCGTCGGCCTCAAGTATTTCAACGTCTTCGGACCTAATGAAAGTCACAAGGGCGACATGCGCAGTGTGGTTCACAAGGCCTTCGGGCAGATCCGTGAAAACGGCAAAGTCCAGCTTTTCAAGAGCGAGCATCCGGATTTCCGCGATGGCGAGCAGATGCGCGATTTCTTTTACGTGAAAGATGCGGTCGATGCCACGATCCATCTCGGCGGGCATTCGGAAGCATCGGGTCTTTTCAATCTTGGCTCTGGCGTGGCCTCCACTTGGATTCAGCTCATCACTCCGATCTTCAATCAATTGGGACTTCCGGTGAACATCGAGTTCATCGACTTGCCGGATTCTCTCCGAGGCAAATATCAATATCACACATGTGCCGATATCTCCCGTCTCAAGGCAACAGCTTGGTTCGGCCCGGGCTTCCCGCTTGAGGCCGCGGTTCGCGACTACGTGAGCGATTATCTCATTCCGGGCCGCTACCTTGGCGATGCCTGAGCATTGCTGCGGGGCTGAACGAGGCTCTGTTTCCTTACCCACTTGGGTTTTCCGAATCTATCAACTCCGCCATTCGCATGTCCACACCGCCATCCTTCTCTGACTCGCTTGCAGAGCTTCAGTCCGTCCTTACCGCATGCGGGTGCCTGTCCGAGAGTGTCGCAGCTGCTGGCGAGGCCATTGTTTCCTGCCTGAGAGCCGGCAACAAACTGATCACCTGCGGAAATGGCGGTAGCGCGGCGGATGCTCTGCATCTTTCAGAGGAGTTGGTCGGCCGCTATCAGGTCGATCGTCCACCCCTTCCGGCCATCTGCCTCAGTTCCGATGTGACCGCACTGACTTGCATCGCAAACGACTACGGATATGACCAGATCTTTGCCCGCCAGGTCAGAGCTTTGGGAAAATCCGGAGACGTTTTTGTTGGTTTCACCACCAGCGGAAATAGCCCTAATGTGCTGGCCGCTTTCGAGCAGGCTCGCGCGCGAGGTCTTGAAACAATCCTGCTCTCAGGGAAGAACGGGGGGAAGGCCAACGGAACATGCGATCATGAGATCATTGTTCCGAGTGCTAACACCGCCCGGATTCAAGAGGTTCACACGCTCGTTCTCCATCAGTGGCTCGAAGGCATCGATGCCTGCGATTGGGATTCCGCAAAATGGTGAAATCCAGGGCTGCTCCGGTCCCTGATGTTTTAAAGCTCTTTGAAATGCTCTCCCTCATCTCCCAATTTTCCAATCTCCGCATTCTGGTTATCGGAGATTTGATGCTGGACCACTACATTTGGGGGGATGTTCATCGGATTTCTCCTGAGGCACCCGTGCCGGTTGTTCATGCCTCGCGGGATACCTGGGCCGCCGGAGGTGCTGCCAATGTCGCGTTGAATCTCGCCAATCTTGGCGTTCAGACCACGGTCATCGGACACCTGGGCGATGACGATGCCGGCAAACGACTTTACCAAATTCTGCTGGAGCATCAGGTCGCAGCGCCGCGGAAACCGATGGCCACACCCGCTCCCACCATCATCAAAACCCGTGTCATGGCGCGTGGGCAGCAACTCTGCCGCATTGACCGTGAAGCATCGAGTCATTCCTATCAGATGACTCAAGACGGGGATTTCCCGCAGACTCTTACTCAGGCACTTGCCACGGCGGACGCAGTCATTCTATCTGATTATGCCAAGGGGATGATCAACCAGCAGATCATGGATCAGGTACTTGCCGAAAGAGCGGAAACCAAGCGTCTTGTCGCCATCGACCCGAAACCTTCCCGCCGGCTCAGCTTTCGTAACAGTGGTTTACTGACTCCCAACCGTGCCGAGGCTTTGGAGCTTGCCGGGATCACCGGCATTCACCCGGATGAGCCATACCCCTTGGATCTTGTCTGCCGCCGGATTCACGAAATCTATACTCCTGAGCTGCTGGTGATCACCCTAGGTGCGGAGGGTATGGCAGTTTGCCAGAACGGATGTGTTCAGGAACTCATCCCTACCCATGCTCGCGAAGTCTTCGACGTTTCCGGTGCCGGAGACACCGTGATTGCCGCTCTTACTGCGGCGCTCGCCGCCGGTGCCGCACCAGTGGATGCCGCCCGTCTCGCCAATATTGCCGCAGGTTGTGTGGTCGCCCACATGGGCACCGTGCCCGTCCAGCTGGATGAAGTCCTTCGGGAAATCGCCAGACCCCCCACAGAAATACGATGACCAGGCTGATTCCCGCAGTCCCTCAGTTTCTATCTAAAACCGAATCCAAATATTTTGAAACTCCTCATTACTGGCTGCGCTGGGTTCATCGGCGCACGCACCACGCATTTTGCCCTCGATGCAGGTCATGAAGTGGTCGGTCTGGACAATCTCAACGATTACTACGACCCGGAGCTGAAGCAGCATCGGCTCGAACCCCTCCTCAAGTTCCCCGGATTCCGCTTTGTGGAGATGGATATTGAGGATGGCGACGCGCTCGACCGGATCTTCGAGGTGAATCGTTTTGATGCGGTGATCAATCTCGCCGCCCGTGCCGGCGTCCGGGCCTCGATCACCGACCCGCATGTTTACATGAGGACCAATACAGTGGGCACACTCAATCTGCTAGAGCGCATGGTCAAGTATTCGGTTTCGAAATTCGTCATCGCCTCCACCTCATCCCTCTACGCTGGCCAGCCGATGCCCTTCACGGAAGGCGCCAACGTCACCCGCCCGATTTCCCCGTATGCGGCCACGAAACTCGCTGCCGAAGCGCTGGCCCATGTTTGGCATCACCTCCACGGTATCGACGTTTCCATTCTCCGCTACTTCACGGTGTATGGTCCGGCCGGTCGGCCCGACATGGCACCGTTTCGCTTCTCTGAGTGGATCCGCCGTGGCCAGCCGATCGCCCTTTACGGGGACGGCACACAGACCCGCGACTTTACCTACATCGATGACATCGCCCGCGGCACGCTCGCCGCGCTCAAGCCTCTGGGCTACGAGATCATCAACCTCGGCGGCGGCAATACGCCTGTGACCATGAATGAAATGATCCATTCACTGGAACAGCATCTCGGAATGTCAGCCAATATCGATCACCAACCCGCCTTTGCTGCTGACATGCAAGACACTTCCGCCGATGTATCAAAAGCTGGGAGACTTTTGGAATGGGCACCGACCACAACACCCGCGGAGGGTTTCCGGCAAACTGCCGAGTGGCATGCACGCGAAGGAAAGTGGCTGGACTCTATCAAGTTTTGAGTTCATCCATGTCTCAGCGGGTGACCTCTGGTGAGTTTTGGTTAACAAATATGAAAAGCGCCCCTCTGATTACACCCCATGCCTCTCGTCTTGAAATCCTCGATGCGTTGCGAGGTATCGCTGCTATCGCCGTCGCCGTGTTTCATTTCACCAATGCAATGCGTCCAAATTTCTTTCAAGAAGCTTCCTATTTCGGCCAGCTTGGGGTTGATGTTTTTTTTGTGATCAGCGGGTTTATTATTCCATATTCGCTGGCCCGATCACGGTATTGTATCAGAAAAGATTATGGACGCTACCTTCTCAAGCGTGCTGCTCGACTGCATCCTCCTTTTCTAGCAAGCGTGCTTCTGGCTATTTTACTATGGCACCTATCTGCTTTCATGCCCGGCTTCCGAGGGCAAGCTCCCACTTACGACGCATTGCAGGTGGGGCTGCATGCGCTACTCGCCAATGGCATACTAGGAAAGGCTTGGCTGCAACCTGTGTATTGGACTCTCGCAATCGAATTTCAATTTTATCTCGTGGCGGGACTGGTGACACCACTCTGCACCGCTGCTAGTCGCAGTATGGGTTTCACGATTTCCACTCTACTGTTACTATCATTGCTGCCTGTACCGAAGGTTTGGATCATTCCATACCTTCCCTTGTTCGTGATGGGGATGCTCGCCTTTATTCATGACCGGGGGGGCATATCCAGTCGGATCTTATTGGTGGGAATCATTGTGTCTGCTGCGTTGGGGATCTGGAGCCTGTCTTGGCAACAAATGCTTGCTGGTTCCCTGACCTCACTGGCGATCGCCTATGTTCGTGTTCCCATGCCAAAGCCCCTCCTCTTTTTCGGCAGCATTTCCTACTCACTTTATCTGGTTCATGTGCTTTTGGGCGGACGAATTATCAATTTCGCGGGTCGCTACAATCTTGGTCCGATGCCTGCCCAAATAGCTGCCTCCGCCGTGGCCTTGGTTGTATCGATGATCGGGGCCTATATTTGGTTCCGCATATTTGAGTTGCCCGCCCAGAGATGGTCCTCCGCCATTCGATACAGCAGCAGCACTTCACCTAAATGACTAGTTTTGCCTCCAAGGCCCGTTCCGCCGTCATCTGGAATGCAGGATTCAACCTTTTTCGCGATGGTCTGCAGTTTGCGACCATGTTGGTGTTAGTCCGCTTGTTACCGAAGGAGGCTTATGGCCAGTTCGGATTTGTCACCAGCATTGTAGGATTCATCAGCATTTTCGCGTTCGGTAACTTCATCTCCCATGCGTTGCAGGTCAAGGATATCGAGGACGCCTGCTTTCAGGAACATTTCACTGCGGGAGCGGTTCTCAATCTCGGTATGTTTGTCGTCACCAATGGGGTGGCTGTCGCCCTCCGCTGGTCACCGACATGGGCCGCGGTGGCACCCTTGCTGCACGTGATGTCGGTGTCATTTGTGTTAGAGTGGCCGTGCGAGCTGCGGCGCAAAATGATCGAGCGGGATTTCGATTGGAAGACCCTGCGTATCCTTCATGCCTCAGGCCTGGCACTCACGGCGGTGCTCGCTTTGGGCATGGCGCGGAGCGGGTGTGGCACCTATGCTTTATTGGTTCCCGGCATGGCGGTGACGCTGCCTTTCATCTATGACCTGTTTTTCCGACTGCGCTGGCGTCCCACCTGGCAGTGGTCATGGGAACTCTACAAACCTTCCTTTATCTTTGGTGTCACCCGCCTGGGCAGTGGACTGGTGGTCCAAGGGCGGACCCTGATGGAGTCCAGCACCCTGGCAGGCATTATCGGCTTCGCCTCGCTCGGCCTATTGAACCGATCAATTGGGCTCTCCCAGTTGTTCTGTATTAAATTGGCCAGCCAACTTCTGTATGCCATCTATCCGATCCTCACCCGTATCGGAAACACCGAGGGAAACGCCGCACGGGTGAGCATGTTGGTGGTGCAAACGGTCGCTTGGACAACCATTCCGCTGGCGACGGCGTTCGGCCTGCTTTCCACTCCGGTCGTGAGTTTGATCTATGGCAAGACGTGGTTGGAAGTCATTCCTTTGGTTCCTTGGGCAATGGGTTGGGGAGTGGCCAGCGCCTTGTGTCAGGCCAGTTACATGTTGCTGCTAGCCCGGCAACAGCAGAAACTCTGTTTGTATGCGGATGCGCTCATCCTCTGCGGCACTGGTCTCGCATTGTGGTTGGCCTTGCCTCACGGACTTGCCGCTTATCTGATCGCATCCATCTCGGTGCAGTGCCTGGCATTGGCGTTCGTGACGTTCTGGTTACGGCGGCTTGAAGCGGTCAGTTTGAGAGGCTGGCTCCTTGCGTTCACCCCGGCACTCGTCGCTGCTGCCGCAAGCGCCACGATCGTCTGTTTGCTTGGAGGTCATCCGGATTCCACCTCGCGGATTCCGCTTTATCAATCGATCGCCTGGGGGATGCTCTTCATGGCTTGTTATACGCTCGCCCTGCGGGTTGCGTTCAAAGGACGGCTTGAAATACTGATGCCCTATCTGCCCTTTCAGTCGGTTTTGCGTCGCCTGCTGTTGCTTCCGCAGAGGGCCTGAATTTCTGACAATCATCACACAAATCCAATGAGCGGAATTTATTTAGGGAGCCGTGTAGCTGGTCTGGCGGAAGATTCAGCCAAACGGCTCGCATTCACGGCGGACACAACCCACACAACCGGCGTCTGCGACTCGCTAGAGTTTGCCGTCACACGGGTGGATTCACAGTTGCTGTGGGGGCCGGCCACCGATGTTGTGTCCGGAGTGAAGGTTTTACTTGGCGGACGGGTGTCGTTTGAGGAGACCGAATGGCAGCGAGCGGAGACTTTGCCTTACGCGGGCGGACTCGCATGTCGCTTGATTCTTGAAAAATGGCTGACGCATCCTGATGGACTTGCCGAATGGCTCAACGGAGCGTTTTGCGTGATCATTCTTGATCCTCTCCATCAACGTTTGCATTGCGTCACCGACCGGCTTGGTGTTTACCCGATCTATCAATCGGTAGGGTGCAACTTCGGCCTATGCTCCCATACGGATGTCCTGGCGGACTCATTGAAGGAGCAAGGCGAGACTTGCGAGTTGGATAAACTGACGTTGGCGGAATGTTTCGGCACGGCTTACGGCGGACACCCATTCACTTACTATCAACAAATCCATGCGTTGCATCCCGCTACACATTATACTTGGCGGCTACCACAGCCGCTCGTTTTGGAGCAGGAGCGGACCTACTGGCAGCCGGAGTTTCTGACTGAAACTCCATCCAATGACGCGGAGGCCATGGCTGAAGCGCTGGCCATAGCCATTCGCAATGCCGTGCGCCGACGCACGAATCCGCGGCTTGGCAAACCGGTGCTGATGTTGAGCGGCGGGGCGGATTCGCGGGCTGCCTTGTTCGGGGCGCAAGATCCGGCCAAAGTCACTTGTTTCACGCTATATGACGAGCCTAACCCCGAGTTTTACACCGCACAAAAGCTGGCGCGTCTGGCAGGGGCGGCACATCATGCTCTTCCGCGCGACCCGGATTACTATGGGCGCACCGCCGAGGAGTCCGTGCGGATCGCGGGAGGATTCTGGTCCATACTCGACGCACATTATCTCGGCGCGATCGATCGGCTTAAGGCCGAGCAACCCGGGGTGGTCCTCACCGGATGCTACGCTGACTACATGTTCAAAGGTCTGATGTTGAACCGGAAACATCGCAAATTGTTAGGTCGCAACCTCCCATTATATGAATTTGCGCCGTTTGATTACACATTCTATCATGATAACCTACCGTTGCGCGACGTCTGGCAGCAACAGGTTCGCGAACGACTCGAGACGCGGTATCCGGAAGAGTGGCGGGCGAATTACCCAGCGCACCGCTTGGCGGTGGAAGACCGGCGTTTGCGGCCCTTGGCTTGCGAAGCGGATGCTTCCGGGCGCTTGATGCTTTGGCGAACGCTGCCATGGGATCATTTACTTTCCGATTCAGAAGTTCTCGCTGTCTATGGGCGTCTGGCTGCCGAATTGAAATTGAACGGCGTGGTCTTTGGCGCTGCCGTGGGGAAGATTATCGGGAAGGAAGCTCTCAAAATTCACAATAACAACTATGGCACGAAGGTAAACGCTACTGAAAGCGAACGGGCGTTCTGGTTTTTGGTGAGCGTCTTCAAGCGGAAAATTCGCCGCTTGCTGGGCTCCGAGCCACCAATCGATCAGTTGGCAACACCGGGTTCGTGGCCTAACTGGCATTATTATGTTGCCCACAGTCCTGAGCTGGCGCGGCTTTGGGCGGAACCTTCGGCAGGTGAGCGTGAGTTGTTTTCCGATATTCTGGGTGCCGATCCTTGGAAGAAGCCCCTCGCTGTCTGGGCGCAGGAGAATCCTGTTTTGTTGGTGCGTCTCATTACCGCTAAAATCTGGTTGAGCCAGCGTGGATTGGGCCAGTAGCTAATTGCCCAAGGACGATTTACTCCCCGGCGTTTGTAACGCCTGCCGTCAGCCCGTATCCGCTTGGTAAACAATCCGCCATCTAAAATTTGAGTAGTTGATCACGGATGCTCCCGAGTGTGATCCCACGGATCCATTTGGCATTTGCTTAATTTTCAGAAAAAATATCTACAACCCCTGTCATACTATACTTATGTTAACTTCGTCATCTCTTCGTGTTCAATATGGTTCTGGTTGGTCGGATCCGGCAGGTTGGCTAAACTACGATTCGTCGCCAACACTTCGACTTGAACGTTTCCCTCTATTTGGACGCTTCGTCAGCAAGAATTCGCAACGATTTCCCGCTGGTGTGATATATGGCGATATCGTGAAGGGGCTGCCCTTATCTAGCGGGACAGTCTCTCTGCTTTATTGCTCGCATGTTCTGGAACACCTTGCCTTGAATGACTTTCATACCGCTCTTGCGGAAAGTTTTCGTATCTTGGCTCCCGGCGGGACTTTCAGATTTGTGCTTCCTGATCTAGAAACCTTGATCAATGACTATCGCGCTTCTGACGACTGTGATGCTGCAAACCGCTTTATGGAAAACACGATGCTCGGCATTCATTCTCGGAGTAGAGGCTTGAGAGCTGTTATCTGCAACAGCTTAGGAGGCAGTAAGCACCTCTGGATGTGGGACTATAAAGCAATGAAAAAAGAGTTGCAGCTGGCTGGATTCGTCGATGTTCGCAGGGCGGTTTTTGGAGATTCAAAGGAACAGGGGTTCGCAGGGGTGGAGAGTGAAGACCGATGGTTGCAAGCACTTGGAGTGGAATGTTGCAAGAAGGTGTGAATTTGCACAAGTTAGGTCTGCTGATCAAGCCACTTCCCTTTCGCCAAAAAGCCCATCCGGTCTTCTCACAACCATTATTCAAGCGATAAAACCCAGCATATCCCAGTGAATTTTCCCATACTCATGTATCACCATCTGGAATCAGGGATACCTACGGGCTATCCATTTTCCTTACCGGTGGAGACTTTCGAACGGCATTTGAATGATTTGCATCGCTGGGGATATAACACCATCACGTTCCATGAATTATTTGAGGCGCTCGATGGGAAAGTCCCTCTGCCTACCAAGCCTGTGATCATTTCGTTTGACGATGCGTATGCAAGCGTCTCTCAGCTTGCGATCCCATTGCTCCAAGCCCGCGGCCAACGATGCTGTATTTTTGCGGTATCTGATTTAATTGGAGGCTTCAATGGGTGGGATTGCAAAAAAGGGATGCCACGATTGGAATTGATGGATGAAACGATGTTGCGGGATGCCGTGTCTGTTGGAATGGAACTTGGATCCCACACATGCACACATGCAAATCTGCTCAAAATCAGTTCTGAACAACTGGTGGAGGAGGTTTCACGCTCCCGAAAGGATTTGGAATCCAAATTTGGCCAACCCATTGAGGCATTTTGTTATCCCTATGGGGAATTCACGCCGGAAATGCAGCCAATGATAGCAGAAGCGGGTTATCGTGGCGCGATTGGTATTTTCAGCAATGCCTCCTCTGTGACCTCCGAACGCTTCCGGATACGCCGTGTTTACATGCACGCGGGAGACAACTGCTGGCGCTTCCGGCTCAAGCTTTCACCTTTGTGGCTCGCCTATGTGGCCCATCGCGACAGGAATTGGCGGGTATAGTTTGCCGGCTTTTGGTGCTTTTCCATCATTCATCATGGACTCTGGTATGCGCATCCTCATCATCTCTCCTAAATATCCGCCTGCCAATGCTGCGGATATCCACCGCGTGCGGATGCTCGTTCCGCATTTGGTGGATCTTGGCGTGCATGTTGAGGTTCTCTGCATTGATCCTAACCACACCCAGTGCCCGCAGGACTCTTGGCTGGCGAATGGCATGCCGCCGGAGGTCATCGTTCATCCGGTGTTGCCGCTCCGCGGTCTTTGGCGAAAGATTCCCGGGCTGGGGGGGCTAGGATTCCGCAGCCTGAATGCCCTCAGGCGCGAAGGTGATCGATTGTTGAAGGCGCGGAAATTTGATCTCATTTTCTTTTCCTCGACCGTTTTTGAAATCCAGATACTTGGCTCTTACTGGCAGCGGAAGTTTGGAGTCCCATTCGTGTTGGACTATCAGGACCCATGGGTGAATGACTACTACCGCGAACATCCGCACCTCATCCCGCCAGGCGGGCGAATCAAATTTGCAGGCATGGACCTGGTCCATCGGTGGATGGAGCCCCGCGTACTCCGCCACTGTGCTGGGATCATTTCGGTTTCCCCGGCATATCCACCGCAGATCGCAGCCCGTTACCCATGGCTACCGGCCATGCCCACCCTCATCCAGCCATTTCCCGGCGATGAACGGGATCTCCTCCGCGTGCGGGAAGAAGGCATCACCCAAAATTATTTCGATCCTAACGATGGCAAGATCCATTGGGTCTATGCGGGAGTGATTCATCCGGCCATGAAGCCCACCATCCGTGCCTTGTTTACGGCCATGCGCAATCATGGGACCCCTGAGCTTCTGAATAATTTACAATTGCATTTCATCGGTACGAACTATGGTTCGGGCAAACATGCCACCTACCAAGTGGTTCCTGTGGCAAACGAATTCGGTTTCGGATCACTTATTAACGAATATCCTGAACGCATTGCCATGAGCACGGTGCTCGTATGCTTGCAGGATGCCAGCGCTCTCATGGTCCTTGGAACTAACGATCCGGGTTACACTGCCTCTAAGATTTACCCGTATTTGCTCACGCGCAAGCCGCTGTTAGTTGGATTCCATAAGTCCAGTTCCATTCACACTCTTCTTGCAAAGGTAGGTGGAGCCGTGCCGCTGGCATTCGATGATACCACCACCACCGAAGAACTCGCGGACCTGATGTACGAATATTGGGTTGCAGACAAACAATACGCCAATCCGCGTAGGGTGAATGAGGAGGCTTTCCGCCCTTACACCGCTAAGGCTCAGGCCGAAGAGCTCCTAACATTTTTTGGGGCGGCGCTTGAATCCTGGCACGGGAATTCTGCCCGGCAGCCCTGACGTATCCAAGGTCTTATAGTGCAAGTCCATCTGCCTGACGTTCATTTTTCCATATAGACATCGTCCGGCTCCGATGGGCCCGATGCCCCTGCCACGTATGAAACTCGCCATCATCAGCACCCATCCCATCCAATACTATGCCCCGGTATTCGTGCGGCTCGCGAGGGTTCCGGGTTTGGAGATACGGGTGTATTACGGCTGGAAGGGATTGGTAGATGGTGGCCATGATCGCGAGTTCGGACAGGCGATCCAGTGGGATATTCCCTTGTTGGAGGGTTATGACTCGGAGTTTGTGGAGAACGTGGCAGCTGATCCTGGAACCCATCATTTCAAGGGCATCGATCTTCCGTCGCTGAATGATCGCATATCAGCGTGGAACGCGGACGCATTGTTAGTGTATGGCTGGAGCTGGAAGGCGCACTTGAAAGCGCTACGACATTTTCACGGAAAAATTCCCATCTATTTCCGCGGGGATTCCACCCTGCTTGATGAGCGGCCGGGGATGAAACGGTGGCTGCGGCGGGCTTTGCTGCGCTGGGTCTATGGTCATGTGGATGTCGCATTCCACGTGGGCACACGGAATCACAGCTACTACAATGCGATGGGCTTGGGCGACCGACAACTGGTGTTCGCTCCCCATGCAATCGACAATGAGCGCTTCTCCGATTCAACAACTACCCTCGAAAACGCCGCGCTGGAGTGGAGGCAACAATTAGGCATCCCCCATGATGCAATTGTTTTTCTATATGTTGGAAAGTTAGAACGGAAGAAAGCACCGGAAGATTTGTTGTTTGCATTTAAGCAGATGGGTCGAAATAGGAACGTTCATTTGATTTTTGCCGGAAGCGGAGCCATGGAATCATTCTTGCGTGAGCATGCAGAACACAATGTTCATTTTATTGGTTTTCAGAACCAAGGCCGAATGCCGATTGTTTATCGCATGGGCAATGTGGTAGTTTTGCCCTCACGGGGACCAGGTGAGACTTGGGGGCTGGCTATCAATGAAGCGATGGCTTGTGGCCGAGCAGTTGCGGCCAGCGAGCAGGTTGGCTGTGCGGTGGATTTGATCGAACCGGGAGTAAATGGCTGGCGGTTCCCGGCAGCGGATCCGGAGGCTCTTGGGGCCGTGCTTAAAGAAGCTATGGCTATGGGCCGCGCTGATCTGCAAACGATGGGGTTTGCTTCTTATTCGATGATCCAAAACTGGAGCATGGCGCGACAGGCGGAAACGATCACACATACTTTGATGACACGCAAAATCGAATGAATAATGGACAACCTTTATCAGGAGTTCGCGTACTCGCTGCCTTGAATAGCGCCGAGCTGTTCGGCCATGAGCGCGGCAATATTGAAGTCTTCAAGGCTTTGCGCAAACAAGGCGCTGAAGTGCGTGTTGGGGTTACCGCTGAGTATGATGGTGGTGCGGTAAGGAAAGAATTGGAAATGTTGGGTTTCGCCACCTTTCCGATTCCGTTCGGCACTCATTGGTCAAAGCGGTTTTTCCTGAAAAATCCTTTTTACGTTCTATCGAATCTGAGGCATTTGTTTCTCTCCAATCGGGCAGTCACGACTGAGATACTGCGATTTTGCCCGACACATGTTCATTTGGGAAATGCGTATACTTATTCATGGATCTTCCGTGCGGTGCATCGAATTGATGTTCCATTGATTGTCCGCCTGGGAGACGCCGCGCCTGTTACGTCCAACATGCAAATGCTGATTTGGCGGCATTTTATCAAGGTGGCGGACAAAGTAGTCGCAAATTCAATGTATGTCTGGAAAACTGTGGCGGAAGCGTCGGATGTATTGCGTGTCCGTGCTCCGCAGATCATTCATAATCTGGCACCCTCGGGGATGCAGGAAACGACTCATCCTCACTATGACCCGCAATTCAGGCATGTGATCTATGTCGGTCAAATGAGCCATGAGAAAGGGGTTTTTGAATTTATCAGGTCGGCCGCGTTGCTGGCCACCAGCCATCCGGATCTGCGGTTTCATTTGGTCGGCGGGTCGATTTATACTACGGAGACGGAACTCGCGCTGGTGGCGCTGGTCAACGAGCGGGGCATTGCCGATCGGGTCACGTTTCACGGATGGATGAACAATGCCCGGGAGTTTTTGTCACAAGCCGCCGTTCATGTGGCACCTTCAGTGTGGGAGGAGCCATTTGCGAACGTTGTGCTGGAGGCGAAACGGGAAGGCACTCCTTCGGTGGTTTTCCCGTCCGGCGGTCTGCCGGAAATGATCCGCCATCAGGTGGATGGATATATTTGCGAGGATAAGTCTGATCAATCGCTGGCGCACGGCATCGCATGGGTGCTGGATCGCGAGCCAGTTGAGATGAATGAATTAAGGGCCTTGGTTGCGGCGGATTACCAAGAGCGTTTTGGCGAAGAGCGCTTTTGCAAAGCCTGGGCCGATGTCTATCAGATCACTGGAGTGTGATTTCAAAAAATCAAACAACGACCATGTCAACCGTTCGTTCAGCTTCCGCAGTATCCAAACGCCAGCCAAAAGCCCAGGTTGCGGCGCAGACGAGCGTCCCTCAAGTGCTCTATTGGGGGGCCGGTTTTCTTTCCGTGCCTTTTTTGTTCGGCGAGAACGTGGCAATCGCCTGTTCAATCATTGCTGTCGGAGTTTTGCTCACGCGTCTGGTATGGCGGACAGGTGAACCCCAGCTGCCACTGTTTATTTGTGGCTATCAATGGTTGCAGGTCTTTGCACCCGTAGTTCAGGCGGAACTCGCTGGAGTTTCGCTAGAGAAATTTCTGGGGGGGCCGCAGTTCGTTACAGCTACCTGGCTCAGCCTTTGGGCGATCGGGTTATTTTCTGCCAGTGTGGGTTTCTCGATTCGAAAAATGGCTCCGTATCGGCCCGGCCAGATACGGCGTCACGATCAAAACCTTTCGAGATTGAACCAACCCCTGCTGGTGGTGGCTTGGGTTGGAATCCTCTTGGTGGATCTTATGATCACACGGCTCAAAGTTCCGGGAATCACGACGTTCTGGAATCCGATCGCCTATCTTCGGTTTGGTGCGGCATTCATGCTGTTCGAAAGTGTGTTCGCGCGCAAACGTGGCTGGGGTCTGGTTTTGCTGGTAACTGCTGTTGAAACGGCTGTTGGAATGTTGGGCTTTTTCAGTGGCTTCAAAGTCGTTTTCTTTTTGCTGATTCTTACTTCGGCTTCCGTATTGCGGCGCCAAAAATCGGCATGGGTCCCGTTTGCCGCAGCACTGCTCAGCTTGGTCTTTCTTGGACTGGTTTGGCAGGCGATCAAGGGGGAGTATCGGGATTTCGCAAGCGGTGGTTCCCTCTCTCAGGAAATGACGGTTTCTGTCGATGATCGTATCCACTATCTGCAGGGCGCCGTTGAGAGACTTGATGCGTATTCTTTTGTGGTAGCCTTTGATTCGGCATTGATGCGTTTGGGTTATGTGACGTATTTTGGCCATTGTTTGACTCAGGTTCCTGGTCACATCCCTCATACCGGTGGGAGGCTGTGGGGTGAGGCAGTCTCCAGCGTTTTCATGCCCCGTGTTTTCTTCCCAAAAAAGATGGTGTTCCATGACTCGGACAGAACTAACGAATTTACGGGGGTTCGGGTCGCCAGTAATGCCGAGGGGGCGTCGATCGGAATTGGGTATGTGGGTGAAAGTTACATCGACTTTGGCGTTCCCGGAATGTTTGTTCCAATCGCTCTGTTCGGGCTGTTGATTGGAGGTGGATATGGCTGGGTTATTCGTGAAACGAAGCCAAAGGAAGTTGGAATCGCCATTGGAGTGGGGCTGTTGTTTTCGTCCGGATTGCTGTTGGAAAGCTCCAATGCCAAAATGTTGGGGGCTTTCGTATCGGCTTTGATCGTCTATTGGGGATTGTTGTCCGTGCAGAAACGATTTTTCCCCAGATGGGGTGCATTGATGTCAGGTGGAAATGACTCCAGACGCCCCTCAAGAATCAAGGGACGACGTAGTAAGGGCGCTAGTAGCCGTGTGATACCTCTGCCGACAATTTCCATTCCTGCAGATGAAGTCTAAGATTCTCATTTATCGTTTCGGGCAGCTGGGTGACACCATTGCTGCAATCCCTGCCATTGAGGCGATTCGCCAACATTTTCCGGGCCGGGAAATTGTATTATTGAGTGAAACTGTTACGCACGAGACCCACTTGGGGCCTGCTTTAGTGCTCGGTGAAACGGGTTTGGTGGATTCCTTCGCGACCTACCCGGCAGTGGGATCCGCGAGAGGAGCCTTGGCGGCTTTATCAAAACTACGGTCGCTGGCGAGCGATGGCGCGGAGGCCTTAATCTATCTGGTCCCATCGATCAGGCCCCGGTCCCGGAGGTTGCGCGATTTGATGGTGTTCCGCTTGGCGGGATTTTCTAACATCCTTGGAGCGGGCGGGTTTCCTGATGAAATCACGCCGCGTCAAGCAGACGGCAGCCTGAGCTATGTGGAGCATGAGACCGACGCATTGCTGAGACGCCTCGCTAAAGATGGGATGTTAGTTCCTCCTTCGGGAAAAGCCCGGATTGATTTGCGTTTGCAGCCCGCAGAGCGCGAGGTTGCGGAAAGGTGGCTGAGCGAACGTGGTTTGGAAAGCGGTACGGGCAGGCAATGGTTTGCAATTTGCCCAGGTTCGAAATGGGCGTCAAAACTTTGGCCAACGCATCATTATGCAGAACTCGGATTGAGACTGTCACGGGATCTTGGGTGGACGCCCGTTGTGGTGGGCGGCAAAGAGGATCAATTACTGGCGGGAGATTTATTGGCTCATTGGGGCAGCGGATTTTGTGCTGCGGGCCAAATGGGAGTGAGGGAATCGGCTGCATTAATGGAACAAGCCGGTTTTTATGTTGGCAATGACACCGGGGCCATGCACCTCGCGGCTGCCGTCGCAACGCCATGCGTTGGGATTTTTTCCGCTCAAGACTGGCCGGGCCGCTGGAATCCTTATGGAGAAATACATCGTGTGCTGAGGACCCAGGTGGAATGTGCGGGTTGCATGTCAGCCGAATGTCCTAACGATGTGTTATGCCTTCGGCAAATCAGCGTAGAGACGGCTTATCAAGCCTGTCGTGAAATTGCCATGGGTGCAAAGGGGCACCGGGGTGGGGAGTAAACGATGTTATGTGTGGAATAGCCGGTCAATTTGGCGTGAGTACGCCCGGATTTGCAGAAGAGGCGATTGCCAAGCTTCACCATCGCGGACCTGATGGTGACGGCGTGTGGCAGGGAGAGGGAGTGGTTCTGATCCACACCCGCCTCGCGATCATTGAATTGACTGAAGCCGGCAGGCAACCGATGGAGTGGAGAGATTGCGTTTCGTTAGGCGGGTCAGCTGGAACCGGCGCTCCACACGCAGTTCTTGTCTTTAACGGAGAGATCTACAACCACGCCGAGCTTCGGGCGGAATTGGAGATGGCGGGTGAGGTGTTCGCCGGGCATTCCGATACGGAGGTGTTGTTGAGATTGTTAGTGAGGGAAGGGGAGGCCTGTCTGCCAAAGTTGGCAGGGATGTTTGCCTTCGCGTTTTGGGATGAAGCTTCCGGCAAGGCATTGCTGGTGCGCGATCCCTTGGGAATCAAACCGCTTTATTATCGCGAAGAGAATGGCCATCTGACTTTCGCCTCCGAGGCGAGGATGCTGCGCATGGAACACGATAAGACCGATGCGGCGGCACTCCGTGATTTTTTCCTCTGGGGCAGTGTGCCTGAACCTGCCACGTTAAATGAAGCTGTGCGGCAACTTCCCGCTGGGCATTGCATGAAATGGCAGGACGGACGCAGCGAGGTGCGGCAATGGTATGAAATTCCGTCTAACATCATCCCGGCTAAAAGCGATGCGGCGATGCTTACCCGGAAGGCTTTGCTGGAAAGCATGCGTCGTCATCTGGTAAGCGACGTGCCGGTGGGGATTTTTCTCAGCGGCGGAATTGATTCCACGGTGCTATTGGCATTGGCCCGCGAGGTGATGGGGCCGCAGGCTGACATACGGACTTTTTCGATCGGCTTCGACGATCCCGCTTTCGACGAATCGTCGCTGGCGAAACGAACATCCGAGCATTTTGGCAGCCGTCATACGGAATGGAAGATGACGCCTGAAGAAGGGGCCGCTGAAATTCCGGCATTTCTTGCGTCAATTGATCAACCTTCGATTGACGGTTTCAACACGTGGTGTGTCTCAAAGCTGGCCCACCGCGAAGGGATGAAGGTGGTGCTATCCGGACTTGGTGGCGACGAGTGGTTCGCCGGCTATGGCAGTTTTCAAAGGGTTCCGCGATTTCACCGGGTCCACCGCCTGCTAGGACCACTGCGGCCGCTGGTGGCGAGGGTGCTTGATTCCCGCGCTGTCGGTTCTCCATGGCGGAGACTTGCATCTTTTTTGCGTGGCGGCGGTTCATGGCTCGAAGCGTTCCACGCACAACGCGGCATCTTTACTCCGGTGGAGGCTGCGCTGCTTGCCGAAACGTTCACGGGGCGGCACCCGACACCGCCGGACTGGCATCAGCTTGGTCTGCCGGATGATCGACGGGCGGCAGTGGGTATGCTGGAACTGACCCGCTACATGCGCAATCAACTGCTTCGCGACAGTGATGTATTCTCGATGGCGCACGGGCTCGAGCTGAGAGTGCCCTTGGTCGATGTCCGGTTGGCGGAAACGTTGCTCTCGCTGCCTCCTGAGCTGCGGCTACGCCAAGGCAAGCAACTTCTGCTGGATGCGGTTCCTGAAGTGCCGGAATGGGTGAGGAATCAAGCCAAGCGCGGCTTTCGCTTCCCCTTCCAACAGTGGATGGAAGGACAGTTCGGTGAGTTGCTTGATAGCGCCCGGAAGGCTTCCCCTGTGCCAATGAACGCGTGGTATCGCAATTGGGCAGTAGCAACGGCGATGGGAGTGATGAAAGGTAAAGCGTGATCTGCTTGGCACACTTGCTCTAACTTCTCCTGTCGGGACTTCAAGTGTTTTCATTTGTCCCGCTCACCGATAGCTGCGGCGTTGAAGGATAAAAATGGCCTCCTGAACAGTTCGATACTATCCTCAATTTCCAATGCGAATCCTTCACACGGTTGCTAGTCTGCGTTCGGAAACCGGTGGACCCGCGCGCTCTGTTCCAGGCTTGGCAAATGCTTTGGTGGACCTTGGCTTGGATGTTCACGTGTGGTCGCCTGATGTTCCTGAGCATTTGCCCACAGCCGTCCGGTTTGTTTTACACCGGGGAAGTTTGGAAGATGCGCTGGATGAGATCGCTGACTTGGACCTCATTCATGATCACGGTCTGTGGTTGTCCATGAATCACCGCGTGGCGATGGTTGCGAAGGAAAAGAACATCCCGCGCATGGTCAGTCCGAGGGGCATGCTGGAACCTTGGGCGCTCAATCACAAGAAGTGGAAAAAACGCCTCGGCTGGTGGCTCTATCAACGGCGCGATTTGGGTTTGGCTCGTGCGCTTCATGCCACGGCGGCAAGTGAGGCGGAACAATTCGAGCGTTTGGGCCTGAAGAACCCGATTCAAATCATTCCTAACGGAGTTGATCTTCCGTCATCCTCCGCGCAGCGGACTCCGTCCACCGGCCCCAAAACCGCCCTGTTTCTGAGCAGAATCCACCCAAAGAAGGGCCTGCCTTTGTTAGTCGATGCATGGGCGAAGGTCATGCCTGTAGGATGGCAAATGCAAATCGTCGGGCCGGATGAAAATGACCACCGTGCTGAAATCGAGGTGCTCGTGCAAAGAGCGGGCCTGTCCGCGCAGTGGCACTTCAGCGGCGCGCTCGAAGGCGAGGAAAAGCGCCGGGCCTTCGAGCAGGCCGATCTATTTATCCTGCCGACCTATAGCGAGAATTTCGGTATCGCCGTGGCGGAGGCGCTTGTCTACGGTGTCCCGGTGATCACCACCACGGGAACCCCTTGGGAAGGTTTGATCGAACATGAATGCGGATGGTGGGTGAAGCCCGATTCTGTCGCCCTAGCGAATGCATTGGAATCCGCCTGCAGGCTGGAGCCGGAGCAGTTAAAAGTGATGGGCGAAAGGGGAATCACCTGGATGAGGAATGATTTCACGTGGGGCGCGGTCGCAACGCAAATGACCGTCGCCTCGCCTAACGCCTCGATGGCCGCTAAGCGGCGAA
>JBDTNJ010000150.1:0-4285 GCA_039933825.1 Luteolibacter sp.
TCCGAAGCGGGCATCCTCGAACCAGGCGGTCGTTGGATTGGGTGAAACGGCGATGGTGGTTTGGCCCTGGAGGGCAGGTCCAGCAACATAAGAGGCGGCGAGAGTTAGTATAAAAAGAAGTTTCATCAGGGTGTGGCAAGTTCAAGCTTCTACCTAAACGCGAATTGCACAAGCATCACTTGGAAATAGGCAAGCGCGAGCGCCTCGCGGAAGCGCGGAATGAGGATGTCGTTAAAAACCGCCATGAAGCCCCAGAGGCAAAATAGCGAGGCCTTGCTCGCAAACGATCCGCGATGTCCTTTGGCATTGCCGACTGATGGATTTGACTGACTGTGGGAAGGCTGGATGGCGGCCATGGTGGGGTTTCAGAAAATGGCTGTTTGAAGGACCAAACGAAGCGGCAGACTATCATCAGCGAAGTGCTGTATCCATCCCTTGACTCAGGTATGGCCGGACCACTCCGCGGCTGCCTATGATCGCTCACTGCGCTTGAGGCACCAACAAAGTCCTCCGGATGTCGCTAACAAATATGCCGGAGACTCCCCTAAAACCACTCGATGATCCCGACACTTTGGGCTGCAAGGTGCGCGCGGTTATTATGCAACATGACACAGACCGCTTCAACACCATGGTTTGCAAGACCACCGTGGAACCCGGAGAGCGCGGAACGAAAATCACTGTAGGCGCATCCGTCTGGCATATCGACGTGATATCGACCGCCGTCAATGGACGACCCGAAGAATGGGATCTGCGGATGGTTTTCCACTGCACCGAGGGCACACTGGATGCGACCAGCGTGATGCTGGAAATGGAGTTTCCCGACTGGAGCGCCGCCCACCACGTGCTCATGCCGTCCTCCGCCTACAACGGCAACCGCTTCCTTGCGCGGAAAATCCCTTATTCCCCGAAACTCCATTTTGCCCAAGACATCGGGCCGGAGGTGCCGATCATCATCAGCGATGTGCCGCGCCTCGAGATCGGCAACGGTCCCTCGCGCATTCACGACCGAAGCGGCAGTATGGCCACTCCCGCCATCGGTTTCCACGCTCCGGCCGCGGCTCGCGGCTTCCTGTTACTTACGGGTCAGGGTAACAAGCTCGGCGATTACGGATTTTTCATCGAGGAAAACCGCGACCGCTCGAAGGCGTGGCTCGGCGTTCAGTCACCGGTCGTGCGGGAAAGGACCAACTATCACATCTGCGATTCCGGCCAGCCATCGGATGACGTGCCGCACGATTTCTTAGCGGGCGACGAGGTGGTAATCACCTGCCGCGTCGCGGTTTTCGCATGTCCGCGAGTGCAGGATTTGCACGACCGATTCTGCCTGCTGCGAAAGGCAGTCATTCCGCCACCCGTCAAGCCAGATGGGCTGCCTTTGTCCGCCTGTTTTGAAGTGCAGGAGGAGAAATTCAACCGCCTGAACTTCGTCCCGGAGCACGGTTACTATGCGGTGGGCATGCGGGAAAACTACATGCAGGACTGGCAAATCGGCTGGACCGGCGGAATGATCTCCACGCTGCCGTTGCTGATGTTAGGAGGTAACCAGACCCGCAGAAACGTGATGCGGAACTTTCACTGGCTATTTCGTGAAGGAATTAGCCCGAGCGGGCTGTTCTGGGACAGCGGCCGCAATGGCACTGAGTGGATCGGCGGCGACATCCGCAAAGCCCACACCGGCAACTGGCACCTGATTCGCAAGAGCGGTGACGCGGTCTTTTACATCGTCCGCCAGTTCCGCATCATGGAAACGCTCGGTATCTCTGTAATGGCTGACTGGCGGGAGGGAACCCTAGGCGTCGCCCGAAAATTAGCTGATATGTGGGAGAAATCCGGGCAGTTCGGGCAGTTTGTCGATGCGCTCGATGGTAGAATTATCGTCGGAGGCTCGACCAGCGGTGCCATCATTCCGGCTGCGCTCGTCCATGCGGCAGACTATTTTGGCGATGAACGCCTGCTCCGCGCGGCGGTCGAATCCGCGGAACATTTCTATCAAAATTTCACCACTCATGGCATCGCATGCGGCGGCCCGGGCGATGCCTTGCAAAACCCGGATTCGGAATCCGCATACGCGCTCGTCGAGAGTTATGTCGCTGTTTGGGAGGCCACACGGGAAGACGTCTGGCTCATCCGTGCGGGTGAGGCGGCGCGGCAGCTGGCGAGTTGGGTGGTTTCTTACGATTTCGAATTCCCGCCGGACACGATGTTCGGCCTCGCGGGCATGCGCAGCACCGGCTCGGTCTATGCCAACACCCAGAACAAACACTCCGCACCCGGCCTTTGCACCGCCTCGGGGCTGGCCTTGTTGAAATTATTCCGCGCCACCGGCGATCCATTTCACGCGGATTTGTTAGCCGACATCACACGCGGGCTGCCGCAATATCTTCCCAGCGCCAGTCACCCGCTCGGCGACGCCCCGCTCGGCTGTATGTGCGAGCGGGTGAATATGACCGACTGGGAAGGCAAGCAGCGCATCGGCGAAACATGGCGCCAAAGCACTTGGGCGGAAACCTCGCTGATGCTCACCGCCGCCGAAATTCCCGGGCTCTATGTCCGCCCGGACGACGGCACGCTGATCGTCTTCGATCAGATCGAAGCGGAGATCATCAAGGTCGAGCATGACAAGTTAGACGTGCGCATCCATAACCCGACCATCGCCGAGGCCCGCATCAAAATCTTCGTCGAAACGAGCGCGCAGGCGCTTGATCCTCTTCACGACTCCGCGCTCTGCCATTGGCCGATAGAAATTCTTGCCCCCGGCGAAACCAAAACCCTTCACTGGAATTCTACCATCTCATGACACCCGCTTTCTCGAAAATCACCAAACTGCTGCTGCCTGTTCTCGCTCTGTTATCGTATCTCGTTTTCACTCCCTCTGCGCTCGCCGCCGACGCCTTCAACTTCACCACTGCAGGCCATCCCCTCCCCGTCTCCCGCCCCGGCATGTTCGTCGGTGGTTCGGATGATAGAATCCTCGTTGGCGGCGGACTCGATGCCAGTGGTAAGCCCTCGGCCGAAGTCCAGGTCGGAAACTCCAGCGCGGAAGAATGGCAAACGTTTAGCCTCGACCCTCCGATCGCTTTCGCCGGATACACCACCGTAAACCTCACCCGCCTCACCGGCAAACAAACCGCACTCGTGCTCGCAGGCGGCATAACAGCCAACGGTCTCACCAACGAGGTCCGCCTGATCGAGTGGAAAAACGGCAGGCCCGCCGTCACTCAATTGCCACCGCTGCCGCTCCCTCTCGCCATGCCCGGCGTGGGGTTTTTCGCCGATCAGGATCAAGCCCAGCTCTGGGTGCTCGGCGGCACCACCTCCGCCACTGCGGATTCCGCCTCATCGCGCGTGTTTCGGTTGCTGTTGGACAAGCCCGGCACTTGGGAGGAAATGGCGACGATGCCCGGAACTCCCGTGCTGATGCCGGGCGTCGCCTGTTTCTACAATGATGTGCATGTCTTCGGTGGCTTTGAAGTGAAAGGGCCGGACTCCTATCAACCCATCGCCGCCGCCCGCGCCTTCCGCTGGAAAGCGATCGACGGCACCACCACCACGGGATGGAGAGTGCTCAGTCCCCTGCCTCAGCCGCTGGCCGCACCGCTGGTCGTGCAGACCGGCCAGGTCCACGTGGCAGTCGCTGGCGGTGTCACGTTCCTTCACTCTGGTCCCATCCTCGCCGCAAGCGGTGGCCCGGTCCGCGACGGCGCGACGATCCACATCTATCACAACGTCACCGACACTTGGGTGGATTCCGGACGTCTGCCCACCCCAGGCGGCAGTGGGGCAGCGATCAAATCGGGGAAAAATCAGATGCTTTTCACGGAGAACCATCCGGGTGAAATCTCGATCCAACAGGTCACCATGAAAAGCGCGGTGCGCCACCTCGCTTGGCTCGACTACCTCGGGCTGTTCGGCTATTTCGCGGTGATCACCTTCATCGGCTTGTGGTTCACCCGCAAGCAAACCGGCAGCGAGGCTTTCGCCTTGGCCGACCGGAAAATCCCGTGGTGGATCGCGGGCATCAGTATGTTTGCCACGGGAGCCAGCAGCATCAGTTTCATGGCCATTCCGGCCCAGGCGTTCCGGTCGAACATGCTTTGGGCCACGCCATCATTGGTGTTGATTCCGCTGTTTTTCTTGGAAGCCTTTTTGCTCTATCCGCTCATCCGCAGACTGCGCATCACCTCGACCTACGAATACCTCGAACGCCGTTTCCACCCCTCGCTGCGCTACATCGCCAGCGCCCAGTGCATCGCCCTCCAGGTCTTCGGTCGCATGAGCATGGTCC
>JBDTNJ010000151.1:0-1602 GCA_039933825.1 Luteolibacter sp.
GATTTCGTAAATACCCTTTCGCCACCAAAATGGTTGCATTATGGTTTTCGTGAGTTAGCGTTCTGGTCGTGAACGTAACCATCAAAGGAATTCCGGACGAAATCGGGGCGGCGTTGAAGGTGGCCGCAGAACATTCGCGCCGCAGCATGAACGGGGAAATTATCCATCGCTTGGCGAGTTCCTTGAAAAATGTGAGCGCTCCAGAAATTAGCTCCCGTGTGTTAGAGACGCCGGATTCCGTGGCCGATGCATGGACCTCGTTAGCCGGCCGCTGGAAATCCGACATGAGCGTGGAAGATGAAATCGCCGCGCTCTATCAGGCCCGCTCTATCGGGAGAGAAGTCGATGTTTCCTGGTAAAAACCATGTATCTCCTCGATACAGACACCTGTGTGGAAATTCTCCGTGGTAACGACCGCGTGGTCACCCGCCGCCGTGCCGTGTATGCGCCAGTCGTCACGACCGAGATCACCGCGTCCGAACTCTTTTACGGAGCGGCAAAGTCCCACGATCCGGCGAAAAACCGCCAAGTCGTCCTCGATTTCCTGCGAACGCTGGAAGTGCTCCCCATTTCACTCGCCGGAGCCCAATTTTTCGGCGGCTTCAAAGCGAGACTCCAGGCAAGTGGAGCACTGATCCCAGACGCGGACCTGTGGATCGCCTCAATTTCTCGCGCAGTAAACGCAAAAATCGTTACTGGAAACACTCAGCACCTCGGTCGCGTCCCAGGCGTGGAGTGCGAGGACTGGATTCGCGGGTGATCATCGTTCGCTGCCGAAATGAGTTTTTCGGCACCTCAGGGACAAAAGAAAAGCGCGCATTGGATATCCCCCCGGATCTCTCAACGCGCGCTTTTTTCTGGGCCTTTCACTCTTGCCTTGGTCGCTTGATTTCCCCCCGGATCTCAAATCGACTCAAATTTGGCTGAGCTTTTAAGGCTGAAGTTCGTTGGAGGCCGGAGCATCCTCAGAACGAATTCAAATTACCTGAAATTCAGGAGAACGAAAGGAATTTAGGGTCCCATTTCCGGCCAAGTGGTCTCAAAACCGGCCATAACGGGTGTTTGTGAGGTTGAATGTGAACCCGGGCTAAGTTCTTGCAATCCCAATGGAGTTCGGGAGATCGCTACTAACAGATCGAAAAAACCGCGACCGGTTAGTCCGGGCGCGGTGATGGTTAAGCTAAAGAACAGGCAGGAATGCCTATATCACTTTCCTTGGCGGGCAGTCGCCTTGAGGCGCAGCGCGTTGAGGGCGATGAAGCCGGTGGCGTCGTCCTGATTGTAGGCTTCCTCTTGGCCGCCTTCCATGGTGGCGACGGCTTCGGAATACATACTGAACGGGCTGCGGCGGCCGGCTTGCATGACGTTGCCTTTGTAGAGTTTCATGCGGACTTCACCAGTGACGGTCTTTTGCGTCTCGGTGACAAGGGCTTGGATGGCGAGGCGCTCGGGGGCAAACCAGAAACCGTTGTAAACGAGCTGAGCGTATTTGGGGATGAGGCTATCGCGAATGTGCATCGACTCGCGATCGACGACGAGCGTTTCCAAGTCGCGGTGGGCGGCGAGCAAGATGGTGCCACCGGGAGTTTCGTAAATGCCGCG
>JBDTNJ010000152.1:0-3605 GCA_039933825.1 Luteolibacter sp.
CGAAATCCAGATCCGCTGTGTGAACTTCGGCATCTAGGCGGAGGGCGACGGCAGCGATTTGCGCGTCGGTGGTCAGGTTTCCTGCGGTTCCGGCAGATTCCAGCAGCGTAAGAGCGGATTCCACATCGTCGAGTAGCATGTCATGCAGGCGCACCTGCTTCCGGCCCAACCACGAACGGACGTGGGAGGATGCCTCGGCCACCGACAGCGGATCGGTGAATATTCGCGGATGCGTGGAAATCTTCACGAAAGCGAACACCGCCACCGGCAGCAGGATCACCGGACTGGAGCTGCTCATGATTTTTTCACACCATGCCGCAGCCTTGGGGTGAAATGGGCTGCTTTGATCGTAGGCGTAAAGCAACAGGTTGGCGTCCGGTAGGATCATCGGCCGCGCTCCATGAGTTTGCGGGTTGTTTCGAGAAACGCCTCCGCTTCCAGTTCATCGGCCAATTGATTGAAGCCGGCGGGATCATGCCCGGACCGCAGGCCCATCGGGCGGGCCTTCAAAACAAACGGCTCCGGCTGTCCCATGACCGTGGACTGCTCAATTCCTGCACGCAGGGTGTCATTGAGAACCTTCTTGAACGGCGTGTGCGTGCGCACGGCGGTTTCACGCAAGACGCGCTCCACATCGCGGTCCAAAGTCACCGTAGTTCTCATGGATGCATCATGATGTCAAATGGAGGGATGTCAAGATGCCAAAGTAAGGTGAAGTGAGTTCAAGATTCGGGAAAAAGCCCGGGGATTTGGCGGAAAGCCTGGCCATTCCATGGCCGGAAACCCTCTCCGAGCGGATCGAGTGTTTCGGCGCGCTGCTCCGCCCACTTGAACCAAAGTCCCGCTGGAGAGTTCTCCGCAGGAGTTTGGCCGTGATCCTGAAGATAGAGCTCTCTGGCGGACTCGATGAAAGCCCTCAAATCACATGCACGACGATGATTTGTGGAATGATTCAAGAGGATTTCCAAAGCCGCGTCTTCCTTCCGCTTGATCGCATCCATTCGGTAGCGGAGTTCCTCAAGTTGCTTCCTTCGCCGCTCTTCCTCCTCCCAGTGCTGGCGCTGTTGTTTCAGGAATTCTCCTGCAAGCGGAACCGTGGCGATTATCTGATCAAGCTGGCTCTCGACGCGCTGGATCTTGCCGTCCTTCCATGTCGAAGTCCGGCCAAATCCCCAACCGGCGTCGATGGAAAACTCGAAGACGCCCGCAGGCACATCCTCGTAAGACCTTCCCCACAAGCGTTCTTTCTCATCCGGGTCGGTGATCATCACGCGCTTCCTCTTCTCCTTGAGCACGAATGAAACCTTTTCCCCACTGGCCTCCACCCAGCAAACCGGCGAAGGACGCTGTTCCTGATAATAGCCATATTCCCGCCGTGGCTTCCTAGCATCTGCATCATCCAGACCGCAACGGAATTTCAAACCCAATGCCTCGACGCCCCGCGCGAAGGCATCGAGAAACAACAGGGCACGATCCAGGCTGTCCTTGAACACCCGCGCATCGAAGTGTCTGCGTTCCTTGTTGCGTTGGTCCCAGGGCTTGTTGCTCCATTCCTCGCGCAACTGGGTGCGCGTGGCTTTCACCAGCGGATGCAGGTTTTCCAAGTCCGCGGCAATCGTGATCACTGGCAAGGCCTTGGCCTCGACCATTTCGGCAACCTCCTTCTCCTCCTTCTGTTTCCTCACTCGCTCGGTCTTCTGCCGCTTGCTGTTTTCCAGATCCACATCCCAAGTCATTCGCGTTTCCTTCTTCGCTTTCGGCAGCGGATCTTTGGAAACCTTCTTGCCACATTGCACCCGTGTCCAATACCCGGCCACGGGTGTCGGGATGTCCATCTCGGTGCAGATCCGCTTCAACGCGCTGCTGGAAATTCCCAACTCCGCCGCAATCTTCGTGCAGGGACGGGACCAGACGTCCTGGTAGAGCTTGGAGCGTTCGAGAAGAGCCATGGCGGAAGCGTGAGGTTGTTAGGATTTGCGGTTGGGGGATTTTGAAACGCGGGTGCGCCCAGTGCCGAGCCAGTCGGCAAAGCCTGCCCAGCCTTTGTTTGCATAGATGACATGCACACTCACGGGGATGTCTGATGGCAGCGTGCCTTTTTCCGGGATGTTGCCTTTGCAGAAGGCAAACCATTTCGTTTGGCTTTCCAGATTCAACCTACGGGCAAACGCGCGAGCAGCCGGGAATGCCCGGTATTTCTTTAGATACGTTGCGACGGTTCCCGTTCCCAGCCAGTCACCCATGCTCTTCCAACCTTTGTTCGCATATGTCTTACGTGGAATGGTGGGAATATCGTCTGGAAGTTTGCCGATTTCTGGCAAGTTACCCTTGCAGAATTTCGTCCATTCAGTCCCGCTTTTGAGTCCGAGGCTACGAGCAAAGGTGCGAGCTTCTTCAAAACTGCGATACTGGCGAAGGAAATTGGCAATGGCTCCCGTGCCAAGCCAGTCGCCCACGCCCGCCCAACCATTTTTGGCATACGTCTGTCCAGGAGTTAACGGAATGTCTGGCGGCAGAGTGCCTTTTTCCGGCATATTGCCCTCGCAGAACTTCTTCCATTCAATGCCAGTCTTCAGGTGAAGGGTGCGAGCGTAAGCACGCGCTTCGTAAAATGAACGGTATGTCCTCAGACGAGGTGCAATCGTGCCTGTTCCTAACCAGTCTCCCATCCCTTTCCATCCTTCGTTGGCGTAAGTGTTGTCCGGCTTCGCAGGAATATCAGGTGGTAGTTCTCCCAATTCCGACATCTCGCCTCGACAAAATGCCACCCACTCGGTTCGACTCTTGAGCTTAAGCTTGCGAACGAAAGCCCGTGCTTCGCGGAATGATCGATATTCTCTCAGGCGAGGTGCAATCGTGCCTGTCCCTAGCCAATCCCCTAAACTCTTCCAACCTTTTTGGGCGTATGTCTGATTGGGATTCGCTGGAATGTCTGCGGGCAGCTTTTCAAGCTGCGGCATTTCCCCTTTACAGAAAGCCCGCCATTCAGCTTCGCTATTAAGTTTAAGACTACGCGCAAAGGCACGGGCTCTCTTAAAAGGGCGGTATAGTTTTAGAAATGATGCGACATTTCCCGTTCCCAGCCAGTCCCCTCTCCCTGCCCATCCTTTGTTGGCGTATGTTAGGTTGGGATTTGAAGGGATATCTGCGGGGCGCCGACCCAATAGCGGCATCTTTCCGTTGCAATACGCATACCATTCTCCGCCGCTTTTCAGCTTGAGGTTGTGGACGAAAGCTCGCGCTTCAAGAAATGTTCGGTATTCTCTGAGGCGCGGAGCTATGGTGTCCGTTCCCAGCCAGTCGCCCATGCTCGTCCAACCTTTGTCCGTGTAAACTTTATATGGGCTCGCGGGAATATCCGCGGGAAGTCGCCCCAGGCGCGGCATCCCACCTTTGGAGAATTTGCGCCACTCAGTTTCGTTCTTGAGTTTTAGGCTGCGAGCGAATGCCCGTGCGGCCTCAAATGGTCGCCAGTAAAGTTTTGCAAGTCGATCCCAGCACTTGAGTTCAATCTCGCGGACGAAGTCGGTGAGGTCGATGCGTTTGGCGAGACGTTGATATGGCTGAAGATATGTCAAGTGGATATAGTGGTTTTGTCCTATCAT
>JBDTNJ010000153.1:0-6674 GCA_039933825.1 Luteolibacter sp.
GGGACGTCATTATCGACATGCGACCTGCTTCACCCACCTATCTCGAGCATATTGGAATTGAACTGAGTGTTGAAAACCGCCGAGCGATTTATGTGCCGGATATGTTCGCGCATGGCAACCAGGCTCTCACTGATGGAGCGGAACTGCTTTATCTCATGGGTGAATATTACACACCTGGCTGCGCTCGGGGATTAAGGCATGATGATCCGGTTCTTGGAATCGAGTGGCCGATACCGGTTACCGTGATACATGAAAACGATTGTAAATGGGAACTTATCGACGGGCATAAATGAAGCGCAAGATCTTACAGTCTGTAACGCGGGCGTTGGTGCCGGCAATCCGGGGAAGAATTCCACCGTCCAAAGATGTTGCGATTCTGGTGCCCCTGTCCACACGGGCTGAGCTCACCGAGGAGGAAATGATCTCGATGCGACAACTGCAGCACTATCTGGGATCTTACGATAAATTTTTGATCGCTCCTGAAGGATTGGAGTTCGATTTCGAAGGCTTTCAAATCAAGCGTTTTGCCAAAAAGTTCTTTGGTTCTGCTGCGGCACATGGAAAATTGTTGGGATACCCGGGATTTTACAGGGAATTTTATGACTATAAGTTCATATTTTTCTATCATCTTGATAGCTTGGTTTTTTCAAATCAATTGAAGGAGTGGTGTGAAACGGAACTGGACTATATAGGGCCGCCTTGGATCAATTGTTCCGACTCTCCTTGGGTTGAAACACCGAGGGTTGGAAATGGGGGATTCACTTTACTCAGGGTTGAAAGCGCGTTGAAGGTTTTCAGAAGCCGCTATCGACAGGAGCCCGTGGCCTTTTGGTTGGATGTGTTTACCAGAAACGCACCGCGGTGGTCGATTGGGCTATTAGAGAAACTTCATCAGGGAATTCCAAAGTCGAAGGTGTTGAAACGCCTGCTTACCGAGTGGCACGAAATCGAGGATCCTGCACCTAACAATCGGAACAACGACATCTTTTGGTCTGACAAGGCGGTCCGGTATCTTCCCGAGTTCAGGGTGGCGAGCCTCGAGGATGGTTTGCGTTTTGCTTTCGAGGTGGCACCCCGGACATGTCTTGAAATGAACGGAGGCAAGATGCCATTCGGGTGCCACGCCTGGTCTCGATACGACCGCAAGTTCTGGGAGCCTCACCTGGTTTCCAATATTAGCATTCCGGACGTGAGGGTCGGAGCACATTGTTAAACGGAATCGAATTGCGAAACCATGCTGTCCAACTCCATTGAAGATCTGCCAAAACCACCGCCTGATAGGCATGGCTGGCCGTGGGATCAAGCCACTCCGCCACTTCCGCCGTTGATGACGGACGGGAGTCAATGGCCCAAAATCAGCATCGTTACTCCTAGTTACAACCAGGGACAATATATCGAAGAGACCATTCGCTCGATCCTGTTACAGGGATACCCTAATCTTGAGTTCCATATTATCGATGGTGGCAGCACGGACAATACCCTAGAGATCATTCGAAAATATGAACCTTGGGTAAGTAGTTGGGTGAGTGAAGATGATCGTGGGCAGTCGGATGCAATCAATAAAGGTTTCAAGCGTTGTAGTGGTCAGATTTTCAATTGGCTATGTAGCGATGATTTGCTGGCACAAGGAGCACTGCAGGCAGTATCTGCCCTATTTCTGGAAAAGCCCGGAATAGACGTCGTCGCGGGCGCATGTGGCTTTCAATATGATGACGAACCCGAGCGCGATTGCATAAAACAAGTGGACTGGAAGGACTGGGAACTCGCCCCCTATTCCGGTGTGATTTGGCAGCCAAGCTGTTTTTTTCGAAAGGAATTGATTGGGCGACAGGATTTGGTTAGGACGGACCTGCACTATTGCATGGATCGCGAGCTTTGGGCCTATTTATGGTCGATAAATGCGAAATGGGAATGGACCACCGATTGTCTCAGCGTTTTCCGGTTCACGGGGGCAAACAAGTCCACCGTTGGTGGACAACGCATTATCAGTGAGCTTGATTCCGTTTACGGAGCTTATTTTGATGAAGCTGTATCATTACCTTATCTGTTACGTAGGTTCTGGCTTCCGTTGGTGGTTGCAAATCTGGAGAGTCGCTCCTCAATGGTGCGCCTGATTGTGACCGGAATTTCACGGGCGGTCACCATGATCCTCTCGATATGGTATCCACGAGTGCGGGTGAAGACCCTGCAAAGGGACTTCTATTTCTGCGTTGCAAGGCCTTGACGATTCCCACGCGATGAACATGGATGCATCAATCATCATTGTAACACGGGACCGTGCCGGGGATTTGAAGCCTACGCTCGAATCGATGAGACAGGTGCGGATTCCTGATGGGTTGCGGGTTGAAATGATGGTGGTGGACAATGGCTCGAGCGACTCCACCCGTCACGTGGTTGAAAATCTCCGGATTAAGGGGATCGATGTCCGCTACGTTTGTGAGGAGCGCCCCGGGCTCTCCCAAGGGAGGAACCGCGGACTTCGGGAATCCAAAGGTGGAGTTATTCTGTTTACGGACGACGACATTCGTCCGCCGGCCTCTTGGCTGGTCGAGATGATCGAACCACTTGTTCAGGGGCGTGCTGAGGCGGTATGCGGCGGAGTTCGGATCGCACCGGAGCTTCTCCGGCCATGGATGACCGGAATGCATCGGTCATGGCTGGCTTCCACGGAATGGTTGGATTCCGAGACACCATGCAACATGGTGGGTGCTAACATGGGATTTTCGCGTGAGGTTTTACGGCAGGTTCCATGCTTTGATACGGAACTGGGAGCCGGAGCGTTGGGGAGCGGGGAAGAGGTTTTGTTCTCCCGGCAGCTGGTGCGAGCCGGATACCGGATTCACAATTGTTTGACAACCTGCGTGGAGCACCATTTCCAAACATCCCGATTATGCAGGGCATCGTGGCTGGATGCGGCAAGTAAAATGGGGGCGTCACAGGCATATGTGGGACATCATTGGGACCATTGGGGTTGCAGATTCGGGCGAATGCGTCTTGCGCGTGCGACGGTTGAACTTGGCGCATGGCGGGCTTCCAACTCAGCAAGTATGGGAGAAGAGGGTTGTAGTCAGGACGAACTCAAATTGGTTTTACAGCAGGCTCTTGTCCGGGCGCACTTAAAGGAGAGCAGGCGTTCACGAAGCTACGAACGAAATGGTCTAGCCAAGATCGGTTTTCTTCAACCCAGTTGAATATGCATTGTTCGATTATCATCTGCACGCGTGACAGAGCTCCGATGCTCGCTGAGACGTTGCGGGCATTTCAGTCGGTTAAGGTGCCTCAGAACTGGCAGGTGGAATTGCTCGTGGCCGATAACGGCTCCCACGACAACACGGCGCAGGTAGTGGGGTCTGCCACACATCCGGCTATTGAAATACGCCATGTGTATGAATCGCGCCCGGGCAAAAGCCGGGCGCAAAATACAGCGATGAGTGCTGCTAGGGGGGAGGTGCTGCTATTCACTGATGACGATGTAGAACCCTCGGGGAATTGGCTGGAGAGCATGGCCCGCCCACTTCTCGAAAAACGCTGTAAGGCGGTGGCCGGCCGCGTGTTGTTGGCCGACGATCTTCGCCGGCCTTGGTTCACGGGTTTGCACGAAGTATGGTTGGCGGAGATGCGGGATCCTGCCTTCGATTCACCCGAACTAGTCGGCGCCAGCATGGGCATTGATCGTTCAGTGTTTGAAGTGATCGACAACTTTGATGAGGAACTCGGCCCCGGAGCTAGTGGTTTCGGTGAGGAAACTCTTTTATGGAAGCAGATGATAGAAAGCGGCATGCGGATCGAACCCGTGACTGACTCCTTTGTAATTCACCACCCCGAGCCTTCCCGACTGTTACGCAGCAGTTGGCTGGCGTCGGCGAGACGACGGGGTCTAACAAACGCTTATGTCATGCATCACTGGGAACACCGCAGGGTAAATCTGCCAGGACTCCGGGCAGCCCTGATTCAGATGAAACTGTGTTTTCGGCGACTCCTTCAGAGGCACACTTCACTGGATGTGGAAGGGTGCCCAGGTTGGGAGATGAGCTACCTTACCCGTATTGAGAGCCTACTGCACTTCAAAATTGAGTCCCGCAAGCCACGGAATTATGAGCTCCGCGCGTTGCGTAGGAAGGTATGATTGAATCCCTTGCGTTTGAACGCCAACCGATGAGCAAATACGAAAATATGTCTGTTGATAGAAAGCGGGTCGTCGTTGTGGGGGCTTCAGGTCGTCTCGGCAGCGCACTCGTGGGTCTTTTGCAAGTGGAGCACGAGGTGACTGCCATCGGGCGAAAGCAGATGGACATCGGGTCGGCGAGGTCGATCAGGGATATGTTATCCCCGCTTGATTATGACTACCTTTTCCTAACGGGCGCGATGACTGGAGTTGACTACTGTGAGACCCACGCCCAGGAGGCCATGGCTGTGAATGCGGAGGGTCCGGCGATAATTGCCGGAATTTCCGCAAACAAAGGAGCTCATGTCACTTTCATCAGTACTGATATGGTGTTCGATGGCAAAAAACGAGAGCCTTATGTAGAGTCGGACATCCCGAATCCGATCAGTGTTTACGGCACCTCCAAACTAGCGGGTGAGCAGGAGGTTCTCGCGGTGTCGGGTGGAAATCTGGTGTTGCGCCTTTCATGGGTTTTTGGTCCAGATCGGCCAGCATTCCCTGAGTGGATTATCGGAAAGGGTTGTTTGGAGAGTGGTCTCACTCTGCCGGGCGATAAGATCTGTTGCCCAACTTTCACTTCCGATGCGATCGGTTGGATAAAGGATCTTGTATTGGGTCGAGCTGCGGCACCCGCGTCTGGAGTCTTTCATTTGTGCAACTCCGAGCCGTGTAGCTGGCGGGAATGGGGTCAGTTCTGTATCGACACGGCAAGGAAATCCGGGCTCCCCATGTTAGCGAACGTGATTGAAGGTGTGCCGCTGGGTTCGGTCCCGGCATTCGTTGCAAAGCGCCCGGTGAATAGCGCGATGAGCACGGAAAAGTTCACTCAAATGTCGGGGATACGGCCTCGCCATTGGAAATTGGCAATCGACGAATTTCTCAAGCAGAGTGAGCTGTTCCGTAAATATCAATTGTTTTCGGATCCGAAGTGAATTCGTTCTCGACACCCTACCGTTAAACTTTCAAAGCCTACTCGAAATTATGAGAATATTAGTTACCGGCGGTGCCGGATTTATCGGTTCAAACCTCGTGCACTATTTGTTGGGCGAGGCCTCTGAAGAACTGGGAACCGCTATCGACCGTGTCGTTACCCTAGATAAGCTCACGTATGCTGGAAATCGCTCGAGTCTCAATGATTTGAATTCGGATCCGCGGCATGTGTTTGTGGCTGGCGATATCGGTGATACGGAACTCGTAGGGACCTTGCTCCGTGATCATCAGATCGACGCCGTCATGCACTTAGCAGCTGAGTCTCACGTGGACCGCTCAATCGATAGCCCGGAGGAATTCATCATGACCAACTTTGTCGGTACATACCGGCTACTGGAGACGTTCCGACGCTATTTGATGGAATCCGGACGATTGGTGACAGCGACTCAATCGAAGTCTCTCGCAGGTGGCGGTAAAACAGCTTTTCTCCACGTTTCGACCGATGAGGTTTATGGCTCTCTTGGTGCAAATGATCCAGCTTTCTGCGAGACGACAGCATACTCTCCAAACAGCCCTTACAGCGCATCGAAGGCGGGAAGTGATCATTTGGTGAGAGCATACCATCACACCTATGGGGTACCGGTGATTACCACGAATTGCTCTAATAATTACGGTCCCTATCAGTTTCCTGAGAAACTACTGCCGTTGATGATCCAGAAGACCCTGAGAGGCGAGTCCCTGCCGGTTTACGGGGATGGTAGCAACGTGCGCGACTGGCTATATGTAGAAGACCATTGTCGGGGATTGGCCATGGCCTTGATCCGCGGCATTTTTGGTGAAACATACGTGATCGGAGGGAAATGCGAAATGAAGAATCTCGACGTGGTTCACACGATTATTCAGGTCGTGCGCGAACTTGCTCCTGATAGAGCAACGAAGACCGCAGATGAATTGATCACTTTTGTGAATGACCGTCCTGGGCACGATCAACGCTATGCAATCGATCCATCAAGGATTGAAAGGGAGCTTGGCTGGTCACCAAGAGAGAATTTTGCTTCGGGTCTGCGCCGTACGGTTCAATGGTATCTTGATCATGAGGAATGGATCAAAACGATTGAAGACGGCAGCTACCGCGGTCAGAGACTAGGAACCCTTATCTAATGGAAATCATGAGTAAAAACGAATCAAGCCATCTGAGTCTGCCCGCCGAAGATCTGGCGTTGCGAAAAGGCATCATTCTCGCCGGGGGAACCGGCAGCCGGCTTTTCCCGATGACTCACTCTGTGAGCAAGCAGCTGATTCCGGTTTACGATAAGCCGATGATCTACTATCCGCTAACGGTGCTGATGTTGGCGGGAGTGCGGGAGATCCTGCTGATTTCAACTCCGCGGGATCTGCCGAGTTTCGAGCATCTTCTGGGGGATGGTTCGCAGTGGGGATTAAGTATTTCATACGCGGAACAGCCCAAGCCCGAAGGCCTCGCACAGGCATTCCTGATTGGTGAGGAATTCATCAGCGGAGAACCGGTTTGTCTCGTTCTTGGTGATAACCTGTTTTATGGCAGTGACTTTGGCAGCGA
>JBDTNJ010000154.1:0-8200 GCA_039933825.1 Luteolibacter sp.
CCCAACAGGTAGTTCTGAAGAAACAGTGGAATCCCGGGTGTCAGTTTCATCACGAGGATTAGTTTCAAATGATCCCCGCGTGGCAGATCAGGGATTTGGATTCCCGTTGCCGCCAGCATCTTCTCGACCAGCCGCCGCGCGGGTCCGGCCGCCAGCCAATAAGTCCAGGTCAGATTCAAAATCAAGGCAAGCAGACACAGCAAACAGGCCATCATCGGTTGGTCCCGCCAGACCACCCCGGCGGTCAGCAGCAGGGCACTCGTGGGAATAGGGAGCCCGGGCAGAATAACCAAAGCCAAAAACAATGCTGACGGGTGTTGTTTGAGATAAGCTTCCGTTGTTTTCGACACCCATCTTCCAGGCCACAACACTAGCAACAGTCAACGCAACCAACATTACTCCCAGCAAGATTCGCACCCGCCGGTCTGATAAAATTTTTCGAATCATCTTCATCGCGCCGCAAACTCTCCGCAGCAACGCATGTTGGCAAGCTCACAAAGCAGCTCCGCATCCCTTCCCCCCATTCATCAAACTACCATGTCCACCGCACTCATTGGCCGTTCGGGCTTTGTTGGCAGCAATCTGCTGGCTAAGCGCACCTATGATTCCCTCTACCGTTCAGTCGACATTGATTCGATCCGGGGCCGCCAGTTCGAGCATGTCGTCTGCGCCGGGGTCCAGGCGATGAAATGGTGGGCCAACCTGCATCCTGAGGATGACCTTGCCGCGATCGAACGCCTCCTACAGCCTCTCTCAGAAGTCCGGGCCGAACGCTTCACACTGATTTCCACGATCGACGTGTATCCAAGCCCCCGCGAGGTGGACGAGCGCTCACCCATCGATCGGGTCGGTCACCATGCTTATGGATTGAACCGCCTCCATGTCGAAAATTGGATCCGTGAACGTTTTCCTCGGGTTGTGATCCTTCGCTTGCCTGGGCTGTTCGGCCCGGGGTTGAAGAAGAATGTTATCTTCGACATGATGCACGACAACGACCTGCACAAGATTCACCCCGGCGGCGTCTTCCAATACTACGACCTCCGGCGTCTAGCCGATGACATCGACCACGCTTGGCAGCTGGGTATATCACTGCTGAACGTGAGCACGGAACCGCTGGGCACGGGAGAGATCCGGGACCGCTTCTTCACGGGCAAGCAGTTGGGTGCCACGGGGCCAGCCCCCGCCGGATATGACATGAAGTCGGAACATGCGGAAGCATGGGGAGCAGCGAATGGATATCTGTATTCAAAAGCGCAGGTCATCGCCGATCTCGGTGATTGGCTTAACGAAGAAAAGCAGATAACAAAAAGTTGAAGGCTGAAATTTAAGACAGTGGCGCAGCGCACCATCCTCTGGCAGCGCTCCCTCTTCGCTTCTCCAGCTTTCAACGATCAACTTTTTTCCCAATGTCCCTCTCATTTTCCCACATCGCCTGGGCTCCCGAAATAGAAGTTGAATCCCTGGCATTTTTGAAATCGCTGGGACTGCATGAGGTGGAGGTCGCCCCCCTTCGCGCGTTTGGAAATCCATTGTTAGCAGGGGAATCCGCCGTTCGTGAACGCGCTGCTTGGTACCATGAACAGGAGTTTCGCATAGGCTCATTTCAAGCCCTGCTATTCGGCACGGAAGGATTGGAGCTTTTCGGATCACCTGAGTCACGCCAGCGCTTGAAGGAAGTTCTAATCGCCATCGGGCGGATCGCTGGCTGGGCAGGTGCCGGGCCAATGGTTTTCGGATCTCCGAAAAACCGCCTTCGCGGAGAGCTGAGCCATTCAAAAGCGCTTGAACAAGCAGTCCCATTTTTCCGTGAGGTCGGCGACGCATGTGCGTCTGCGGGTTCATGCCTGGTCATCGAGGCGAATCCGGAAGCCTATGGTGCGGATTTTTGCGTCAATCTCGAGCAAAGCGCCGAGTTGGTAGCGGCCGTGGGATCACCCGGCTTCGGGCTCCATCTCGATGCCGGTGGCCTAGCCCTGAGCAGGGAAAATTTCGAACCCACGCTGCGCCAGGCGTCAGGTATTTTGAGACACGTCCACGCCAGCCAGCCGAATCTAATATCATTCCATGAGCCGGACCCAATTCACGCCCGGGTCGCAAAGGTTCTTCATGAAATAGGCTACTGCGGCAACATCGCGATTGAAATGCGCAGCCAGCCTGACGGATTGCACGCGGTGAAACAGGCCGTTTCGTGTGTTAGTGAAATTTACGGGCTGACCGACAAGCGCTGAATGCGTCCATCCTGTCTCATGACGACCCAATCCAACAATCGCAATGTGGTCATCGCAGGTGGCGGCTTTTTCGGCTGCGCAATCGCGCTGATGATGCATCGCCACGGATGGAAGCCGATCATCGTGGAAGAAACCGATGATTTGCTGACGCGGGCATCACGAGTGAATCAGGCGCGCGTCCATGGCGGATACCATTATCCGCGCAGCTTGATGACTGCCTATCGGTCGCGACATAACTACGAAAGATTCAGAAGCCATTACCGTGACGCGATCGTGGATGAATTCACGAAGATCTATGCGGTTGGAAGGTTCTTCTCCAAAGTCACGGCCAATCAGTTCGAGGTCTTCATGAAGCGAGTGGGAGCGCCCTTGAAGGAAGCACCCGCCTCCGTCCGGAAACTTTTCAACCCCGCGCTCACTGAAAAGACCTGGATTGCCCAGGAGTGCGCGTTCGATTTTTCGATCCTCAGGGACCGTCTGCGTCAGGAACTTGAAGCTGCTGGCATCGATGTCCGCCTGAATACTCTGGTGAAGGCCGCCCTCCCGCATCCCGAGGGGACGCTGGCCCAACTTTCCGATGGCTCGGAAATCCCCTGCGGACTTGTCTTCAATGCCACTTATGCCGGACTCAACCGGCTGACTTCCGGTTCGGGGCTTCCGATGATTTCTTTAAAACACGAACTCACGGAAATGGCACTCATTGAACTGCCACCTGAACTCGACGGACTCTCCGTGACCATGATGTGCGGGCCGTTCTTTTCCTTCATGCCTTACCCCGCACGTGGACTCACGACACTCAGTCACGTTCGCTACACTCCCCATGCACAATGGTATGAAAACATGGAAACCGGAGCATCGAATCCCTATCAACGTTTCGACTCCATCACCAAGACCAGCAATTATGAGCTCATGCTGGTCGATGCGGCGCGTTACATCCCTGCACTGCGTCACTCAGTCCGGCATGACTCGCTTTGGGCCGTGAAAACCCTGCTCCCACTCAGTGAAATCGACGATGGCCGCCCCATCCTGTTCCAACGCGATCCCATGCTTCCCGCCGTGATCCATGTGATGGGTGGAAAAATCGATAACATCTTCGACGTGGAGGACGAGGTGGATGCGTTACTTAAAAGATTTTGAATACCAGATAAAAAAACGCCATTCTTGAGAAGTCCCACACGTTCGCTTTAGCGACCATTCATCTAACGAAGTCGATCCGTGAAAAGCACTCGCAATTGAACAGCCTCGAAGCTCTCTTTCATTCAACATCCAAAATTCAACATTCAACATTTTATTCCCCCCCATGGACCAGAACACCGTAATCAGTATAGTTGTTCCACTGGATCAGGATGTGGCACTTGTCGAAAGCCTCGTCTCCGAAATCGACGAAGCACTCGGGGCCACATTCAGGTTTTTTGAAATTGTGTTAGTCGATGATGGCTCCAGCGATGGCACGGCCACTGTCATCCAGCCGCTGCTTAAGAATATCAAGAGAATCCGCTATCTGCGGCTTTCGCGCCGATTTGGCCGGGATGTCGCTCTTTCGGCAGGAATTGAATCCGCTATTGGGGATTATGTGGTCACGCTCGATCCACGCACGGATCCAGTATCCCTCATCCCATCCCTGATCGAAACTTGCCGCAAGAGCGGAGGAATCGTCCATGGCATCGCTGACAACTCGCCACGCCGCTCGTTTCCACGAGAACGGCTGGGAGATTTCTTCCGCAAGTATTGTTATAAACATATTGGAGTCGACCTGAAACGCGGCGTCGCGGATTTCCGCTGCATGAGTCGCCAGGCGGTCAATGCGCTGCTCCAGATCCGTGAGCAAAGCCGGTATCTGCGGGTCCTCACGCTCACACTCGGTTACCATCATGAGTTTTTCCCATACACTCTTGAGCCACGACCTGACACCAACAACCATCATCCTTTAGGTGAAGAAATCGCAACCGCGATCGATCTCCTTGCCGCCAATACCCGCCACCCTCTGCGGGTGGTCACCATCGCCGGTCTGATAGGTGCCTTCCTTAACCTGCTTTACGCCGGTTACGTCGTGGTGGTCTATTTGTTGAAGCCAGGTGTGGCAGCGGGCTGGACCACCACATCGCTGCAACTCAGCGGCATGTTCTTCTTTGTCTGCCTGATTCTCGCCGTGCTCAGTGAATACGTCGGTACAATTCTGGGAGAGGTGCGCAGCCGCCCGCTCTACTTCATCTCCCATGAGTCCAACAGCTCCGTCCTTCTTGAAGACACCGTGCAGTCCAGCATCGTCAGGGAATCGGTCGGGCGCGAAGATCATCTGAATCCTAAATCCTGATATTCCAATGCCTGAAGATATATTTGGCGATAACCAGCTGACTCCCACTTACCGCGTGGATTGGCGAAAGCCAGCGCAACACCGTTGGGCGATCTGCATCTTTGTCATCAACGAAGGGGAAAAGATCGGCAAACAACTGCGGGCGATGTCGGTTTTCAACGATCAGGTTGACTGCATCATTGCCGACGGAGGCAGTACCGATGGCTCACTGAATGCCGCACTGATGGAAGAAGTCGGGGCGACAGCGCTGTTGGTGAAGACCGGGCCGGGCAAACTCAGCGCCCAAATGCGGATGGCCTTTGATTATACCATGAATGAAGTCTACGACGGCGTGATCGTCATCGACGGCAACGGCAAGGACGGTCTCGACGCGATTCCATCGTTTGTCGAGGCGCTCGAGCAAGGCTGGGATCACGTCCAAGGATCGCGTTTCATCCCAGGGGGGCATCATGAGAACACGCCATTGTCGCGCTATCTCGCGGTCCGCCTGTTGCATGCTCCGCTGATTTCACTGGCTGCCGGGTTTCACTACACGGATACCACCAACGGTTTTCGTGCTTACAGCCGCGCTTTACTCCTCAGCCCGGAGCTCGATCTCTTCCGCCCCTGTTTCGACCGTTATCAACTGCACTATCACCTCGCCATCGAAGCGGTGGAACTGGGGTTCCGCGTGAAGGAAATTCCGGTCTCACGGACCTATCCTGCGAGTGGCAAGACCCCCACCAAGATCAAGGGTTTTGGCGGACTGTTCGCCGTTCTTGGCCAGTTGTTCGACGTGTGTCGTGGAAAATACCAAAGCACGAAGTCCTTAGGCCATCGCGGTCGGCAGCTTAAGGAGTAAAACCAAGCCACTAGGCATGCTTCCGAAATGTGAAAACACGTGTCCTCCGGTGCGCGAACACGCTCACTCCCCACAGGTCCCAAAGCCTGCATTTTCATAAGAATTCCTCCTATTTTAGGTTCTGTTCATTTTTTCTTGAACAAACTTTAGGCCGTCGCATTCTCTAAGGAGCTACTCACACGAGATGCGGTTTACAAACCCAGTTCCCACCGGCACTTCTTTGCTTGAAATGGAGTGCCACCAAGGGCGGTAGCGTGCCCGAAAAGTCATCATGAATTTCGCCTCCTACGATTTTTGGAGCCTTCTGATTCGGTGTGCATTTGGATCCTGGTTGTTAATCGCTATCGCCAAAGCGGTGGCTCCCGCCCAGGCCGGGGCCGTCGGAAAAGTCTGCCTTGCCACGACCGGACTGGTACTTCTCGGGTCCGAGAGTTGGCTCACTCTGGGCGTTTTCCTATGGGTCGTTGGACTGAGTTGGATCGGCGTGCTGATCGCTTCCTCCAAGGGCTTTGAGAAAACGCACCCGCTCAGCAAGCTGGTTTTTGTCGTGCTGCTCATCGGCCAGCTCGCGCCGTTGTTTTATTTCAAGTATTGGGACTTCGTCATGAATGACTGCCTAGGCCTCGGCTTGAAGCGGCCTTCCGTCCTCATTCCGATGGGGCTCTCATTCTACACCTTCCAGAAAATCGGATTTTGGATTGATACCATCCGCAATCCCGGGTCGCGCCCCAAGTTTTTGGATTATCTGAACTTCTGTTCGTTCTTTCCTCAGATCGTTGCCGGGCCGATTGAAAAACGCGCGTCTCTGCTACCGCAAATCGAGACAATCCAATTCAAGATTGATCGTTCCAATCTCGAAGCCGCCCTCCAATGGATCGTGCTCGGACTGGCTTACAAATTGATCGTCGCGGACAACATCGGCAACCTATCAGGAAAGTTGCTGATCGACCCATCTAACGCCTGGCAGGTTTGGTTCGAGTGTTTTGCTTTTGCCATCCGCATCTACTTCGACTTTGCAGGTTACAGCTTCATCGCCGTCGGCCTCGGGCTGCTTTTGGGAGTGAAGTTGACACTGAATTTCCGCTGCCCCTACTGGTCCTCGGATCTCAAGGAGTTCTGGCGGAACTGGCACGTCACCCTCGGTGCCTGGCTCAGGGACTATGTTTATCTGCCCCTCGGCGGCCGGCGCTCCCCGCGTTGGATGCTGAACATCGTGATCGTTTTCCTCGTCTCTGGCATCTGGCATGGTGCCGGCTGGGGATTTCTCATCTGGGGACTGATGCACGGAATCGGAGTCGCGTTCTGCGGGATAGGGAAACCTTGGACGAGGCTCGGCTGGTTACGCGGGTTATTCACTTTCGGCTACACCACCGCCGCTTGGTTGTTTTTCTTTGAAAGCAACCCGGACCGCCTCAAAACCAAAGCCATCTCACTTTTCAATCCGTTCGCCTACGCGATCCATTCCCTGCAACGACTCCCCCAGGTCTTTCCAAATCCCACGCACGGCATCACTTTTGGCATGATCCTTGTGCTCGCATTCGGCTTCCTGGCTCTGGAGTTTTCTGGGGTGAAAAAAAACCTTCAACCCTATCACTTCTCGCGGAAACCGGCCGTTTGCATGGTCCTGGTTTTTCTGACAATCCTACTCGCTCCGATGGAGGAATCGCAGTTCATCTACTTCAATTTCTGACCTCTTGCGCCTTCTCGCCAAACTCCTGCTCTGCCTGATTCTCGGCTACGCCCTCGCGGTTTACCTCGCCATCCCGGCCAGCCCGGAAGTCATATTCTGGCGGAGCGTCAATGATCGCCGCGATCAGGAAATCGCCGCGATCCGGCAGCAGCATCCCGAACAACCCATCCTCTTTTTCACCGGCGGCTCCAGTTGCGCATTCTCCATCGACCCGAAAGTCATCGAGGAAAAGTGTGGCATGCCCGCCTTCAATCTCGGCCTGCCGGTCTCAGCCGGGCCCAAATACCTGCTCCATCAGGCTCTCGAAAAAACCCACCCGGGCGACACCCTGGTGATTTGCTTGGAACCGGACCTCCTCACCTATCCCGAGGATTTCAAGGCCAGCCAATTCAGTTTCGCAATGGCACTATCTGCCAGACAACCGTCCGCCGCTGCAGGTGGCAGCTCGTTCGGGACTTCCCTGAGCCTGCGGGAATATCTCAACCTATCACGTCCCGGACCCGGCTACGTGTCCACTTGGATCGCCAAAAAATTCACGGGTAAAGGCTACCGCTACGAACCCAAAGACCTCCGCTATCATGGCCGAACCGAGACCCCCGTCTCCGATCCCTCGCTGCCCCGCGCCGGAGTCAAGTCCGTGACCGAAACCTGCCCCACCGCCAGAGAGCTGCTGGCCACCTTCCAAACCGCTGCGAAACAAAAAGGCGTGCGCTTGCTTTACTCCATGCCATGGATCCTAACTGCGGAAAATGCCGCCGGACAAAACCGCGCGGCCAACCTCAAAATCCTGAGTTCGATCAACACACAAATTCCCACCGTCGATGACGGCTACCAAGGCGTCGCCACCGATCCCGCCTATTTTGCGGACTCCGGTCTTCACCTCTCCGCGATAGGTTCTTCCCTCCGATCAAAAGCGCTCGCCGATGCCCTGCAAGCCAAGTTAAAGCAACCGCATTAGCCGATGATCGATGGCGTCGGTAGCCAGGGCACCTCCACGAGTGGTCCGTAAACTCAGATTGGCGGATGGCCGTGCCTAGCGTGGTTGTGGCGTCTCGCCGCAACGTCCCGGAAAGAGAATCGTTGCTGCGAGACGCAGCAACCACGTTCACACACGCTGTCCGCCAAAT
>JBDTNJ010000155.1:0-6127 GCA_039933825.1 Luteolibacter sp.
GCACGTGCGGTGCGAGGAAACGGAAATGATTTTTCATGCCAGGCGGGGTGGCATCAGAATCAATCGTCGGTGGTGGGGATGGATTTTCCATTTGCGAGTGTGAAGAAGCTTACGCATGAACCCGCTATTTTGAACACCTCGATTGTGCGATTCTGGCCGGTTTTAGAGGATGCCAAAAAGCGCGTTGTACGCGAAGCTGACACGGTCTCGCCCGGACGACGAGCATGTCATCCACGTCATTGATCCCATCCAAGACCAAGCTCGCCGGGATCACTCCGATCGGACCTTTTTACGTTAAATCCTCTGCCATTCAAGGGCTGACAAAAAGGGACGGTGACTTAATTTGGCATCTACACGTTTAGCATGTAGTCTGGAGCTTCGGATGTCAGGATCCACTGCCAAGCAGGAAGGACTTGAACCGGCGGTGGGACGGCAGGGAATGGCAAGCGAGATTCGAGGGTGAGGATGAGTTGCTTGGCGCGGGGGTATTGCGAGGCGGCGTCTTGGAGAGCGCGGACTTCACGAGTGAGGATTTCGGGATCATCGATCGATGCGCAGACTTGGATGAGTTCCTCGAAGCCAGCGGGATGGCGGGCGAGAAAGTCTACTTCGAAGCCACCGGGGGTTTTGACGTAGGAGATGTCGGCTTGGCGGCGCTGAAGTTCGATGAAGACGGCAGTTTCGAGCAAGTGGCCGGTGTTGGATTTGCCGCTACGGTCGAAGACGGGAATGAGCGCGGTGTCCGCCGGATAGATTTTGCGCGGGTTGACCTGACGGCGTTTTTCCGAGTCCGTGGCGACGGGGATGGTCTGGAGCAGGAAGGCGTCCTCGATGTGAGATAGGTAATCGTAGAGAGTTTCCCTGCCTACGGCGATGCCTTGGGATTTCATGTCGACCGCGAATTTCGTGACCGAGAACAGGCTGGCCGAGCTGGAAAGCAGGCGGCGGACGAGCCAGCGGAGTGCGATGACATTGGTGATCTGGTGTCGTTCTATCACGTCACGCAGCAGCAGCACGTCGATGTAGCCTTGGAGGAGCTGCCGTCTTCCTAGAGCAGATAGATCCTGGGCTTCCGGGAGACCGCCGATCTCCAGATAGCGGGCGAACTGGTGGTCCAGCGCCGTTGCCTTGCGGTTGGTCAGGGCGGAGGGATTGGTCGGGAGCTCCTGCTGATGGTGGCGAAGAACCTCGCGGAAGCTGAAGGGATGGATGGAGACCTCCCAAGCCCTGCCTCGCATGGAAGTGGCGATTTCGCGGCTGAGCAGCTTGGCAGAGGAACCGGAGAGGAAAATCTCGTAGCCGGCAGTGTCGAGCATTCGGCGGACGAAGGTTTCCCAGCCGGGGACAAGCTGGATTTCATCCAGAAAGAGTGTGACCGACTCGGCAGCAGGTTCAGGGAAAAGGCGAAGGTGGATGTCCGGGATGAGGTGCAGTTGGTCCACGCGCATGTCGCCGAGGCGTTCGTCTTCGAAGTTGAAGTAGATGAGGCGCGATGGTGTGCGGCCCGCAGCAATGAGATCTGCGCGGCATTGGTAAAGATAGCTGGTTTTTCCCGCCCGGCGCATCCCGATGACAGCGACCGCTTTCCCTTTGATGGGGGGCAGTGTCGAGTCTCGACGCGTCAATACAGGCAAGGGCGCATCTGCGGATGCGAGGATCTTGTCTTGAATGATTTGGCTTAATTGGACTTCCATGAAGTCTTTATTGAATCAAAATAGATCCTGTGGGAAGTCTAATTTTAGGGTGTGGTCGCTTGGGTGTGGTAGAGTCACAGGGACAAAAGTCGCCCCCCCAGCAACCTAAGTCACTGATGGCCAAAAAGTGGATGCGGGGGGAGTTGAACCCTTTGTATGGTCTATATTTTATATGGATTTTAGGCGTTTAGACCCAAAAACACACGCTAAACACACGGGTTTGTTTTCAGAGTATAATTTTTGAAGACGGGGGAGCAGACCTATCCAACCATTTTGCCGCTTCGTCACAAACGCGCAAATAGGCGTGTGTTGGATCCCCGGCAAGAATCCCTTTCCCAACCCAGATTGGAAATTTTTTCGCCATTTTAAGAAATGGAGGTAATTGGATGTAATTGGATGTAATTGGAGGTAATTGGATGACATTGGGGGGATTTGGAGGTAAGCTTCGGCATGCGCATTCCTCTTCCACCGGATATTCAACCAACCAACGAGATGCTGACCTTGATCGCCGCCATTGACGAATTTAAGGGTGAGTGGCGCTCGCTCGCAAGCATCGGACCAGAAACCCTGCGTTCTCTCCGGCGCATCGCCACGATTGAAAGTACTGGATCCTCAACCCGCATTGAAGGTGCGAAGCTCAGCGATGACGAAGTCGAAAAACTTGTTGGCGGCTTGGGCAAAGAATCCTTTCAGTCCCGCGACGAACAGGAAGTCGCTGGCTATGCCTATGTCATGGAAACGATCCAGACCGTTTGGCAGGATCTCTGCATTGCTGAGAGTATCCTGCTTCAACTGCATCGCGACCTGCTTCGTTACAGCGACAAGGACGAACGCCATCGAGGCCAGTGGAAGACCCTCGACAACCATGTGGCTGCCTTCGATGCGGAAGGCAAGCAAGTCGGTATCGTGTTCGAAACGGCGACGCCATTCGAGATACCCATGCTGATGGAAAAACTCTTAAGTTGGAACGCGAAAGAGGAAGCAGACCCCATCCTCCATCCCCTGCTTCGCATCGCTGTGTTCAACGTCGTCTTCCTCGCCACTCATCCGTTTCAGGATGGCAATGGTCGGCTTTCACGTATCCTGACAAATCTGATGCTGCTTCGTGCGGGATATTCCTACGCATCCTACACCTCGCTCGAAAGTGTCATTGAGCACAATAAGGACGGTTACTACCTTGCCTTGCGACGCACCCAGACATCCTTCCAGAAGACAAGCGACTGGGATCCTTGGATTCTCTTCTTTCTGCGTGCGTTGCGATCCCAGATCGGACGCCTGCGAGATCGCCTGACTCCCCCCTCCGGAGCGCCGGAGAGCGTCGTCATTCCCGAAGAACTCTCACCGCTGGCCGGCCGCTTGCTCGTCTTGCTGAATGCCCGCGAAACGCTTTCGGTCGGTGACGCTGCCGAAGCCATGGATGTCAACCGGAACACGTTGAAAGACAAGTTTACCGAGCTGATCGACCATGGCTATGCAGAGCTTCGAGGAAAGGGACGTGGTGCTCATTATCGTCCGCTTAAGAAATAAAAAACCCGTAACGAGTTGGTATTTAACTCGTTACGGGTGATTTAAGAATGGTGGAGGCGAGGGGAGTCGAACCCCTGTCCGAAACGCCGTCAACACTGGCATCTACACGTTTAGCATGTGGTCTGGAGTTTCGGATCCACTGGGCCCTCATGCGGCGTTGCGAATCCTAGAAACCTGTTTGATCTCGGAAAGGTGCCCGGTTACCCGACGCCAATCCCAGCCTGCTAAGTGTTCGCCATCCCCCTCAGCAGGTGTCGGGGTTCAGACGTGGTCGTCAATTAAGCGGCCAGTGCGAGCTCGTTAGAGTCTGCATTTATTTTTTTTGAACGGCTTTTTAAAGAGGCCAACCGATCAACCTCTACGTGCAACCAGCGTCTCAAGCATCCCGTCGAAACCAGAACGCCCCCTGTCGCTAGACGAGGGGAAGATGCATCGGATCGCCCGTGTTTCAAGCACCAAGGTGAGAATTATTCATTCGGGGGGCCGTGCATGGCGTGGGCCAGCGGGGTGATCAAGCCGCTGGTGAGGCCGTAAATCCAACTATGAATGGCGATTTTCTGGCCGCGTGCCCAGGCATCTTGGAGGATGCTGGTGTTGGCGACGTGAGTGGCCTGGGCCAGGACATTGAGTTCGCACAGACGGTTCACCGCCGCATCGGGGGAGAGAGTTGCGAGTTCCTCGCGGTGCTCTCGGTTAAGCGAGCGAATGCCAGCCAACCAGTTGTCGATCATGCCATGGCGGAAATTTTCATAGGCCGCCTTCACGCCGCCGCAGCCATAGTGGCCACAAATGATGATGTGGCGGACTTTTAATACATCCACCGCGTATTGCATCACGGCAAGGACATTGAAGTCGGTCTCCGCCACGACATTGGCGACGTTTCGGTGGACGAACACTTCACCTGGGGCGAGTCCGGTGATTTGGTTCGCGGGCACGCGGCTATCCGAACAGCCGATCCAGAGGTATTCCGGATTTTGTTGGTTGGCCAGTTTATGGAAAAACTCGGGATCGTGTTCGAGGATGGATTCGGCCCAATCTTGGTTGTTCTTCAGAAGATGTTTGAGAGTGTCCATGATGTTCGTGGGTGGCATTAAAGCCTCATCGGAGCCCTTCGTCCATCGCGGGTTTTCTGAAAAGAGGGATACCCTGTGAATGGGCAATCAGAATCCTTTTCCGGTTTTGACGTCCAATTTTGGAAACTTGATATTCCGTCCCGGATCCCCTACGAATCATCCCCAGCTTTAAACATCATGAAACCCTTTATCCTCGCCGTTGCCGCTGCGCTTGCCTCTCTTTCTCTAACCAGTTGCCTGCAGCACGAGGCTGTCATCCACCTCAACAAGGATGGCAGCGGCACGCTTGTCGAGGAAACCACCATTGGCGCCCAGATGGAGGCGATGATGGATCAGATGGCTGCGATGGGTGGCGCTGGCGGAGGACGGAAAGACCCGCTCGCCGGGATGTTTTCCGAGGAAAAAGCCAGAGCCCGCGCCACCACTCTCGGTGAAGGCGTCACGCTCGAGAAAAACGAAGCCATTGAGAAGGCTGGCAACAAGGGCGGCCGTGCGACCTTCCACTTTGCCGATATCAATCGGCTGAAAATTTCTCCGTCGGACAGTCTGAAGGACCTGTCTCCGATGGGCGGGATGGCTGCGCCCAAGAAAAAGCCCGCCAAGCCTATTGATTTCAAATATGCCGACGGCACGCTCACCATCGCCATGCCCCGGCCCAAGCCGGATGAGGGGAAGCCCGCCGTGGCTCCAGCAGGCGACCGGGCCGGTCCCGGCGAGCAGGAGATTGGTATGATGAAGCAGATGATGGGGGACATGAAAATCAGCTTTAAGATCGTCATCGAACCCGGTATCGCCGAGACTAATGCCACCTATCGCGATGGCAACTCCATCACCCTCGTGGATGTGGAAATGGGCAAAATGTTCGAGCGTCCCGAGGTCGTCAAAAAGCTCGGCACCATCGATCGAAAAGACCCTACCGCTGCTCTGGAGCTGATGAAAGGCATCCCGGGTGTGAAATTAGAGGCAGTGGAGGTAGTCACGGTGAAGCTCAATTGACCACGTGGCCTGCGATTGAACATGGAGTAGTTGCGATTTCTTCCTACTTTAAGGAAACTTTCCCTTCAGGATGGTGTATCATCATATTGATGAAGTTCACCCTTCGGCATTTGTCCCTGTTTCTCGCGATCATTCCTCTGGCGAACGCCAAACCACTTCCCGAGGAGGTCGTGGCTCAGGCCGCCGCGAGGATCGACTTCTTGCTCAACGAAGACCTCGTTCGGGCAAACTTGAAACCGAACCCTCGCGCCGATGATTCGACGTTCGTTCGCCGCTCCTACCTGGGCATCGTCGGGCGAATTCCATCCGGGGAGGAAGCTGCTGGATTCCTGAATGACACTTCTCCGAAAAAACGGGAAGCCCTCGTGGAGAAGCTCGTGGCGTCACCCGGCTTCGATTCCCATCTCTTCAACTGGGCGGCCGATCTTCTCCGCGTCCAGACCCGCCAAGAACAATTCGGCCTTGGCTGGCATGTATGGCTGCGCAAATCCCTCGCGGAGGACAAGCCGTGGGACGCCCTCGTCACCGAAATGCTCTCCTCCACCGGTCATTGCACCACGAATCCCGCCGTTGGCTACATCCTGCGGGATCGGAACATGCAGCTCGATAATTTCAGCAACACCATGCAAGTCTTCCTCGGTCGGCAGATCGGTTGCGCCCAGTGCCACGATCATCCGTTCGAGGATTGGAGCCAGCATGAATACTATCAGATGGCGGCGTTCGGTGGAGGTGTTGAATACCGCAGCCCCGAGGCCAAGGATACCGTGAAAAAGGCCGTCAGTGAAATCGCCACCGCTAACAAGGAGGTGTTACCTGACAGCCCGCCCGTGACTCCAA
>JBDTNJ010000156.1:0-12660 GCA_039933825.1 Luteolibacter sp.
AACCGGGCGGCCTCGGCGAGCCAGTTCGAGACAGGCATCGGCCGGGGCATGGGCTACCGGGATAGCAATCAGGACACGCTCGGTTTCGTGCACATGATCCCGGAACGCGTGCGCGAACGGCTCATCGACATCGCCGCCACCCAGCTTTCCGACGGCACTTGTTATCACCAATATCAGCCGCTAACCAAAAAGGGCAACGCGGAAATCGGAGGGGATTTCTATGACGACCACCTTTGGTTGGTACTCAGCATCTGCAGCTACATCCGAGAATCTGGCGATCGCACCATCCTCGACGAGAAAGTCGGTTATGCCGATACGCCAGGCAGCGGCGAGACGATGCTGCACCATCTCGAAACCTCGATCGCCTACACGTTGAAAAAGCGCGGCCCCCACGGCCTGCCGTTGATCGGTCACGCCGATTGGAACGACTGCCTCAATCTGAACTGCTTTTCCACCGAGCCTAACGAATCCTTCCAGACCGCCGGTGATGTGGAAGACTCGATCGCCGAGTCCGTGATGATCGCCGGTCTGTTCCTCCGGGCCGCGCAAGATTTGGGTGGGCTTTACCGCTGGCTAGGCAGGGAAAAGGACGCCGCACGGCTCGATTCTAATCACGCGGAAATGCTTCAGGCCGTGGAGACTAACGCGTGGGATGGCGAGTGGTATCGCCGCGCCTACGATGCTGCGGGCAACCCGGTGGGCTCGAAGGAAAATGATGAGGGGAAAATTTACATTGAGAGCCAAGGTTGGTGCATCCTCGGTGGTGCCGGTCTCGAAAACGGTCGTGCCGCGCAAGCATTGGAGAGCGTGCATGAGCACCTTTTCACGCCGCATGGATTGGTTCTCCAGTCACCGGCCTACAGCACCTATCATATGGAGCTCGGCGAGGTCACCAGTTACCCGAAAGGCTATAAGGAAAACGGCGGAATTTTCTGTCATAACAACCCGTGGATCCAACTCGCCCACTGCCGACTTGGCAATGGCGAGCGAGCCCTCGAATACTACCGCGCAATCTGTCCATCGACGAAGGAAGCCAGCATCGAAACCTACCGCTGTGAGCCATATGTCTATGCTCAGATGATCGCCGGCAAGGAAGCTCCCACTCCGGGTGAGGCGAAAAACTCGTGGCTCACCGGCACCGCTGCTTGGACTTTCCTGAGTATTTCGCAAGGCATCCTCGGCATCCAGCCGGACTACGACGGCCTCCGCGTGGATCCCTGCATCCCAGCAGATTGGGATCAGTTCAAAGTCACCCGCACCTTCCGCGGGGCGACCTACCGGATCACCGTGGAAAATCCCAACCGCGTGTGCTGCGGAATCGAGCAAATGATCGTGAATGGCAAACAGACCGACGGAAACAAAATCCCGTTGGCCCCCGAAGGCACCGAATGCAGCGTCACGATCACTTTAGGCGCCGGTGTGCTGGCGCTCGTTTGATAGAAACCCATTTTCATGTTACCAAAACACCATCTGCATCAACTGATTCCACGGCGGCTAGCGTCTGCGTTGGAACGGTTGCGGGCATGTATCTGGTCCGAGGTCGGAGCCGTTGACTGCGTCTTCGAATCCGAAGGTCCGACCCGCGAGTTGGCTGTCCGCCACGATGTGCCCGCCGTGCCGCCGTTCCATTGGGGGCGCGTGTTCGGTTTCGGCCGCTTCGGCCTCAAGGTTGATGCGGCGGCCTGTGCCGGCCGGGCTGTCTATCTGCGCTGGCGGGATCAGGCGGAGGGCACGCTCTATGTCGATGGCATGCCGTATTTCGGGTTCGACGTGGCCCACCGCGAGTGCCAGTTGCCGGAAAATTTTCGCGAACTTGCGGTCGAGTCCTGCTGTCTGCAATCCGCTATTTGGCACCCGGATGCGACTGGGCTGGATCAGGTCGGCAGCCGCTTCGACGGCGCGACCTTGCTGACCCGCGATGAACTTTCGTGGGACGTCTATCATGATTTTCTCGTGCTTTACGAACTCGTTGAGCAATGGTGTCTCGCGGACAATCCGCGGGCGGCGGAGTGGTGGCGGCATAGCGGTACGATGCCACAAGCCGAGATGTTAGGCCATCCAACGCGGCTGCTGCTGCGCCGTCTCGATGAAGCGGTGGACGCCTGGGATCGCGACGGTATGCTGGAAATGAAGCAGGCCTTGCGCGAGATTTATGAATCCTTCACTGGTGACGGACTATCTATCAGCGCGGTGGCCACCGGGCACGCGCACATCGATCTGGTGTGGCTGTGGCCCGAGCGGGTAGGGGAGCTGAAGGCGGTGCACACTTTTTCGACGGTGACCTATCTGATGGATCGCTACGAGGATTTCCGCTTCGGCTATAGCCAGCCGGCGAGTTATGAGGCAGTCGGAAGGCGCGAGCCCGGTTTGATGGAAACCGTGCGCGGACGGATCGCCGATGGCCGCTGGGAAGCGGTGGGCGCGATGTATGTGGAGGCGGACAACCTGCTACCCTGTGGCGAGGTGCTGGCCCGCTGCCTGACCATCGGCCAGAAGGAATTCCAAACCTTGCAGGGCGGGCTTTCACCGCTGCTGTGGCTCCCCGATGTGTTCGGCTACTCGATCTGTCTCCCGCAGGTGATGAAACTCGGCGGCGCGGATTATTTCTTCACCTCGAAGCAGGGCTGGAACGACACCGTGCCGTTCCCGTTCACCAGCTTTGTCTGGCGTGGCAACGATGGCTCGGAAGTGCTAGGACATGTGGGAACCGAATGGGTGAACTATTACAACGGTCGGGCGACAGTTAGGGAAATCAGCGACGCCCAGAAAAAGCACGTGCAGAGCGACGTGCATCCCGAAGTGCTGGTCCCGACAGGCTTCGGCGACGGCGGGGGTGGACCGACCGAAGAGGCCTGCGAACGCATCCGCCGGATGGAGAGCCTGGCGACTCTACCCGCTACCAAATGGGGCAGTCTGATGGACTTTTTCAAGCGCCTTGAGGAACGCGCGGGCGATCTTCCGCGCCATCATGGCGAGATTTTCCCGCAGTTCCACCGGGGCGTGTTTTCCTGCAACGGCCGGCTGAAGCGCCGCTACCGGCAGGTTGAGATGGCCATGCAATCGGCCGAAGCCGCCGCCTGCGTGACCGGTGCCGCTGCAGTGCCGGAAGCATGGTGGAAGCGGATGATTTTTGCGTTGTTTCACGATTACCTTCCGGGTAGTTCGATCGCTGATGTCTACGCCGAGGGCATGATCGAGCTGGACGGATTGCTGAAAATGGCGAACCAACTCGCCGTCACGAACCTCAGCAGCGAAGGCGGAGAAAACTGTCTTTTCAATCCCACTCCGATCGATCGGATCGTCCGCCACGAGGATGGCTTTGTCCGCCTGCCCGCCCTCCGCGGAGTTGCAGTTAGGAATCTCGAAGCAGCCCCCGGTAAAGTGACCGCCGCCGACATGGCGATCGACAACGGACGGGTGCGCGCGACCTTCAACAAGAGCGGCGAAATTGAATCCATCAGCTTCGACGGCAACGTGGTTCCGCTCAAAGGCCCCGCCGGCCAGCTTCATCTCTATCCGGACCAGCCGCACTTGTTCGAGGCATGGGAAAAGCTCCGCCAGAGTTACAGTCTGGGACGTCAGGTGAACGGTTCCGCCAAGCTCACCTATGGCCCGCACTGGATCCGCTTCGACCGCAAGCTTAGCGAAAAAAGTACCGCCACGGTAACCTACAGCCTGCTGCCCGGCGGCGGCCAGTTACAGGTGGCCTTCGAGGTCGATTGGCAGGATCCGCAGACGATGGTGAAGTTCATCATCCCCACCTGGTATACCGGAAAACAGGCCCGCTACGGTGCCGCGTTCACCAGCGTGCTGCGTTCGCAACTTCCCGAAGATCTCAGTGATGAGGCTCAATTCGAAGTCCCAGCCAGCCGCTATGCAGTGGTATCCGACGACGGCGAGCGGGATGGCTTGTTCATCGCGACGGAAGGGCTCTTCGGGTTCACCTGCCGCGAGGGCGTGCTGGCGACAACTTTACTAACCAGCCCACGCATCACCGGCGAGGGCGACGCATATGAAAATCTCCTGCCCCGTGGTTTGCGAGACACTACCTACGATAGTCCGTTCGCCGATATTGGCCTGCATCGCATCCGGCTTAGCATCGGGCGGATGCATCTGGATATGCCGCGTGAGGAGCATCCCGCCGCAGTGGCGGATCACGGGTTCGTTCCTGCGGTAGTCTATCAGGGCGTGGAGGTCGCTGCTCCTTTGGCTGGGATCGAAGGTCTGCCGTCGGTCATCCCTGGCTGGCTGACCCGGAGCGACGATGGCACCCCGCTTTTGAGACTCCACGAAACTTGTGGCCGCCGTGGCAAAGTCCAGGTCAGAGGGGCATCCGCTGCGGTGGATTTCCTCGATCGTCCGATGGACAAGGAGATCCGGGCGGATGGCGGTTTCGACGTGCGGCCCTACGAAATCATCAGTTTGAAACTGCCAAAATGAACCCACTCCGGCATGGAATCGACATCGACAGAGTGATGCGGGCTGCTGCCCGCAAGCTTGCGAAATTCGACGAGTCCCAGCCAGTAAAAAACGTCTATCCGAACGACGCCAAAGGTGCGGAGTGGACGACAGTGGCGGCCCATGACTGGGAGTCCGGTTTCTATCCGGGGGCGCTATGGTATCTTTACGAATATGCTAGGCTCGCAAACTGGCCGGATGCCGCGGACTGGCGCGCTCGTGCTGAAATCTGGACCGCCGGGCTTGAGAGCCAGCAGTTCAACAACACCCATCACGACACCGGTTTCGTGATCTTCGACAGCTATGGTAACGGCCATCGGATCACCGGAAACGCCGCCTATCGACCGATCATCCTCCGCACTGCGGAAAGCCTCGCCAGTCGCTACTGCAAGGAAACCGGCATGATCCGCTCGTGGGGGGAAATCGGTGATAGGGAGCAATTTATTGTCATCATGGATAACATGATGAATCTCGAACTCCTCGTTTGGGCATCCGAAAACGGTGGCCCGGAAGAACTGCGTGAGATCGCCATCAGCCACGCGGACCGCACTCTGGAGCTGTTTTTCCGCCCGGACGGCGGGACCTGCCATGCGATCGAACTCGATCCCGCAAACGGAAATCTCCGGCGCAGGTTCACCGCACAAGGCAAGGCGGACGACAGCACCTGGTCCCGCGGCCAGGCTTGGGCGATCTACGGATTTTCCTACATGCATGAGGCCACCGGTGATCCCCGTTACCTCGCCGCCGCGCTTACGGCGGCCGACTATTTTCTCGTCCGCCTGCCTCAGGACCAGTTGCCACCATCGGATTTCGATAGTAATCTGATAGGTGTTGAGTTCAAGGACAGCAGCGCCGCCGCCATCGTCGCATCCGCGTTACTGCGCATTTATCAGCTCGTGGAGACACCTGAGCTCAAGGAGAGGTATTTTGAAGCGGCAGAATCCATGTTACAGGCGCTGACCTTACCCCCTTATTTTTCTGAGGGAGACGACAGAGCCAGCCTGCTGTTGTATTCCGCCCGCAATTATCACCCGGACCCGGATCATCGGCTGACCAACACCAGCCTGATCTGGAGCGACTATTATTTTCTCGAAACGGTGCTTTGTTACCATCAGCATGCTTTGAGCCGTTCCGCCAGTGTCGGGGCTGAAACCCATTTCCAATCCGCTTCCTCCGCGCACCCGTGACTGCGGGCGCAATCCGAACCCCAATCCATACCTGACAAAGTCATGAACCCAAAAGTTATCGCAAATTCGTCGTTTTACGAAACCCGCCCCCGCCAAAACTCCCAGCGGCCGGATCCGGGGTTCACGCTGATAGAGATACTCGTCGTCATTACCATCATCGCCGTGCTGGCCGCCGGGCTTTTCCCGGTGGTGTCGCACCTCCGCCGCTCGGCGAGTTCGGCCGTGTGCGTCAGCAAGATGAGCCAGATCGGCTCGGCGCTGCTGATTTATACCCAGGATCACGGAGGCCGGCTCCCTACTTCGGACACAGATAATACCCTATTTACCGGTCAGGGTCCTTGGTACAATCGGGACCATCGCCGCCTGCAGAATCATATCGGTGATTACCTCGGGGCACCCGTTTCGGATACCTGGTCCACCCAGGCGACGGTGATGACTTACGATCCCAGTTTTGCCTGGCCCGCACTTCTGGCTGAGGGCAAGTTGGGAAGCGCGAGTGTCGTGCTGAGCAGTTCGGTAAGCCTTCTTGTCGGCGGTGTCGAAAGCACCGGCTTTGCATGGTCCGGCAGTAAACCATCGGGAACAGGCTCCTACGTGGGTCGGCGGTTAGACGAGATAATCAAAACCGCCTCCCAACAGGTGTTTATCGAAGTTGACCAGAAGAATACGAACGCAGGGTGGAAGGACGCAACGCCGCCCGGACCCATCCACGGCAGCTACCGGAACGCGCTCTACTTTGATTGGCATGTCGGTCGTGTGAATGTGAAGCCCTGAAGGGTGGGGGATGTGAACGCGGCTCGGTCTGCGAATGCTCATGACTGCAAACCGTTTTGCAGTCCGGATGGTGGCCGTGCGAGAGGATCGTGCGAGAGCACAAAACCGAAGTGACGTGAGGAATCCATGCCGGAGTCGCGGATGGCGCTGGAATCAATCCAATCTGCTGATCGGGAGGCGTCTAACTTAAATGCATGGGCGACGTGGGAGACCACCGTGCTGGAGCTGATGTGAAGGCGGTCGGCGATTTCTTTCTTTACGCAGACTTCCGCAAGCATGGTGAGCACTTCCACTTCCCGCTTCGAGAGCAGGAGTTCTTCCCGATTGGACCGGGTGAGGGTGATGATTTTGGCTCCCGGTATCTCGGTGCTGAAATGTGGGATTGCCTCCAAGCCTCCCACGTCTGGGAGATGCAGGTCGAGAAGGCTGATGTCCGGTGCTTCGCGCCCGCCGCTCATTTTGCCACATCGTGAGAAAGTTTTGTAAGTGATTGAAATAAAGTAAATTATGTCTAATCCGCCGCCAATCGGCAAGCTGCTTACCAGTGTACAGTAAGTATGCTTTGCGTATCGACTCGGGAAACACTATGTGAATACCACAAGCGTAGTCGGTTTGCCGTTCAGCAGTTTAAAATTGCCCAAATCCTTCCATGAAACCCATCAAATCCTACAAGACCCACCTTTGGCGTATTCCCGCCTCTCGCGGAGTGCCCCGTGGATTCGCATTGATCGTCACACTGTCACTCATGATCCTTTTGACGGTCATCGCCGTGGGTCTGCTCAGCTTGTCGAGCGTCTCGCTGCGTTCCACAAGCCAAGGTAGTGCGACGGCATCCGCCCGCAGCAACGCGCGGCTTGCCATGATGCTGGCTCTGGGCGAGTTGCAAAAAAAAGCAGGTCCGGACCAGCGGGTCACCGCGGAGGCTGCCATTCTGGAGAATCCAAGCGCCTCGCTCCTGTCCCCCAATCGTCATTGGACCGGTGTCTGGCGCACAGACATGCTGAAAAGCGAAACTTCCCCGGCTTTCACTCCCCTTGTTTACCGTGAAACTACGGATCCATCTTCCAGCGCGCCTGGCAGTCCTGCAGTCGATTGGGATACCGTGGTGGACCGCAGGAAAGACGGGACCACTTACAAGGCAGCGGACCAAGTTCTCGACTGGCTGGTCAGCAATCCCAAACCTGAAATACTACTAGACCCTGCATCCATCTCCGGCGAAACCATTACCTTGGTCGGGAAAAATTCAGCAAACGTAGATGAACAAGTAGTCGTTCCGTTAGTGAAAACGATCAACTCGAAAAATCAGATTTCCGGTAGCTTTGGATGGTGGGTGAGCGATGATTCAGTCAAGGCTAGATTTGATCTAATCCCATCCAGTCAGGCTCCGGCTAATACGAACGTCGCCCAGGTTCCTTCTCGATTTGGGGTCGGCTCCATGACCGGGTATTCGGAATACGATACCGCTGGTACGCCGGAAAAAATCGCCAAAACCGTTTCTCGAAAAACGTCCGAGTTGCTCATCACCCTCCCCGCTGCCCGCAAAGATCGCTTCCATGATGTTGGATTCAATTCCTACGGCGTGATTGCAGACACGTTGAGCGGCGGACTGAAGCGCGACATGTCGGCGATCCTCGATCAGGGAAGCGCAGCCGCGATCCCCAATGACACGAAACGCACAGCGATCACTACCAACACGCCGCTGCTCAACACGGTATCCCTTAAAACCATCGGACCTCGTTGGGGGGTTCTCAAATCCTGGAGCGATCTCTCAAACTCCGTGACTGGCAGCCCCGGTTCTATCGATCCGATACCCGGTAACATCGCATCCGGTTTGGCGAAGAATTCCTTCAAAGACGGAACCAACAATGACAATGCGGGTGGAGTTTCCATCAGCAATCAAAACCAAGTGGCCATTCATCCGATTCTGATCGACGCAGGATTTTCCTTTGGCTTGTCCTACAAGCCGGGCACCGCTGTAACAGATCCCAACTCCACTACAGCGATCACCTGGAACACAAGATATCACATCAGTCCCCGTGTGGTTCTTTGGAATCCATATAATGTCTCAATCAAATCCGCAGATTACGCCGTCCATCTATCCGGTCCTCACGTGGTAAACGCAAAGGTTTTTAACGGCTCTGCTCAGATCAAGGATATGGGTGGGATACCCAACAATTCACCAGGCATTCGAGCTTACATGACCAGCACTGCTGACAACATGCCCTACGCTCCAAGTTTTTACATCCCGGGAGCATCATTCAAACCAGGAGAATGTCTGTTATTCACCTTGCCAGCGGGATCCGCAACGCCGTGGCCCGCGCTCGGAGCCGCATCCAATCTAGCAAACTTCGCACTTACCTCCAATACCTCTCCTCCACTCAATGGCAGTTATTACTTCGACCTTCCTTCCGCCTTTGATTTTCAGGCTCCTCCATCAGCTGCTTCAAATCTTAATTATTCCATGGGAGTTTCGGCTCCATTTGGCTTTCAGCAAAGTTTTTCGTTTCTAGGACTTGTCAAAAGCACAGGAGGCAACGCGAAGGGTATTTTCAACACCTCCTCGATCACCCCGCTCCAATACATCACCACCACGGAAGACGGTGCACTGGGGACGGATTTGCCCGGTTATAAAATCAGTAAAGATGCCCAGGAACCCCGAAGCGCCGCTGTGCCGCTATTCAAATCCACGGATATGGTGAACTTCAGGCCCTACTACCGGGCCAAGTGGGGGCAACGATTCGCCTGGCTTCAGGAAACCGCAGAAAATCGCGCGGTAGGCTTGGCGGGAGGCGGTGCCCTTGCGAATATATATAACACCCCATTTATCAACTTCAATCAACTCATGAACAACAATCTCCGTTCCTCATGGCACATGCGTTCCCCGGTGGAAGTGGTGATGCGAGTCAGCGGCGGATCCGGTAGAATATGCATCGGTAACATGATCGACGATCCACTTTCCTGGGATTATAGCGATCCGACGTTCGATCCAGTCCCTTCAGGTGGGAAAAACCGGGTTTCGCCTTTTCTCGCGGCGGGTTTGTCTGGCGGAGTCAACTATCCCATCTATCAAATCCCGTCGCGGGAGAATCCCGTGTTATCGATTGCGATGCTCCAGCATGTTCCTCTCTCCATTTTTCCATGGCATCCTGGATACGCCATCGGCAATTCCCTCGCAGACCCTCGTGTGCCACGCGACAAAACAGTCAATTACGTTTCTACTGGCAATTGGATCTTCAACGGGGGCGGGCATACCAACGACTGGAATACCGTTAGGCAAATGAATGTCGATTCCACACTGGACGCGCAAAACTGGCTTTACGACTTGTCGTATGAGTCGAACCGCGAGCTTTGGGATAAATATTTCCTCTCCTCTATCAAATCAGGAACCACTTTATCCGCTAGTGTTCCTTTGCCCAATCCCCGTATCAGCTATGCTGGCAATCCACAGGGGGCGGGCATTCCCGCCAAACTCCGCGATGCGAATCAGGCCGCCTCGCAACTCTACATCTCCGGTGCTTTCAATGTGAATTCTGTGAGTGAACAAGCATGGAAGTCGCTTCTCCTTTCATTCCGTGCGAATCCTGCCATTGAACTCACCCTGAACAATGGCAGCAAGGTGAATGCCGGCGCGGTGTTTTCACGTTTGGTATCACCCGTCGGCGGAGAGTATGGGAATGAAGGCGCGGAAAGTGAGGAGATGTGGAACGGATACCGTCGCCTGACAGATACTCAGATCGCCGCACTCTCCAAGGAGATCGTCGTCGAAGTGAAACGGCGCGGCCCCTTCCTGTCCCTCGCCGATTTCGTGAATCGCCGTCTGGTGATTCCACCTTCCAACAGCGGAGCGGAAACCGATTTTACCAAAACCGGCTTAAAAGGAGCGCTCCAAACGGCGATCGACCGCGCAAAAATCAATGATGCTGTGGTGGGTGATCCGAACTCCCCGCCTGCAGCGGTCGATCCTGCCAACTTCGGAGCCAACAACGCCGTCGCACCCTATTATCAAATTCCGAAAGCCGAATACGACTCACGGGAGCGGTTTACTGGAGGCAAAGGTAACCAGATCTTGTATGGGGTCCCTTACCCACAAATCACTTATCCTGTAGCAAACGGCTATGCCGATAGGTTTGGAACGAAACCTGACCACAACCATTGGGCGGACAGTAAACTCACAGGTTCACCGGCTTGCCTGATGCAGGCGGATGTGCTCCAAAAAGTCGGCCCGGTTCTGGCCTCACGGGGCGACACCTTCACCATCCGAACTTACGGCGAGTCCCGCGATGCCTCAAACAAAGTGCTTGCTAGGGCATGGGCCGAAGCGACGGTCCAACGCACACCCGAACCATTGGAACCTGACGCGAATGGCCTGGATCCCGACAAATCAAAACCGCTCGGTCAGTTTGGTCGCAAATTCATCCTCGTTTCCTTCCGCTGGCTCAGTCCCGACGAAATATGAAATCCCTACCCATCATCGCCCTCCTTCTTGGGACATCTTTCTCCTTCGCCCAAAACGCTGCTTCGAATCAGAATAAGGAAGACGCTGTCACGCGTGACGTCCGTTTCGTGATCGCAGGCACCCGTCCATTGCCGGTTTTTAAAATGCAGGGTAATGAAAGTGTCGAAGTGGATCCCCCCTCAGAACTCATTCCACCCACGGCCATTGAGATTCTTTCAGGAAAGGAGGATCTACCGGCCTCGACCAAAACCCCCACCAAGATCGTCGCATCCACGAACATGATCGCTCCGTTGCCGGGCCTTAAATCCGTGTCAAAAATCCGCCTGAAACTCAGCCGCCCGATGTTCGATTCTGCGGCCTCACAGGAAGTCGAGTGCGATCTCGGCGATATCATCCGCCCGCTCATCGTAATCTCGGCATCACCCGGCAAAGGCGCTTGGGACTCTCCCCAGGTGCGGGTCATCGACGTAAGTAACCAGGCGTTTCCCATCCGCCATGCGATGCTCATCAATCTTTCGTCCATCCCTCTCATGGTTGGCATCGACGCGACCACGACTAAAATCGACCCCACGAACAGAGGACTCTTTCCACTTGCTCCGGGCGATGCCCCGACCCGTTATCGCGTCGATGCGATCGGTCCCACGGGTTCTGTCACCATTGCGAACAGCGCCTATCGCGTGGGGGCGAATTCCCGACTGATCATGATGGCGATTCCCGATAGAAGTCCTCAAGGACAAGCGCCGATCTCTCTCCGCATGGTGACGGATGCCGTCCAATCCATCCCAATAAATACGCCTGCAGTTCCTCGTTGAAAAAATATCGCTTCGTGATTCCTCGCTCCATTTAACCACGTAATTTAGCGCCCTTGCTCTATGAAATCTTTATCGATAGTTGCCGTTCTTGTTGGAACCTCATTCTCATTCGCTCAGGATTCCAGCACGAAGGAAAATAAAGAAGCCGCTATTGAGCGTGACGTCCGTTTTGTGATTACGGGAAGTCGTCCCTTGCCGACCTTCAATGGGAAAGGAGAAAAGTCCAGCGAAGTAGACCCCGCAATGGATCTCATCCCCCCCACATCCATCGAGATTCTATCAGGTAAAGATGACAAGAAGGCATCACGAAAAATTCCTTCGCTGATTGCCGCCCCCTTGAACATCATCGCTCCACTTCCAGGTTTGAAGTCTCTATCAAAAATCCGCTTGAAACTCAGCCGCCCGATCTTTGAATCTGCCCCAACGCAGGAAATCGACTGTGATCTCAGTGACAAAATCCGCCCGCTCATTGTGATTTCCGCATCACCCGAAAAGCAGGCATGGAAATCGCCTCAACTCAGCGTGCTGGAGGTGGACGACAAGGTGTTTCCGGCCCGTCATGTGATGTTCGTCAATCTATCGTCCATACCTCTCAAGGTGGAAATTGATGGAACAGTGAAGGCGATTGAAAGTGGAGCGAACTCTCTTTTCCGGCTCGCTCCGGGAGATGAGCCAGCCCGCTATCGTGTCGATACAGCCCAAACGACGGGTTCGATAACCCTTGCGAACAGTGCCTACCGCACAGATCAAAAATCACGGCTCATCCTTTTGGCATTTCCCGATCCGACGGCTCAAGGGAAAGCTAATACTTCCCTCCGCATACTCACGGATTCGGTGTCACCAACGATCTCAACTGCCACCGAAAAATAATCAATAAACCTAAATACGGGAATGCGAACCACGAAATACTCGAAAAGGCACGAAACAAGAGAGAGTTGTGACTGTCTGCCCGTTCACCTGATGGATGAGTGCA
>JBDTNJ010000157.1:0-16072 GCA_039933825.1 Luteolibacter sp.
AGGTGACGCAGGTCACCTGACCGATCGCACCACCACGGATGAGTTCCTTGGCTTTTTGGAACACATCGCTGAAGCGTGCCATGTAGGCGGTCATCAGGGGAACGCCGTTATCCCGGGCGGCACAGACCATCTCGCGCACTTCCTCCGCGCTGTTGCCCATGGGTTTTTCACAAAGCACCGCTTTTTTTGCGTTGGCGGCGGCGATTGCGGCTTCCTTGTGCATGCCTGTTGGAAGGGCGATGTAAACAGCTTCCACATCGGGATCTGCGAGAATTTCGTGATAGTCGCCGTAAACCTTGGGCTGCAAGCCCTTTTGGGCGGCAAGCTCGATGGCGAGTGCCTGGCGAGGGGCGAGAAGATCAGAGATCGCGACAAGGTGGGCGTGTTTTGCGTGCAGGAGGCCTGGCAACGTTTTGTCGATGCCGATCTGGCCGCAGCCGATGAAGCCCCAGCGGATGGAGGTAGGTGAATTCATGGTGAAAGAGTGATAGCAAGCGTCACGGGTTTGATTCCGCTGACTGTGGTTGCAGAGCTTGCAACAAACAATGGAGATGTGAGTAAACTCGTTGAGTCAATTTTGATGAGGACTGATTTTATATTAACGTCCGCTGCGGGTGCTATCAGGAATCGCGAGAACCCTGAGCGTGGCGGTAGAGTGCTCTGTGGTGGGAATGGTGATCACAATCCGGCTCAGTCCGGAGTTTGGCGAGTCTTGCAAGGCGCGGGCGGCAGAGACATCCTCAATTTCGATTTTTGCATCGGTTGGTGCAACCTCTAGCGTAAGGCATTTGCCGGCTTGCTCAAGCAGCAGTCCCTGTTGGTTCCTAATGACCTTGGCCATTGTCAGCCACTGAAAGGAAGCGGAGACCGGGTGACCGGCGGCGGTCCATTGGTCCTCAATGGAAATCGAGCGATCAGGTTTCAATTTCACGGTGCGTTCCACATGGGTGACTTGCTTCTGGTAGATCGAGGTGAGGTCCACAATGTTGGCCATGGTGCCTTGATCGTCTGGTAGGGCACGGATTTCGGCCTTGCCGCTGATGTTCTGTCGGGTGCCATCGAAGCGCAGGATATTGTGGCCTTCCGGGCCGACGCGAAAGCATGTCCAACGGCTGCTTTCCTGAGTGTAGTTCCAGAGATCCAGCCCGGCGCTGCGCATTTTATCATAGTCCTCGGTCCCGAGATCGACGGCCCAGCGCACACCATCCGCCTCTAGGATGAAACCGCCGACGTCCATGTGGGCGTGAGAATGGTTAGGTGTGCCTCCTTTCAGTGCGATGAATGAAGCATTCGGATCATCCCAGGCAGAACGCATCACGGCGAGCGGAAGCACGCCGGAAGCCGTCCAATGTCTGGCGCGTAAGTCCTGCCCCGAGGGCAGCGTTGGATCCCACCAGAACAGCTCAAGCGGTAGATGGCGGCTGATGGCAAGATGCTTGTCCTCCACCGCTTTCACGAGTCTGCGCGAGATGGCCGCAAGCTCACCCCGCGCGATATTGCTGTCCCGCAGCTCGCGGGCAAACCAGAGCATGATCGGCTCATTGAGGTGTTCATTGTGATAGTCCGAGTAGTTGTAGTCCTCGCCGCTAGGTGCCATCATCTGAATCTTATACCCGGCGGTTTTCAAGAACCCTGGAAATTTCTCAAGATCACAACTGGTGCCGAGCGCGGTTCTCAAGGCTTCGATGAGGATCACGTGAATACTCGTGCCATAAAGCCAGTAGCTTGGGCCCTCCGCGTAGGAGCCGTCGGGTGCGTAGGTCGCTCCCACCTTGTCCAGATTCTTGACCGCGCGTTCGACGATCTGGCGCGCCAGCACCGGCTCGCGTTCTGCGATTGCCAACGCGCCGACGACCAGACCGCCGTGGCAAACCTGTGCCCAATTGAAGTCGCCATTGACCCAACTCCCTCCGCCCTCAGGCACTTCGAGCGAGGGTCGAAGCGCGCGTTCAACAATGGCGCGAACGATGCGGTCCCGATCCTCAGGTGATAGATCATCATGGAGCCAATCCAAGCCGACCCCGGCAGCCAACGACGCCTCCCCGACGTCGAGAAAGTGCGAAGTACCCCAATCGGGCAGATCGGCCAAGTGCAGGAGCTCTTGGCGAGCCTCCGTGAAAAAGTGTTTCTCACCGGTGAGGCGGTATTGAAGCGACAACGCTAGGATGCGCCCCTGCACGTCGCGCATTTCGTTGAACATGATGCCGGAAGCCGGATACACGATGGGCTTGAGGGTTTGTGCCTTTTCTGCCTCAGATTTCAGCAACGCGAGAAGTTCCTGCGATACCTCATCGGACTGTGTTTTGATGACTTCAAGGCGCGCGGTATCGCCAAAAAGCCGGGGGTGGGGAGGCAGTTTCGCCCAATCAACATCCACCGGAAGACAGGGTATTCCTGACGCGGCGGAAACAGCGGCAATCGAAATCATCACGAGCCGTCGCAGCGGATTGGGTAGGCAATGGGTGTTGGACCGTTTCAAGGCCAGAGGATGATCTCCCACTTGCCGAACCGGACACCAAATTCAACGGGTTGAGTGATCTCGTGGGTCATTTCAATTGCGGGGCTCTGGAGGCTGTGGGATTTAAAGCGAGCGGGTGAACGCCGTTTTGCCTGGTTCACCGGTATCTTCCCGCAAACCCCATTTTCCAATGAGACGACTCAATTTGCTAGCATCCGGCATTCAATTTCCCTACTCTCCAGCGTTCATTTGGATTTCATGAAAGGCACTCCCCCAAATCCTTCGGAAGAGCCCGTTCCTTACCCACCGCGGATGCCCGACGAGTCGGTCGTCACCGTTGATCTTGAAGCACTCGTCCAGCGGCCCTTCATCAAGTCCCTGATGGATCGCGTGATGGCGTTTCAGGAAAACGATTATGGCGGTGAAGTGCGGATGGATTGGAAAGCCGGCACCTATTACACGGGTGTGTTTGCCGCGCATCTCGCCACCGGGGAAGCCGCCTACCGGGCCGCCGCATTGGCTTGGGGACAGGCGGCCCAATGGAAAATCGGCTCCCGACCTTTTTATGCCGATGACATCTGCATGGCTCAAACCATGCTCGACCTTTATCTGGTCGATCGGGATCCGTTATATATCCAGGACATCTCCAGACTCCTGGAGGAGTATTTTGAGAAGAAATCTCTAACTCCCGCGGATGTTCATAGCCACTTGGCTCCCGCTGGGGAAAAACCCATGCTGGGTCGGAATCTCTGGTGGTGGTGCGATGCGCTCTACATGGCTCCCCCGGTTCTCGTCCGCATGCACGCCGCGACGGGAGATCAGCGCTATCTCGATCTGCTCCATCGGCTCTACTGGGACACCATTGAGTTTCTCTTTGATGAAAAGGTTTCGCTATGCTTCCGGGATGCGAGCTTTTTCCCACCGGACCCCGCCACCGCACTGGAGCGGGACAAGATATTCTGGAGTCGCGGAAACGGTTGGGTTTTTGCCGGGCTTGTCCGCGTTCTTGACTATCTGCCTATCAACGACCCGTTCCGGCCGCGCTATTTGGAGCTTTTTCAAAAACTCACGCGCAAGCTTGTCACCCTGCAGAAATCTGACGGGCTTTGGTCGTCATGGCTGAACCGCCCCGATCTCGCACAGGACCCGGAAGTCAGTGGATCGTGCTTTTTCGCCTTTGGTTTGTTTGCCGGCATCAAACGCGGCTGGCTGGACAGGAAAAGCTACCTGCCGCTCGCCCTCCGCGCCTGGCGTGGCCTGACTTGCAAACTCGACGTAAATGGTCGCCTCGGTTTCGCCCAGTTGGTAGACTCCGCTCCCGGTCCGGTTAGGCCCGAGTCCTCCATCGACTACACTCAAGGCGCGTTTTTGCTAGCTGCGAGTGAGCTGTATGCACTCAATCTCAGCCCTGCCGATTTACGTGCTCTCGTGCCCGCGCGAGCCCCTCTTCTCTTGATGGCCGATGCCGCATGGACGATGTCCAACGATGATCCCGCCGTGCTCGCGGACGAGCATGTTTACCTCGGTGCGGTGAATAGTGCCGGCCGGAGCCGTTTTCTGGCTTATCGAATCAACCCTCCCAATGCTCCGAGTATTTTCACGGAACCCTTGGACCTGAGCGCTTGGAACGGCAGGAACGAACTGAATAATCCTGCATTGCTCCGCTTTGAAAACAAGCTGTTGGCAGTGTATTCAAAACGCGATGCAGATGCGTTTTGGAATTGGCGGATCGCCTCCATCCCGGAGAAGCTTCCAGGATGGGGACGTCCGAGGATTCAATGGTCGGAGGAAAAGTCATTCAGCACTCAATCCGCTGCGGGCACCCATGCGGACCTTGCCCGGCTTTCCGCCGAAAATGGCCGGATCTATCATTTCTTTCGCGGCGATGCTTGCGATCCAAAGCTGACTTGGTCCGACGACGGTGCCGAAACATGGCAGCCAGAATTGCACTTCATCAACTCCGGCGACGGCGGCTCCCAACCCCATGTCAGATACGTCGACAACGGTCGTGACCGCATTGACCTGATCTTCGCCGACGAACATCCGCGCGGCATTTCGAATCATAGCCTCTACCACTTCTACTATCAGGGGGGAGCGTTCCACTCGTCGGACGGCAAGGTATTGCGCGACATGGCAGAGATCGCCCAACAACCACTGACACTTGCGGAGGGGACCCCCATTCAGAATGGCAGCGGCCGCTTCACCCGTGACTTGCTGCACAATTTGGAATACGATGCCAAAGGTCAGCCGGTTGTCGTCTTCATTTCCTCCAGCGAGGGTTCTTCGGGGGGGGATCTACGCTACTGGATCTCCCGGTGGAATGAGCGGGCAGGCAAATGGATCAGTCAAGCGATCGCCCATGCCGGATCCCGTGTCTATCAGGATGAGCCGCATTCCGCCGGCGGCATCACGCTGGATCCGGAAAACGACCGCGTGCTTTACCTTTCCTCCAATGTGGATCCCGCCACCGGTGCTCCCAACGCCACCGGGCGCTACCAACTCTTCCGTGGAACCCTCGATGAAACCGGCAACATTCAAATTTGGGAGCAGCTCACCTTTGATGCCAATCGCGACAACATCCGCCCCTTTGTTCCTCGCGGCCATAACGGCGGGGCATGCGTGATTTGGCAGCGAGGAACCTACCGCTCCCGCACGAACTATCAGATGGATATCTACGGAATCGGATTCTAATGGTTCCTAAGTCAATGACTCCGCCGGAACTTCGGGTGCCCGCTTGAACCTGATTGACGGGAAGCTGCACCTATCCTAGAAAAGAAAATCAAACCACAGATAACTCAGATAAGCACAGATAATGAATGAGTTATGGTATTTGATTGATTCACCCCGAGGTGAATACCACGTCGTTCGTAACCCGCTTCTTATCTGTGTCTTCTGTGTAATCTGTGGTTCCTATCTTCCTCTGTAGGTTTATCGAACATTTCTCCATGAACACGACTTTCGAAGCGCTTGTTTGCAAAGGTGTCCGCGCCCTCAGGTATGAGAGCATCCCCTTTCGTAATTGCGGTCCCACCGAGGTGCTTGTCAAGATTGTGAGCGCCTCCATTTGCAATGGTTCGGACAAGAACATGTATCTTGGTCACCCCAGATATACCTATCCATTCCTGTTCGGTCATGAGCCCTATGGCACGGTGGTGGAGAAAGGCCCGTTGGTGAAAAACCTCACGGCAGGAGACGGTGTTTCATGGTGGTTTTCACTGGGAGCCTATGCGGAATACTGTTATGTGGATACCGCTCATGTCGGCATTGCGAAACTGAATGGTGTTTTCGATCATGCCGCCGCTTCCATTCTCGAATTGGCCACCGCCACCGCCCGCACCGTTCATGCATCGGCCGTCCATCCGGATCACCGGGTCTTGCTTATCGGCATGGGACCCAGTGGCCTGATCATGACCCAGCAAATGCGCCTCAAGGGTGTCACCGACCTGGAAGGCTGGGAGGTGCTCCCCCAACGAACCCGCAAGGCGATGGACCTCGGGCTTGCCAGCACGTTCAACCCGCTCTGCTCCCGCGAAGAACTGGACGACTACGCGGCCACGGTTCGTCCTTTCGACCTCGTCGTCGATTGTTACCCGGATGACCGCCGCGACGATGGAGCTACAATTCGCGCCGCCACCAAAGTCCTGAAGCCCGGCGGCACTCTGATCCGGTACGGGCATCCCTTCAAAGCCCGTGACTTTGACCAGGAGGAAATTTCTAATAAAAAGCTTCAACTCATCGAGCCAGCGATGCCCATGTGGGTGGTTCAGGATCTCATTGAGGAGCAGGCCGATTTATTTGTCACCGGCAAGCTTGATCTGGAGTCGTTGGTCACCCATCGGATCGGTTTCCGCGATATCGAAGCGACGCTCCTTGACCAGTTCGAAAACCCGGACGACTATATCAAAGCGGTTGTTGAAATGTAATCTTGCTAGATGAAATCCCAATTTCCGGCGGTGTTCCGGGAAATCTTGTGGATGATGTCGGTAAGTTCCTCGGTCAGATCGTAAGATCCACAGTCTGACCCAAATCGGAGCTGCCATTTTTGGCGTTGGTCGGGACTTTCGATTGTGACACTGCTTTCATTCGAAATGACGTTCCAGCAGCCAACCACAGCGGTATCATCCAGCGCGATGGCATGAACGAGCGTGCGTGCGGTGGCGGGTGCGGCTTCTGTCCAACGCATCAGCATGCCGGTGCCGGGCTTGCCCTCACCGAGTTGTGCGGGGAGGGGATGATAGGCATCGTGGACGTTCGCGTAAACCGGACCGCTCATTTGCCCATCGCCACAGTGGACCAGCTTGAGACCTGCTTCGCCGCGCCGGGCGATGATCGTGTTAGGCCGCTCGATCGCCAGATCGAGAAGCCCGTCGCGGTTGTTCAAAAGCCAGTGCCACGTGGTGCGCACTGGCTCGTCCGACTCGAAGCGGTCCACAATGAAAAGCGCGTTCGCGCCGCACAACACCCACAATCGGGTGAACGTGCGCAGCGGCTCGCCATATAGCGGCGCGGCCTCGGATCCGATGACCGAAACATTCCCGATTCGCGCGGATATGAGACGGCGCCCTCCTAGGTCGATCGGAGGAGCCCCATGCATGGAACCCTTGTCGCGAACGATGGGGCGGTTGATGCCGCCGCGCTGGGTTAGATGACGCCCGCCAATTTCAAAAGTACAGGTATTATGAGTGAGCGAGGCGGCCTCGAGATCGTGGTTGATGTTTCGATAGCAACTGTGACCCGGATCCAACAGCAATCGCTCCTTGCGATGAACGAGGATGAAACTATTGATATCTCCATGAATGTGGGCGGTGGCATGGCGCGGTTCGGAGGCTGTTCGGGCGGCCAAGGTCGTGAGTCCATTCCACGAATCGCGCGCGAAAACATCACCTGCAGAAAACGCCGAGGTTTCCAGAAGTTGCGCCTCCACGGGGGAAATCGGTGCGGCCGTATCGCCAAACAGGATCACTGATAGAAATCCGAAGCCGGGCACGAACCCGAACGAAGCCAGATCATGCGGCGGCGGTTCGCTCGCAGGGAAATAGAGCGCGTCAAACAACCATCTCGCAAGCCCGGCTTCCGTCGGCAGGGTTTCCTTCGCATGAACTGCGATGTGCGCTAACAAATCTCCCGATGGTCGGAAAATCGCCGCGCTGTCACCGAAATTCGCGCTTCTCGATCGCTCGAAGGTGCCCCATCCGGACAAGGGTTTCCGATAGAAGTGCGACTGCGCCGCCCAATTCACGAAGCGGGCGTAAGGTTCAAGCGTCAGCGTCGTCTCGGGTGAACGACGCAGAATCGCCTCGCGGGCGAGGATCAGGGAATAGGCTGCATAGTTGGCGTATTGCAGAGACTCTCCATAACTCCCATCAGGCTGGAAGTGGTCTGCTGCGAGTGGAAACCAGGCGATCGCCTCAGCGAGCGCGTCATCGTCGCCCAATACGGCGGCGGCGACTGCCGTGCCAGCGAGAAGCACGAGATTCCAATTGTGGCAAAAGCCGGTGTTAGTGAGATACCGACGGCATGCCTCCAAGCCATTGATGCACAGGGCGGTGGAAATTTCCTCATACTCGGTTGAGCTGAAAAGTTCAGGCGCGAGATCGAGTGCCACCGCCAGACTCCATGTCAGATGGCCGGTCTCAAGCGTGCCCACGGCATCCGCTCCGCCGCGATATCCCCGGAAAGGCGGGCCACCCCAGTCGCAGGGAGGCCGACGTGCGATTCCCAGCACCGTGGATCGCAGCCACACCGCCACCTCGGGCGTTGGACGCACGGCATGCACCAGTGCGGCGTCCGTCAAATATTCGGCAGCATGGTGCCACCATTCGGTGGTGGTCGTGCGGTCGCTCAATCCCGGCGCGCCTGAGCGGAGACTCACACGGGATTGCATCGCGGAAAACAAGGCGGCGTTTGGCGAGGAGAGTGGCAACGACTTCAGCCGCGCACGTTCGTTTTCAGTGAGGAAGATGCTCATGGAGAGGAGGCGAGACTGACGTTTTCTGCATCATCAAACAATCCGGAACTGACTCAATTCGTTGAGGGGCTTGCCACTGTGTCCAACTGTTACCGCAAGCCGCATTCAAGCGAAGTCGCCGTCAGTTGAATGCAGCCCAATCATAGACCCAGCCGCAGCAAAACGGCGCTCTATCAGCCTGTTCCGCATGGCAACGGGTTGTCAACACGTCTTCAATCACCCACTTGCGTCCACGCAGAGTGGCAATTGCCTTCAGGGCTTGAAAGCACTGTTGATCTCATCGAGGGAAACACCGAGGACTTTCCGCGCCACGGCATCGAGCGACTTGCGGTTTCCGGTTAAATGAGTCGTCGTCTGGCTGTGCGTGTAGGACTCCCCGGGCTTGAGCAAAAGCGCCGGGCTGGAGCTTTCCAATTCATAAAACGGGCCGAGCGGTTTCGCGCCGGGCTCGGGCGGTCCGTCGTTGTAAGCGTTGATGGCATCGCCACCGAAAGGATCGACATCTTCTTTCCATTGCGAGTCCACATACGGCCACGCTTTGCCGGACGCTTGAGCGGTGGTATCGATTCTCAACAACGTCAGCGTGCCGCTGTCCTCCTGCCAGCTTCCCGCCAGACCCTTGCTGCGTTTCGGTGGAACTCCGAGCTTGCCTCGTTCCGTGCCGTCGCCCTTGTAGAAGATCACGGATTCTCCGAACTTGATGCGGCTGTCAGGAATTTTTCCAAAGTACTCGGTGTTGGCCCGCGGACCTTTCTCGCTCGGGTCGCCCGGCTCGAATGGGATGACGATAGTGGTCCCCGGCGTGGGCTTGAACATTCCTAGCAGCCATACCGACGGCGCGCCTGTTTCGCGGTTCCACGGCTTATCACCCGCGTTTTTAACGGTATTGGCGGTCGTGTAGGCGACCCCACGAACATCGTCGGGCAGCGGGCCGCCGGTGAGTTTAGCGAGTTCATCAGCAGCTACCAGCGAGACGGTCCTTTGCACGGCCATCGAAAAGACAGTGCCCGCGCGGTTGGGCAGGTCGAAGGTTTTTGAAAAGGTCGCAGTGTCCTTGGCCGCCTGACCCACTGTCCCAAACGGCACGGTATCCATCACTGCGGGAGTTTTCCAGTTGGCGAAAACCTGCTCGACCTTGGGAGGGAAAAACAAGGCGAATGGTCCGCCTTCCGGGCCGAACCACAGTCGCTCTTCGCCGCCGAAAACATGAATGTGTTTGGCCAGCGGCGCTCGTTCGGTCTCGGGCTTGATGCCGGTGGCGATGACTTCGCGGTTGATCCAGCCAAATCCCGGGCTGCCCGGACCATCCGCCGCCGAGGTCATCACTCGCGCCTGGAATGCCGGGGCGATGGCGACGCGGGAGCTGCCTGCGGAAAGCTCGACGATCTCGGTGTGATGCTTGAGAAACGCCACATCTTCTTCATAGCTGGGCGTCGATAGGGCGATGCCGGTCCCGAGGGAAAGGCAGGTGGCGAGTTGAAACAGTTTGGGAGTCATCGTGGATTTTGGGTTTCTGGTGTTTTCCATCAGCCGACTACCTTAATAGGATCTCCATACTCGGTTTCACATTGGAAACGCGCCGCAGTCGTGCATTTTTCAAGCGTAGGCCATTAAAAGAGCCTGTCTATCCTCAATTTTTTAGAAGGCGCGGCAGGGTCCCTACATGAGCGAGAGGGGTTTTTTAAGGTCGGATTCGTTACTTTACCGCAGGTGGTGCTTTCCCTAATGGAACTGCCCTGCGCTCAGGGCAGTTTGTTCCCTGCCGCTAGATAGAGCGAATACCATTGCTCGCGGGTGAGGGTGATTTCAGTGGCCCGGCAAATTTCCCGAAGCCGCTTGGAGTTCGTGGTGCCGACAACTGCCTGCATTTTTGCGGGATGACGGAGGATCCAGGCAATGGCGATCGCGCTGTTGGTGACTCCGTATTGCCCTGCGATTTCGTCGATGCATTTGTTCAGTTCGGGAAATTTTTCATCTCCCAGAAACACACCTTAAAACCAGCCGTATTGCAAGGGCGACCAAGCCTGAATGGTAATGTCAAGAAGACGGCAGTATTCCAAAATGCCGCCATCCCGGTTGACCGAGGCCTGCACCTCCATGTTTACGTTGAAGCCTGCATCGATTATGCCGGTGTTCGTGAGGCTGAGCTGGAGCTGGTTAAATAACAGTTTCTGCGTCACATGCTTCGCTAACAGAGCGATCTGCCCCGGGTTCTGATTGCTCACGCCGAAGTGCCTGACTTTGCCGGATTCATGCAACTGTGAAAAGGCTTCCGCCACTTCCTCGGGCTCCATCAGAGTGTCCGGCCGGTGAAGCAATAGCACGTCGAGATAATCCGTCTTTAGGCGCGAGAGGCTTCCGTCCACGGATTGCAGAATGTGTGCCTTCGAGAAATCGAAGGAGCCGGCGCGGATACCGCATTTCGACTGGAGGATCATGCGCTCGCGTAACGACGGCTGACCGGCGATGGCGGCGGCGAAAATTTCCTCGGAACGCCCGTCGCCGTAAATGTCCGCGTGATCGAAGAAATCGATGCCCACATCCATCGCGGTTTCGATTAGGTGCCCTGCATCCTTGGCGCTCATGTCAGCGATGCGCATGCAACCCAGAATAATTTCAGATCCGGTTAGTTTTTCATCAGCCAGTGAGAGGTTTTTCATCGATGAGTGGAGAATAGACCGCGCCGAAATCGCCCGTCCACTGTGATCTGGCATTCAATCTGAAAACTCAACGGATTGATCAATATACCGGTCCTAAGAAGTCGGATTCGTTTCGATTCTGAGCTTGGATCGCGGCGGACTTGACCCATTCTGCTAAGGGATCGAACGATCGAATTTATGCTTTATCCAATCGAAAACGAAATACGCGAGATCAAGAATTTGTCCGGCCTGTGGGAGTTCAAGGTGGATCTGCACAACGAAGGCATGGAAAACGAGTGGCAGAAATGTAAGCTGACCGATACGATCGTCATGCCCGTCCCCGCAAGCTACAACGACATTACGACCGATGCCGCCGTCAGGGATCACATCGGCGATGTTTGGTATCAGCGTGATTTCAGTATACCCCGGTCTTGGAGTGATAGACGCATCGTCGTGCGTGTAGGCAGCGCGACCCATCATGCGATTCTGTGGGTCAACGGGCAGGAGGTGGCACGCCACAAGGGCGGGTTCCTGCCGTTCGAGGCGGATATCACCCGAAGGATTGAAATCGGCGGAGCCAACCGGATCACTCTGGCCGTCAACAATATACTGGATTGGTCCTGTCTGCCATCCGGTGAAATCAAGACATACGATGAAACACGCTATCCGAGTGGATTTAGGACCCAGGAGACCTATTTCGATTTTTTCAACTATGCGGGAATTCATCGTCCGGTGAAAATTTACACGACCCCGCTCAGTTATATCTCCGATATCAAGGTCGTCACGGACATTGACGACGGGGATGGCTTGATCCAATACTCGGTGACGACTCATGGCGAAGTATCCAGGGTGCGGGTGAAGCTGTTTGACGCGGATCATGTTTTGGTGGCCGAGAACGCCGGACACGAAGGAGGCCTGCGGGTCAACAAGGCGAATCTTTGGGAACCCGGAAAAGGCTATCTTTACCATCTGGTAGCGGAGATTCTGGGTTCTGATGGAAATGTGGAGGATTCCTATCAATTACCCGTCGGCATCCGCACGGTCGAAGTGAAGGGCAATCAGTTTCTCATCAATGGGAAACCGTTTTACTTCAAAGGATTTGGCAAACACGAGGATTCAGACATCCGTGGTAAAGGTCTGGATGAGGCGATCAATGTGAAGGACTTCAGTCTTATGAAATGGATGGGTGCGAACTCGTTCCGCACCGCCCACTATCCGTATTCCGAGGAAATCATGCGTCTAGCGGATCGCGAGGGCTTGGTGGTGATTGATGAGGTGCCGGCGGTCGGCATGTGTTTCTGGAGTGAAACCAACACCGTTTTCAGAGAAGACCGGGTGAATGCCACAACTCTGGAGCATCACCTACAAACCGTGCGCGAGATGATCGCGCGGGATAAGAACCACCCTTGTGTGGTCATGTGGAGCATTGCCAACGAAGCAGCGACGAATGAAGAGGCCGCCACTCCTTATTTTACCAAAGTGGCGGAACTCACCCGGTCCTTGGATTCCACCCGGCCGATCACCATCGTCAACACGATGTGGCCTGCGGTGGACAAGGTCAGTCAATTGGTCGATGTCATCTGCATCAACCGTTATTTCGGCTGGTATGCGGACCATGGCCAGCTTTCCGTGATCGAGCGGCATGCGGATCTTGAGTTGAAGGATTGGTATGAGAAGTTTCAGAAGCCAATCATCATCGCCGAATACGGAGCTGATACCATCGCCGGATATCATCAATTGCCAGCGGTATCATTCTCCGAGGAATTCCAGTGTGACTATCTGGAGCAATTCCACAAAGCATTCGATCAAAATGATTTTGTCATCGGCGAGCACGTCTGGGCCTTCGCGGACTTTGCCACCAAACAGGGCCTGACGCGTTTCGGCGGAAATAAAAAAGGCATCTTCACCCGCCAGCGCCAACCGAAAGCCGCCGCCTTCAAACTCAAGGAAAGGTGGACAGGGAACCATTCCAAGTGGTGACAGATTACATCGATTAGCAGATTGTTAGGGCGGAGTGGAGTTGTGCGGCAAGGTCGGCACCCGTGGCGGAACGAACCTGATAGCCCGATCGCTGAAGTTCCTCGCCCCCACAGTTGCTTTGCGCTACGCCGCCGAGGCGTCCATCAGCCGTTATTTGCGGGAGGAGTGCCGCCTACGCCCGCTGGGCGGCATCCGTCGCGGCCGTCGCGAGCACATCGCCCCTAGCCAATACGGCCGGGATGGCATCGTGGCTGGAGCGTCTCGCTCTAGGCCGTTGCTGGAGCATCTTGCTCCACGTTTTCTCTTCGAAAAGCAGCTTAACTCCGTGCCATTCGAGACTGGACTTTACGGTCCCGTATTCATCTTCCCGCCCCCCGGTCCCACGCATCCTTCCTCGGTGATATCTGCTAGGACAGCTCACCCCCATCTACCCATTCAAAATCCACCTGATATACACACCCGACTCGGGAAAATCCTTGCCAACTCAAGGATTCGTGACGCATCCTCATCCAACAGGATGACCTTGGATATAACTTCCTGACATCCTACGAATAAAACTGTTCGGGAAGAAAATTATGAACGCGTGGTCAAAGCCGCAAACAATTGAAATGCTTTCAAGAGAGCCATACGGAGAAGGTTTGGCCACTTGGCTATGGACAGCAATGCACGATATTCCAGTTGGTTCAGGGATCATGCACAGACACAGAGATTACTGTGGAATTGGACTTGTCCGTGACGACAAAGGCGTATCGCTGGTGGAAGTCGAAGATGGGTCTGCTTTTCATCCAATAATGAGCTGGACCGACCTGCCGGAGTTTGCGGCATACTGGAGCCAGCAATCTGATTTTGGGATGAGCGGAGCCGATATCCAGTATCCTGATTTACTGGCACGATCCGATTTCGCACTTAACAATCAAAGATTAACCAGAAGGAGAATTTACAAGTTCTTAGATACTGCCGAACTCAAATCAAAAAATATTCAAGCCGAACAAGCCGCGGCTGGCAACCCCTATCAGCCCCTTATTCCGTCAACGTTCACCGTAACTTCAACATCATTTCCCGAGTCCGACACTTTTCCTCGCTGATAGGGTTGCCAGCGCTCAAACGTTCTGCAATAATTGGATGAAGATCAGGATGCCGAGTCCCTATCGCTTTGAACTCAGACCAAGTGGACGGAGCGGAACGATAGTATGCTCGAAGGACGACAGTGAATTGGAGATTTGTTGGGAGATGTCCGAGACTCCGGATGCGGATATTCTCCTCGCGCCAATGAACCTCAATCAATGGGCTTCTGGGATGGTAGTTCCACGTTCCGAGCAGTTCGAGATTCTCGACCATCTCCGTGCGTGGCTTGTAGCGAGACGGACCAGAGGGGATATTGCGCGACCTGCGGCACCTATGGATTCTTCCAGTCGGTGCATGCGAGCGGATTGCAGCGAGCACGCGATGGTTGGTTCCGCCTATTGCCCATGCCATTACGACGAGACACTCCTAAGATGAAGATGGCAGAACGAAGGTATGCAATGACTCCGGGGGGAGGCTGGCGGAAAACATTTTTACTCCAATTCGAAACTTGAGTTGCATCGGGGTGTATCGCGGGTTCCGCACCACTACGATCATGCTGCCGTCGGGATTGAGAAAGGCGAGGGTGTCATCATCCTTACCCTTCGTGAGTAATCTACGCGCACCGGGCCGGACGAAGCGGCTGAGGTGGCGGATCACATGATACTCGAAGTTGTAAGTCACCTCGGGCAGCTTGCGGTCCACGGTGACGAGGGAATTTTGTTCCCACGACCAAGTGCTGTAGCCGCCTTTATCCAATACCATGTTCCAATAGACATACGAATTGGCACCAGCTTTCAAGTAGTGGCAAAGCAATCCGTAAGTGTAGAAACCTGCGGCTTTGTCATTGCTGCCGTTGCCGCACTCGGACTCGGTTTGCATCAGTTTCATGTCGGGAAACAGCTCGGCGGTATCGGCGATCGCGTGCTTGCCATCCCATTGGTAACCGATGCCGGTCAGGTGCTCGCGGACATAGGGATCTGCCAGAACCTTGCTGGCATACGTGCGTACATCACCGTGGTTGATCGTGCCTAACCAGATCTCGGTTTCGATTCCTTCATTCAGGAAATGCGGGATGAGATGGTTTTTGAGGAAATCCAGCAGCTCTTCGCCGCTCCATTCACATGAGGGGAAGACCTGCCCCGAGGCTGGCTCGTTCTGAACATGCACCGCCTGGATGTTAATGTTTTCAGCACGGTATGCATCGATATAGCGTGCGAAATATCGCGCGTAAGTTTCGAGAATCTTCGGTTCCTGCCGGATATGGCAGACCTCGACGCCGCCTTTGAAATCGTAGCGGCCGTTGATTTTCATCCATGCGGGCGGGCACCACGGAGAGGCCCAGAGGTGGAGATCAGGAAAGTGACGGAGCGCCGCCTTGATGAACGGAATCAGATACCTCCGGTCCCGAGCGATGCTGAAGTCCTTCAGCTCAAAATCCTCCGGTGTTTCTGCTAGGGAATACCAATCCATGGCATAGTCGCTCGCGCCGATCGGTGTGCGAGCCATCGTGAAGCGGCAGCCATCGCCATCCTGTGCGAAGAGATCCATTAGAATCTTTTCCCGGCATTCTTCGTCAAGCGATTCCAGCGAGTCCCAACCGCGTTCGTTGAAACAGCCGCCGAAACCATCGATGATCTGGCCCAGATCCGTGGTTTCGAGATCGATCACATGCCGTGTTTCTCCGTCATCGGTTTGTAATACAGGAGCATGCTCGTCCTTCCAATTGGTGGAGCCATCGGATGAGATCCAGCGGGCGACACGGAAGCCTGGATCTTGGATCGTTGCGAGCAGGTCTGCGTTGGAAGGTGAGGTGGATGATGACATGTCGGATTGACCCTGGAAACCTATTGCTCGTAGGCACCGCGGTCGCGGGCGGCACCGACGGGGCGGAGTGCGCCCTTGAGGCCGATGAGCTGCGGCACTTCGTTGGTGCCGCTGTCGATGCCCGAACTTCCGGGAATA
>JBDTNJ010000158.1:0-10470 GCA_039933825.1 Luteolibacter sp.
ATGTTCGACAAGTCGAGGGTAAAAGTCGGCCCGCATCGGGGTTGCGGGCGGGCGGTGGAGCGTCCAGACTCCGGCATCATGTGGTCCACGGTGAGAGAATTTGAAGACATCCGCTACGAAACGACGGATGAGGGAAGTATCGCTAAAATCACCATCAACCGCCCGGAAGTGCGTAATGCCTTCCGACCGCTGACGGTGAAAGAAATGCTAGTGGCTTTTGAACTCGCCCACGAGGACCCGAAAGTCGGCGCGATCATCCTAACTGGTGCCGGCGACCTCGCGTTCTGCTCTGGCGGCGATCAGAAAGTCCGCGGCCACGCCGGCTACATCGGCGAGGACGGCATCCCGCGCCTCAACGTGCTCGATTTGCAGAAAAAAATCCGTTCTCTGCCGAAGCCCGTCATTGCCATGGTCGCTGGTTACGCAATCGGCGGCGGCCACGTTTTGCACATTGTCTGCGATCTCACCATTGCTGCTGATAACGCGCGCTTCGGCCAGACCGGCCCGAAAGTCGGCTCGTTCGATGGCGGCCTCGGCTCCAGTTATCTCGCCCGCATCGTCGGCCAGAAAAAGGCCCGGGAAATCTGGTATCTCTGCCGCCAGTACGACGCCCAACAAGCGCTCGACATGGGCCTCGTCAACACCGTCGTCCCCCTAGCTGATCTCGAAAAGGAAACACTCCAATGGTGCCGCGAAATGTTAGCGCACTCGCCTCTCGCCCTGCGTTGTTTGAAGTCCGCCCTCAACGCCGACTGCGACGGCCAGATGGGCCTGCTTGACCTAGCAGGAAATGCCACCCTGCTCTACTACATGAGCGAGGAAGGCCGTGAAGGGAAACAGGCATTCCTCGAAAAGCGTGCACCGGATTTCTCGAAATTCCCGCGGGTGCCCTGAGACGTTCTGAAATCGGACACTTACGCGAGCTAACTACGTTTCTCCCCCAGCAGCATTTTCGGGATCTTGTGGCATTAGGGGGGCTGCACAGTGAACAAACGCGAGGATTGAGATCGATCGTAAAGATGCTTGAGTCGCCCGCATCTACTATTCTCTTAGTTACTTTCAGGTTTGGAGACGTTCATAATTTCACGGACATCGGGTATGGCGATCTGAATCTGTCCTCGATCGGTTTCCCCTCGGATTTCACTGCTGTGAATCAAGTATTCGTGGGTGGTTCCGTCATGAAGCGTAACGATACCCATCGGCCGTGTGTCACTGCGGCTTTTCAGCACAGTAACCCGGTTGATGCGGGTCCACGGGATCTGCAACCAGAATGCAAACGAGTCAGGCCGGAGACAAAGTGCCTCGCTCGATTTTCCATTGGAAATCAAGTGGGCGTTCGTCAGTTCGATTTTCTCGCCATTGTTACAAGTGATCGTCATCGCAAGGCTGCTATCAACAGGTGCGACCTCCCCGGCAGGTTGTGTTGACCTGAATTGTTCCAAGCTAGCCGCCAATGACGCATGTTGTGCGGCATTTTCTCTCGCCAAGCGTTCTTCAGCCGCGCTGATAGTGTTGGTTAACGTGACGAAAGACTGGGTCGTTATGGCCTGCAGTTGGTCACAACGCTCGATGACTTTTTGTTGTTTGAAAAGAAGCACGCCCATGAGCACCACCATGATGATTCCTAATAATTTTCCGTCAAATTTCATGTCAGTTGTTCGTGGGATGTTTTCAGTGTTTCTCCTCCATCAGCATTTCCGGGATTTCGTAGGGCAGCGTGATGTTCCCGCCATAACGCGTGCCGATGATATACAACCGGGCGTCTTTGAGGAAGGCTTCGGTTTCCTTCTCGCTTGGGTTTCCCTGTTGCTGATCGAGCGACACGGAACCATGAATGCTGATCCAGTCGCCGCCCGCGCTGCTGGATCCTCCGGAGCCACGGGTGTTTGTGAATTTTCCAGTCATTGGATTTGCGAAGAGAACTTCCACCATATCGTCTCCTCTGCGGTTGTCGCCCCTGCTAGCCAGAGCTACACCGCGTATGCTGATCTGGTAGGAAATTTCCCTTGTGAACGTGGAAACGCTGTCGAGGTGATAATCGAAACGCCCGTTGACCACCGAGGCCCCGGCGGTGGCTGGCATATCGGCAAGAATGCATGGCTGAGAGAGCTGGAAAATGCCCGTGCCGCGGATTGATGCGCGACGGTTTGAATGCTTTTCAAGGCGGTGCTTTTCGCATTCAAACAAAGTCCATGCCTGGAAACTCTGATAGACCCGCATTGGGTGATCTTCGGGCACTTGGATGCCAAGTTGGAGGAGTATTTCCGGCGCAAGTTGACCAAATGGATAAAACTCCGAGCCCCCCGTGCTGGTCCAGATCGTGCCATCCGAAAATCGCGCTTCGGACTGGAATTTCACCAGTTTTCCCACCCAGCCATCCTTAAGTCCCGTGACGCGTCCGAAATGTTTCACTTGCGAGTAAGGGATGCTTTCCCGACTCTGATTCGACGACAGACTTGGTTTATCCAGCCAGGCCAACGCCGCTTTCCCAGAAACGATTTCTTCTGTCGCCGCCTGCTTGCTCATTTCATCGACGAAGTTCCATTTCCAGAACAGGCCCGGCGCGACCAGAAATGCGGCACCCAAGAGGAAACCCGTCGCGGTCAGCCAGATGCGGCGTTTGGCGACCCAACTTATGGCGATGGCTATCGCCGCGACCGACAAGAATGCTTGTGCTACCAACTGGAACGAAGCGCTTAGATGCTGGGCTTCGAGGGACTTTCCGAAAGGCCAGTTCAGATTGAACATCGCCAGCAACATCAAAAACAGGGAAGGTGTCGCGATGATGAAAATCACCATGATGCTGACGTTGCGGGAGATGACGGAATACGCCACAGCAGCGCCGGCGATGAGCGAGAAATAGAGCCAGTTTTCGGTGAACAGCAGCAGGCAGTCCAAAGGGGAAAGCCGTACCCGCAGACAAGCGGCGTTTAGCATGGCGAAAGCCACCGCCGGCAGGACGAGCACGAGCACGATGAGGATCAGCTTGTTTCGTAACAAGGTGGTGGCCCGCACCGGACGGGTGCCCATAAAGCCCGAGGTGCCGACAAACCGATCGCAATGGATGATCCGCGTGCTTGCTAGAAAGACCATCACCGCCGGAGCTAGCAGACGGAGCATCATGAAGGGTAGGGACGCTTCTCCTTGAAGTCTTATCCATGGCAGAAGGTTGCTGATGGCGAGTGCGAACCATGTTCCAAGAATCCACGGTTTCGCGAATGTGAAGTCCTTTTTACAGAGATGGATCAAGGTTTTCATCGTTCGTTGCTGAGTTTGATATTCGGGAAAGCGAACGATCGGGAAATGCTGCCGCCGTTTTCATCGCCGATGATGAGGAGCTCCGCGCCAGCGGCCCAATCAGATAGAATCGGATGTTTGCGGTAGTCCGCACTCCAGACGGGTGCAGTGAACTCCTTGGCCTCGATGGAGTAATGACCTGCTGAATCGTTCCTGTTGAGTCCATCGCCTCTGTAGAGGAATTCCTTCCGGCCCGCGTTGAGGACGATGAAATCCACAACTCCACCGTTACGATTGTACCGCGCTCCCCGTAGGTCTATCAGGGGCCTTTGTTGGATGATCGTGTAGTTGATTTCGTCCAGGTTGGTTTCGACCTTGGTGAGTTCGAACCACTGATTTCCGAGCTGAATTGAAGCTCCTTGACGGAAAGGTATTCTAGCGAGAATGACCGGCCGCTTGAGAGGGATCTCCACCGTGCCTTTCAAATGCGCGCCGGTCATTGCGGCTACTGCGTCTTCAAGTTTGAACTCCGCGAGCTCAAACGAATGACTTTGCTCATCTCCGTTTCCATTTGGACACGGGACTCCCAGTGTCGGAATAATTGCCTGTGCGCCCAGATCCGCCCACGCCTCGCGATGGGAGGAAATGGTCTTCCCATTTGAAAGCGTGAGTTTCGATTCATAGCTGGTGTCGAACGATGGCCGCCACCCGTCGGTGAGGCCGGTGAGGCGGGCGTTTCCATAAACATCCCGATAGGTGACGTCATTGTATCCACCACCGCCGTTGATTGTGATGATGGACTTATAGTTCCGATCCTTTTCGAAGGTAAACTTGAGCTTCGCTTGATCGGGCCATTTGTTGCTTGAAGCTTCGCGATGGGGAGGGGCAAATGACTTCACGAAATTCAGCGGCCAGAAAAACAAAACGGCGAGGGCGCAGAGGGCTGTGACGGCCAGCGATTTGTTGATTGTTTCACGGTGACCGCTGCGAACAAAAAGCACGATGCCGATCACCGCGCCAGCCAGAGCCACGACTTGCGCCATGAGCAGACGGCTGCATTGCAGATATTCCAGCGTGTAGCTCCACTCGGGCTTTTCCGTCCGAGAATAAGCGCTCTTGCACCACATGAAGGCGATCCAAGAGATCAAGAGTATCCCGCCCCAGCCGACTACGCTGGAAAAGTATTTACCTGCGGTCTCTTGCCGGATGGCCATTGCCATGCTGGCCGCTCCAAGAGCTGAAAGAACTAACACTTCCTCGCAGAAGATCAGCAGGAAATCCAGTACACTAGGCTTTAAGCCGAGCATGAGCACCGAGAAACTCTCGATCATGGCGAACATGACGACGATGAAGAGGGCGATCAGGCATTTGGACCGGAGCACGGTGGACAGGGCCACGGGCCTAGTCCTGAAGAAGGCTCCCTCGCGAAACGGCGCGTCCCGCTGGGTCAGACCGCCGATGATGAGGAAGCACGCGGCCCAGATGCAGTATCGCCAGATCGGAAGCACTGCGATGTGGGCGACGCGCTTTTCAAGCGGGAGCATCGAATACCAAAGCATGACTCCCAATGCTTCGATAGCGAGGAACAGCAAAGGCCAGCGCATCAAGCGCAGGTCCTTGCGGAGATGATGGAGGAGCAGGTTCATGCGTGTTGGGTTATGGGTTGGGAGTCGTGGACACCAGGGAACGATTCGTGCGGGACAGTTCCGGTGATCATTGCTTCCGGCTGAGGTCGATATTTGAAAACTCGAAGCCTTGGGAAAACGTGCCGCCGTGTTCACTACCGACGATCAACAATTCAGCATCCGCCAGCCAATCAGAAGCGATCACTCCGACTTGGCTGTCGTCCTCTGATAAGGTTCTTACGACGCAGGAAAAATCCAACGTAGAGAATTGATAGTTTCCGAGGAATTCCGATCTGGAACCCATAGAGCCTGGTTCCAAATATTCGTTGCGCTTGCGGTTGATTACGAGGAATTGAATGGGATTAAGGTTGATAGCCGTATCGCCGCCGCGCAGGCGTAGCTTGATCCCTGTGAGCTCCAACGAATAATCAATACGCTCGGAGGAAGATCTTACTTTGGTGATTGTGACCGACTGGCCTGGTATTGGAAAACTACGACATTGGACAAGAGCTTGCCTTGCTAGAACCACCGGCCTTGCCAGTGAAAATTCAACACTTCCCCGCAACGAGGAGATTTTTGTAGCGTCCTGATTTTCAGCCATGTCAATTCGGGCGAGCGTTAATAGGTGAATGGTCTCGTTAGCGGATTTCCGCATGATTCCGATTTTCCTAAAGATGGTTTTCGCAAACAGTTTGTTGGGGGATAATTCCCTGTAACTCATAACGGGTGAGTCCGATTTGAAAACCGCCTCAGATGAATAGCCATTGCCGATACTGGGCCACCAGCCCTCCGGCAATCCACTCAGTCGATATCGGGCATTGATGCGGAGAGAAGGGCGGGAGTCTATCCCATAAGGTGATCGGTCAAAATACATCCCATCGTGCAGGTTCTCGTCCGACGCTGTGAACTTGATTTTAAAGCTGTCTCGTGTCGGCTGCTCCGCGATGGCTGCTTGTGCCGGCATGGGTGTTAGCCGGCCCACAAAATCCACTGGCCAAAAGAACCATGCCGCAAGGGCAGAAAGAATCGAGACTTCCAGAACCTTGTGGAGTGCCTGAGGAGATTGACTGGACTTTGTAAACAGCAAGCCAAGCAGAATACCAACCGTCCCGATAAACTGGGCCATGAGCGACCGACTTGAACTCAAGTTTCGATAAGATATTCCGCAATCGGGATGGAACAGTCGATAGGTGAAGTATCCAACGAAAATGGCTACAACGGTTCCTACGAAGCGCCTGTGCCAGAGGCTTGGGGATGCTTTCAGGGTCGCGACAGCCAAGAGTAGGAGGCTGATGAAAAGGAATGACAGCAGGGCCTCGGAAAAAATGAGTATTTGATCGGGAATTCCCGGATGAAGACCGAGTAGTCCGGCAAATAGACATTCCATAAGCGCGAGCGGCACAATCAATGTGATGATCACGAGGAGTTTCGACCGTAGCACGGTGGTGAGCGAGGTCGGCTTTGTTTGGAAGAAGGCTTTGTCCCGTTTGGGCGCATCAAGCTGTATCAGTCGCCAGACCGTCACTGAGACCATCACGTATTTGGCCAATGATACGAGTGATACCCAGTGGGTGTAATTCGCCCGGCTTTCCCGTGGAATAAGTGGCCAGAGAAGCATGCAGCCAGCAATGATCCAGGTACCTATCATCCACCAGCGGAGGTAACCAAAATCCTTGCGGAGATGATGGAGGAGCAGGTTCATGCGCGGCTGTTGTTCCGTTGGAATTTTTTGGCGAGGGCGATGAAGATGTCTTTGAGGGACATCGTGACGAGGGTGATATCCGCGCCGGGGAAGCTGGCGGTCAGCGCGGCTTCGGTTTTCCCATCGAAGGCGGTGTGGACGAAGCGGCTGTGGTTTTCCTCGCAGGTGAGGCCGAGGATTTCCGGACTAACGGAAACCGGCGGGTGATCGCCGATGATGTCCACGCGCCGGAAGCGCTCTTGCAGCGAGTCGAGCGATTCGGAAACCTGGAGTCGGCCTTCGTCGATGATGACGATGTCGTCGGCGAGTTTTTCCACGTCGTCGATGTCGTGGGTGGAGAAAAAGATAGACCAATCGTTCTGGCGGGTGATTTCTAACACGCTATCGAGGAACTCGGCGCGGACGAGCGGATCAAGTCCGGCGAAGGGTTCGTCAAGAATGAGCAGGCGCGGGCGGAAGGCCATGGCGAGCAGGAGCGCGAGTTTCACCTTCTCCCCGCGCGAGCAGCGGGAGATCCGGCGCTGGAGCGGGAGGTCGAGTTTGTCGATGAGGTATTTTTCAAACTCATGGTCCCACGATGGATAGAGCTTTGAGGTGAAGGCGATGAGCTGCTCGCCCGTCATCCAGTCGTAGAGTTCCTGATTTTCAGAAACGTATCCGGTTTTCTGCCAGTCTTCGGGGCGCAGCGTCTGTGAATCGCGGCCGAAGAGTAACGCCTTGCCGGAAGTCGGGCGGATGAGGCCGGCGAGCATTTTGATAGTCGTGGTTTTCCCCGCACCGTTGCGTCCGAGAAAGGCACAGGCGCGGCCTGCGGTGAGACGGATGTCGAGTTGATGGACGGCTTCCTTCCAGCGGTAGCTCTTGGTGAGCCCTTGGGTTTCAATGATCGTTTCCATGAATTTGCTGGTTTTGTTTTTGAATGAGATTGAGGAGTTCGGTTTCGCTCAGTCCGTGGTGGGCGGCCTCGATGAGCAGTTGCTCGATGAGTGGCTGGAGCGCCTTGAGCTGTTGGGAACGGAGCGACGGCCTGCGGTCGGCGACGAAGCTGCCCTGCCCGGGATGGCTCGCGAGCACACCTTCATCGGTAAGGCGGCTAATGGCTTTCTGCACGGTGTTCGGGTTCACTCCCAGCGCGCGGCTGATCACGCGGACGGACGGCATTTGCTGGCCTGGCAAGAGCTGCCCCGTGGCGATCGCCTTTTTCACCGCTCTGACGATTTGCTCGTAGATCGGCTCGCCCAACTGGAGGTTGATCAAAAATGGCAACATGCAACTGTATTACTTGTAATGACACAGATCATACGGAGCAAGGAATATTTTCAGGGAAAATCGAAAAGTGCCCGAATCATCATCCCGCATCTGACTTGCATGCGGCTCCACCGCGCACGATGACCCAAACGGAGGCCAGATGGGCCTGCTAGGCTTGGCGGGAAACGCCACCTTGCTTTACTACATGAGCGAAGAGGGCCGCGAAGAGAAACAAGAGTTCCTCGGAAAACGGCAGCCGGATTTCTCTAAATTCGCGCGCGTGCCGTAGGCAGTTTCCCGGAGGACAATTCAGTTTTTTGCAGCTTTCGCATTCGCCATCGAGCCGGGCTTGTCCCATTTTACCTGATCGAGGATTTTTTCCGGTTCATCGCTCTCCGTCTCGATCACATAATAGACCGTGCCGCCGTGTCCATCGGGCCAGGTGATCGGCTCAGTCGCAAAAATGGCATTTTCAGATCCTCCAGAAGCGCTTTTACAGTAGTAGTGGACCTTCCGGCCGATTGCAGGAATGAAGATTTCTTGTGATAGGTCGATTGGCTTTTCCACGCCACTGTAAGGGTCCGGCTGATAGGTTTTTGGAAGTTGGGGGCGTTTCGCACTCGCCTTGACGCCGAAATTATAGTGGGTTTCCAGCCGGGTCGGATTTTCCCGCCATACCGTGTAGGATGGCTTTTCGACATCATCGAAAACCAACGTACATAACGGCCATTTTTCAGTCTTCCCGGATGGGACGAGCATCGGGATATCGGTTTTTCCTGATAGATTTCTCGTGGCAGCGGTGGTCCCGGTGCTCGGACTGGCACATCCGGGGAGCAGAGCGGCGCTGACGATAGCAGAGACTAACAAATTCAGTTGGAAAGAGAAAGCCATGACTGTTTTAGTTCCGGTTCAAGCTCATCAGCAAGCGCAGCACATACCAGAACAGCAGCGCGATGCTCGCGAAGAGCGACAACGAAGCCGCGACGTGCTGGCCCGGCTGATAGCGGTGGATCAGATTGCTCGTGTTATAGAGAATCGAGCTGGACGCGAAAATCACCATCAGCCACGAATACTTGCTGGCTCCGAGAAGCCCCAATGCCGTTTCTCCCAGGCCCATCCTGAGAAACGCCCATTCCAGCACCACAAAAAGCGCCACCGCTCCGGCCAGGTGGGCATAAGTCTTGCGGATGAATTCAGCACGCGCCGATTCCGGCGATTCGGAAACCATGCCGACGGCATAGGGATTGTTGATGTGAGTGTTCATGATTTTTAAAATGCTCTATGACTCCATGCCACATCCCTATCAGTCAGGCAACCTCTAAAAACCCGCTCTGTCGGCAGGGTCCCTACATTAGGGAAAGTTGTTTCAAAACCATACCGATAAAAAAGTTCACCGCCAGGAAAGCAGAGGATTAGGCACCGCGAATCATACGAATCGAGCGAATCCTGAAGAACAAAAGCATAGGGACTTTGAGTATTGATCATCTTCTAGAATGGATTCGTCAGATTCGCCAGATTCGCGATGCCTGAATCTTCAATTTCAACCATTCAGAATCCCTAGTGTAGGGGCCCTGGCTCGGTCGGCTTGGAATTTCTCCCACGCCTCCTGCGAATCGATGTCGCACGCGCCACCGGGAAACGGGAACCACGCCACGGCTCCCGGATGTTTCGTGGCGAGGGACTTGGCTCCGCAGTCGCCGGTGAGTTCCATCAGCTCGGGAAAATGCGGCCATTTAAAAAGCGCGGGCGGACCGCTGCCTTCGCCGTATTCGCAGATCACCATCGTGAAATGTTCCTCAAGAAGCGGTAGCATCGTTTCCAACAAACCGGGAGAAACCAGCGGCTGATCGGCGAGCAGGATGAAAACCGCGTCGCACTCCGGCTCGATTTCCAACAAGCGGCAGATCCCCGCCGCCAGCGAGCTACCCATGCCGTGCTGCCAGTTCTCGTGGACGAGGGTGGTGACGTCTGAAAGTTCGGGCCGTTTCAAAATTTCCTCTGCGCGGCCTCCGAGCACCCGCAGCACCGGTTCGCAACCCGCTGCCAACGCCGTTTTGCACGCGCGGTCGATCAGGGTTTCGCCATCGATTTCCAACAACTGCTTTGGCCCGCCGAAACGGGTGGCACCACCGGCGGCGAGGATGAGTGCGCCGGTTTTCATCGCGTCTTCGCCGCTGTCGGGTGATGGATGATTCCCAATCTGTCCCTGAGAAATCCGGCGGAAGTACCGGTGAAAACCGCTTGGATCTCCGCGACGATCGAGAGCGCGATGGTCGCCGGATGTTCACCGCCGAGATCAAGCCCGACCGGCGCGTAAAGCCGCTGCGCCACCGTGGGATCTTCCAACAGACCGCACGCGCCCGCTTCCGCCAGCAGCGTTTCCCGACGACGCCGTGATCCTAACAAGCCGATGTAACCGTAACACTCCGGCAGCACTTTTTTGAGAAATCCAAGATCGGTCGTTAGCCGGTGCGTCATGATCAGCACGGCGGTCATCGGATCCGCAGGAAATTTTTCCACGAACTCATCGTCCCCGCAGACCGTCACCGTTTCACCGGCGATAGCAGGCTGCTCGGTTCTCGAAACACGATGGAGGTCCCAGCCTAACAACGAAGCGATCCGCAGCATGACGCACAGCTCGCAGTTCATCTTGATCAC
>JBDTNJ010000159.1:0-5827 GCA_039933825.1 Luteolibacter sp.
GCACAGAGATCGACACCACGATACCTAACGGCCCATGGCTGAGTTTTTTCTATCGAGAAAACCCTACAGCGACGGATCTTCGCTACACGGTTCAGACCTGCATTAATCTAACTGCATGGAGTAACGTGGTGCCCGATCAGATATCGGTATTCTCAGAAATCACCGATGCCAACCCGGATGGTGACGGAAGCTCCATTCTCAGGCGTGTGCGGATGAAGCTGAATCTCAACGATCCGTCCCGTTATCTTCGCCTTCAGGTATCCCGTTGAATCAAGAAAATCCCATGATGACCGCTCTTTTGAAACCTACCTGCCCGGTGCCAAAATCGCCCGCCCCGACATTGAATCTAATGACGGGTCGTTGGACGGTGGAAGACATCGCAGTGGTTCTGGCGCGCCATCCCCGCAAGCCGCTGCTGCCGCCGATGGATTCGGAACCTTGGCAACGGGCTGCAGAGAATCCGTTGGTGCTGAAACTGGCGGCATCAGGGTGTCGGATGGCGGTTGACGAATGCAGCGAACCGCTCCCGCAGCTGACGGACGAACTTTATGCCCACTTCCGCCAGACCGGGTTGAGGGTGAATTTTGAACAAGTGTATTTCGAGCGCAGGCGGCGGTTGGCGCGGGCGGCGCTTGCCTTGTTGCTCGCGGGGAAAAACGATGCCGGCCGTGACCGTCTAGCTGCCTCGTTGGTGGAAAAACTCGAAGCGATCTTCGACGAAGTTTCCTGGGCGGTGCCGGCCCACGTGAATTGGGATAACGACGATGTTTCCGGCAAGGAGCCGATGCAGATAGATCTTTTCTGCGCCGAGACGGCCAATCTAATGGCCGAGATGCTGGATGTTTTCGGCGCGGTCATTCCGCCTGCTCTGCGCGAGCAGGTCCGCGAGCGGCTGGGGCACAGCATTTTCAAAAATTTTCTGAAGCGGGATTTTCACTGGATGGACGTGAGCCACAACTGGAATGCGGTTTGCCACCAGGGCGTCGTCGGCGCGGCGCTCTCGCAAATCGACAACCCGCACGAGCTTGCCGTGATCCTCCACCGCATGGCGTCCAAGCTGCCGCTGTTTCTGGCGGGCTACGGCGCGGACGGCGGATGTTCGGAGGGGCCGGGCTACTGGGCATACGGGTTTGGCTGGTTCGCGCGCTTGAACGAGCAGTTGGAAGCGCGGACCGGCGGGGAGCTTTCGTTGTTTGCCGGAGACGAGCACGTCCGGGCCATCGCCCGCTACGGCCCGCGGATGATGCTGGCGGGCGGGCATTTGGTGAATTTTTCTGATAGCCCGCATTCCGGCGGGCTCGACCCGGCACTGCTGACTTATCTGGGCGAGCGACTCGACGAATCCGATTGTCGGTCGGCGGGTGAGGAAAGCTGGCGGCGGCTGGTGTCCGAGGGAGTCAAATGGAATGCGCAACGGACGGATGTGTCGAATTTGCTCCGGCAAATGCTGTGCGTGCCCGTGGAATTGCCTCCTATGGCGAGGCGGACGGACGACTGTTTTCTGCCAGACCTGGCGGTGATCGTCGCCCGCGGAGTGGATGCGGCCGGGCATCTCTGGGAGTTCGCTGCGAAGGGCGGAAATAACGATGAACACCACAATCACAACGACTGCGGCAGTTTTATTCTCAACATCGACGGCCAGCGGTTGCTTCGGGAAATTGGCTCGCCCGCCTACATTCACGACTATTTCGGAGCCAAACGTTACGAGTTTCTGGCGGCGCGTTCGCTCGGTCATTCGGTGCCGTGCGTCAACGGTTTTGAACAGGGGACGGGGAGCAGTTTTTTCGCCAGGGTGCTCTCGGCCAGTTCAGGAGATGATCGAGTGGAATTCTCTGTCGACCTCACCGGCTGCTATCCGTCGGCCGCGCATTGCCTTCGACTGGTGCGCACCTGGGTTTTTGAAAAAATCGCTGGCCGCCTCACGGTCAGCGATGATTACGAACTCGACGGTCCCGGAGTGGTCGAGTCGGTGTTCATTGGCGATGGCGCCCTGCAATCTTCCACTCCGCCGGTGGCGATTCGCATCCAGCCCGCCGAGGGCACCCGGTTGATCCAGTCCGAGACCGTTCCTTTTCAAAACCACCAGAGCGAGGCCGACCAAATCACGCGGCTGCGTTTCGCGGTAGAAGCCGGGCTCGCATCTGCTGGCAGGATCGAAATCTCTATCGCTTTCGCCGACAAATCCTGATTTCGCCCTGTCACTTCACCCCAAAAGCCCTACATGTCCACTCAATCGAAAATCCCCGAGTCGGAGCGCATCCCGCTTCTGCAAAAAATCATGTTCTCGCTCGGGCAGAACACGGATTGGGTCGCCACGGGCCTGATGACCACGGTCCTGTGGATGCCATTTTTCAACATCGGCATGGGCTTGAGCCCGGTGGCGCTGGGACTCGTCCTGATGGTGCTCCGCGCTTGGGACGCGATCACGAACCCGGTCATGGGAAATATTTCGGACAACGCCCGCACCCGTTGGGGCCGCCGCCGACCGTTCATGTTTGTCGGAGCGATTACCACCGCATTGCTTTACCCGATGCTCTGGTATTTTCCTCAAAATGTCATCGACGGCTCCTCGTGGCTCGCCCGCGCTGCCGATTGGATTCCCTTCGTTAGTCACCTGGGACTCTCGGCCGGTGACAAGGCGACCTCGCTTTATCTGATCTTTGTCGGGATGATTTTTTTTACGAGTTTCGCCTGCTGGTCGATGCCCTATTACGGTCTCCAACTCGAACTGACTCCGAACTACGACGAGCGCACCCGGCTCACTGCCGTAATGGCCTTAGTGTCCAAGCTCACCTCACTGGTCACCGGTTGGGCCTTTGTCGTCATCGTTTTTGTCGGGACCATCGCCCAGGGGGACTTTAAGGTTCTCGAAGGCAAGCCATCGTGGCTGAGAGATTTTTCCGTCTGGATCCAACCTTGGCTCCACAGCTTCGCCAGCAATCACATCGATGAAAAACCCATCGTCACCGGCACGCGGTTAGTGTGTTGGGCCGTCGCGTTCATGATCCTCTGCTTCGGCATCCTGCCCGCGATTTTTGTCAAAGAACGCTACTATGAAAAGGAAGCGAGCAAGCAGGCTCCCGAGCCGTTCTGGCAAAGCATCCGCGAGTCGATACGTTGCAAGCCGCTGTGGTCGCTCATCAGTGTGTCGTTTTTCCTCGTCATGGGATACTCGGCCATTGGCGGACTCGGGCAATACGTCAATATCTACTACGTCTGTAATGGTGACATGATCATGGCTGGCACCATTGCCGGGGTGAAGGGCACGGTTCTCGCCGTTTCCGGGATCTGCATGCTGCCGGTATTCGCTTGGCTGGGTGAAAAATACGACAAGCGCACGGTGGTCATCCTGATGCTGGGTATCAGCATGTTCGGTCACTTGCTGAACTACGTGCTGATGACGCCGGAGCATCCCTACTGGCAGATTATCGCCGGCATTTTTGAGTCGAGTTCCATCGGCGCGGTGTGGATGTTCCTACCCTCGATGAAGGCGGACGTAGCGGACTGGGACGAGCAGCACACCGCCCGCCGCCGCGAGGGCTCGATCAATGCCTTTTACTCCTGGTTCATCAAGCTCTCGCTCACTGCCTCTATGGGAATCGGTGGCGTGGTTCTTCAGCTCTCCGGATTCCAAGCCAAGCTTTCGCAACAGCCGCCTGATGTGCTGTTGCGCATGTTGTGGCTCTACCTCGTGCTGCCGGTGGTCATTTGGATGGTGGCGCTGCTCTCCGTTTGGTTTTATCCTCTCACCCGGTCCCGTTGCAAAGAGATCCGCGCCGTGCTTGAGGCTCGCAGAGGTGAGGTTTGATGCTGTAGCTAAAATATAGCAAACTATAGTATTGACACAGCGAAGCGGGAGAAGGAAATTTTGCAGGCGTTCTTGGGTTTCCATGCGCGCTATTCTCATCATGAAAAAACTCCATTCACTGGGATTCTTCCTTATCGCACTGGGTCTTCTATCGCCATGTGGCAGAGCTGAGGAATCACCCGCTGCCGCGGTACCCGCTGCTCCACCGTTGGCCACTGCGCCATCGCTCCTGAAAAACGGATCGATGGAAACCGATGCGGATGCAGACGGCTGGCCCGACGACTGGCCACGCAACAAGGACGCCACGCGCCAAGAGGAATCCGGAAATCACTTCATCCGGCTCAAATCCCCGAGCCCTGGCACTACCGTCATGCTTTATCTGAAAGTCCCGATGCCAGCAGGGGCCAAGGCTTTGGAAATGAAGTGGAAACAACGGGCCAGCGAGCTGAAGGCGGGGAAACAGGCTTGGTTCGACGCGCGCATCATGATGGAATTCCGCACGACGGATGATGCCAAAGTGCCCGGCGGCCCCGGGGCTCCTTATCTGCGGAAAGCGACCGATGGCTGGCAGGATAGATCCATGCAATTTCTCGTCCCAGAAGGCGCGGCATCGCTGGTCCTGATGCCAGCGCTGTTCCAAGTGGAAACTGGAACCTTGGATCTCGATGACTTCTCTCTCAGTGCTACCGACCCCGCTCCCCTGAAGGCAAAAGCCGAGGCTGAGGCGGCAAAAAAGCTGGAAGAGCTGAAGGCGAAGCTTGCTGGAAAGCAGGCGAAGGCCGCACAAATCCTCTTAGAAAATGGTTCGCTGATCCCCGGAGGCGACTTCGAAAAGGGGTTCGAAAAGAAAAAGAACATCGCAGAGGAGGAGGGGAATCATTTCCTCAGACTGCAATCCACGACTCCAGGAAAATTGGTTTCAGACTACCAACTTATCGATCTTCCCCCAGATACCAAAGCGCTGGAGCTCACATGGAAACAACGGATCACCGGGTTGAAAAAGGGCGAGAAACCGTGGTTTGACGCGCGCATCATGCTAGAGTGGAAGGATGCCGCCGGTGGGAAAGTTTCGGACAAGCCCTCACCGCCCTATTCCCAAAGAGACACCAGCGGCTGGGTGGAAAAAAGCACCAGCTTCCTCGTTCCCGATGGTGCGGCGACCTTGGTCATGATGCCCAGTTTGTTCCAAGTCACCGCGGGCACCTACGATCTGGATAACCTGGTTCTGAAACCGACATCCCCCGAGACGATTCTCGCCGCGAAGGAAGCGGCAAAGCGGCAAGTCGCCGCCCGTTTTGTGCCCGACGAGGTGCCGAATCCGGGGAAATGGCCCAAGATGATTAAGGTGGTTGGCAACCGTCTTCAGGACGCCGACGGCAAGGAAGTCTGGCTCCAAGGCGTGAACGTCGGCGGACTCGAAACCTTGCCACAGGACGAGCAACCGGTGAAATCCTTGGTTGTGGCCATCGATGGCTGGAAGGCGAACTGCGTGCGCGTGCCAATGAAGGAGGAATTCTGGTGGGGCAAAAGTCCCTATCAAAATGATGGCGGCGAGGGTTTCCGAAAAAAAATCGACAAGATGATCACCTTGGCGGCTAACCGCGGTGCCTACATCGTCATCGATCTCCACCGTTTTCGTGCGCCGATCCAGGAGCATGCCGATTTCTGGAAGGAATTTGCCGCCAAATACAAGGATCATCCGGCCGTTCTGTTTGATCTCTTCAATGAACCGCACGGCATTTCCTGGGACATCTGGCGGGACGGTGGATTTGTCGGGACCAAGGAGGGAACGGATGAGTCTGCATTCCTAACCGAGGAAGAGAAAAAGAAAAATCAGGGATTCCAATCGATCGGCATGCAGGCATTGGTCAATGCGGTCCGTACCACCGGAGCTAAAAATATCGTCATCGCTGGAGGACTGTTCTGGTGTAATGATCTAACTGGTATTACCAAAGGCTACGCTCTCGATGACAAGGGCGGGAACGGTATTATGTATTCGTGGCATACCTATAACTGGCA
>JBDTNJ010000160.1:0-5161 GCA_039933825.1 Luteolibacter sp.
GGGCGCATTTCCTCGGCACCTTTTGTCGGGTAAAGCCAAGCTGCGTTCGTACCATGATGCGGCGAGGAAATGGTGATGAAATTCTCGCAACGCGCCGCGCCACCGAGGATTTGCAAATACTGGCGGCTGACAATCCCGCCCATGCTGAAGGCGACGATGCTGATCGGTTCGTCGGGGCCGAATTTCGCGTCAATATCTTGCTTCAGATGGAGTGCGAGATTTCCCAATCCGCCGCGGCCATCGCTCGGGTTGAGGCGCGGCACATAGCATTCGATGCCGCGTTTTTCGAGGCGTGTCTTCAGCATCTTGAAAGTATTGCCCGTCTCCAGAAATCCGTGCACCAGCACCACCCGCCGGCCAATCGGGGGCGTCCGAGGGGTGGTGGCGCACGAAGGTCCAGCAATGAACATGGCGACGAGAAATGGGAAAAACTTGGTTTTCATTCAAAGGGGATTCTAACCGGGTGGCCATTCCATCTTCCTCCCGCCCAGCAAATGCACATGCAAATGCGGAACGGCCTCGCCGCCGTCCGGCCCGTTGTTGATGACCAGCCTGAAACCGGAATCTGTCACGCCCTCGCTGCGGGCGACTTTCCCGGCGGTGAGAAGCAGGTGGCCAAGCAGCGCCTCATCGTCCGCCGTGGCCAGCGCCACCCGGGCAATCGGCTTGCGCGGGATGATCAGAATATGCAACGGTGCCTGCGGGGAAATATCGCGAAAGGCCACGCAGCGCTCGTCCTCAAAAACGATCTTCGCCGGAATCTCCTTGTCGCAGATTTTTTCAAACAATGTCCTCTCGCTCATGCCCACTCAGAATGGCAGGGCAGGCGGCACTTGCAAGCCTCCTGCGTCGACATGCAGGCTTGGAAAAATCCGTTCTCCGTGCTAGTATCGGCCATGGATTACGCCAGTGTCACCTGCCCGACTTGTTTCGAAGTCTTTGAAGTAGTGGTCCCGCATCCCGATGAGATGCCAACGGAAGTGGACTACGACTGCGAAATCTGCTGTCGGCCGATGATGATCGTTTTCACCGAGGAGGATGTTTACGCGAAGGGGTTGGCGGATTGAGGGAGGCGGGTTTCCGCTGGGCTCGAATGCCGGGGCTGCGGCGCTTGCCAATTAAGGAGAAGGGACCTTATTGTGCCTTTCCGTCTATCGCAGCATGAAGAAACGACAATCAGGTCGTTGCTCCTTAGGTGCTGACGCGGACTTTCATTTGTCTGGTATGTCAGCCATCAAGTTATCTCCCATCGCTTTCTTCGCCCATGAACGCGGCGATGCGCGGGTGATGAAACGGATCGCCGCCCTCCAGGCGCAGGGCAGGGAAGTCATCGGCTTCACCTTCCACCGCGTCCGCGACAAGGTGGATGTTGCGCCGACCTGGGAAAATATCCATCTCGGCACCACTTACAACCGCCGCTACCTCCAACGCTTGTGTGTTTTTGCGAATTGCATCGGCATTCTTTGGAAGCATCGGCAGCGTTTGGGGAATTGCTCCACACTCTATGTCGTGAACACCGATAACGCCGTGCTCGCGCTGCTAGGTCGCTTCTTCGCCGGTCGCCGCGTGCCGCTCGTGCTCGAACTCGCGGACATCCAGCCCGCCATGACCGGCAGCGGCCCCGTTTCTAAAATCCTCCGCTTCATCGAGCGTTACGTGCTCAAGCGCGCTTCATTGTTAGTCACTACCTCGCCGGGATTTGTCAGAAACTACTTCGAACCCGTCCAAGGCTATACGGGAGAAATCTTCCTCCTGGAAAACAAGGTATACCCCAGTCATCGGCTCCCGCCCGCAATCTCGGATTGCACCGGCCCCGTCGCCTCTGGCAGGCCTTGGGTGATCGGTTGTTTCGGCGCACTCCGCTGCGAGCGCAGTCTCGAAATCATGCACGGGCTCGCACTGAAGTTAGGCGATCGGGTTCGTTTCGTTCTCCGTGGCTATCCTGCTGGCACCCTCTCCGATAATTTTGAAAAACTGCTGGGCAACCTTCCCAATTTTCAATTCGGCGGCCCCTATGACTACCCGGACGATCTCGCGGAAATGTATGCCGGAATCGATTTCAACTGGGCCTTCGACATGAGCGATCCTAACGGTAATTCGGCATGGCTTTTACCGAACCGGATTTATGAAGGTGGCTGTTTCGGCGTCCCCGTCATCGCCGCTAAAGACACTGAAACCGGCCGCTGGATCGAGCAGCATGAGTTGGGCCGGACCTTTGCAGAACCACTCCAAGAAAGTCTTTCCCACTTCTTTGAAACAGTTTCTCAAACTGATTGGCAAACGCTCAAGGCCCGCTGCATGGCCCAACCTCGCGAAGCATTTACAGGAGAATCCGACTACGCCCGCCTCGCGCAGCGCCTCGATGCATAGCGGCCAAGCAACTTTTTCTTGCTTTGGAAATGGTAACGCGGAAACTCGCACAAACCAAAAATTCAACATGCGCCTACCCATTCTGTTTACTCTCGCCCTCGCGGCGAATCTCACCGCCGCACCCATTCCTGAAGCCGCCCGTGAAAATGGGCTGGCTATCGGCTGTCAGGCATACTCCTTCAAGGAATTCAGTGCTTTCGAAGCAATTGCCAAGACCAAGGAAGCGGGCGGGAAAACGATCGAATTCTACCCGGGACAAAAGCTCCGTCCTGACTCACCGAAGGACGAAGTGGTCTCCCATAACTCCAGCGATGCCGTCGTGGCGGCGCTTAAAGGCGAGTGCGCCCGCCAGGGGATTTTTCCTGTCAATTACGGTGTCGTGAAGGCCGCGGATGCTGCCGAAATCCGCAAGATCATGGAATTTGCCAAGAAAATGGGCCTCTACTCAGTCTGTTCGGAGTCCACCGAATTGGTCGCGGACTGGGAAGTGGCGGTGAAGGAATTCGACATCAAGGTCGCCTTCCACGAGCACGGCGGCACGATGTCAAAACCGGAATACAAGGTTTGGCACCCGCTTTACATCCTCGGAGTCGTCGAGAGCCGCGATCCCCGGATCGGTGCCTGTGCGGACCTTGGTCACTGGTGTACCTCGGACCTCAAGCCCATCGATTGCCTCCGCATCCTCAAGGGAAGAATCATCAGCGTGCACCTCAAGGATAAATCCGAGTTTGGCCCAAAAGGCGTCGTCGTTCCTGCCGGCCAAGGCGTCGTCGATGTCGCCGCATGTGTCGCTGAACTGAAGAAGCAGGATTTCAAAGGCCACTTCTCAATCGAACACGAGAACGATTGGATGGACAGCGTTCCAAAGATCAAGGAAACCGTCGCTTTCACCAAGGCCGAGTGGGCGAAGTAAGGATCGACGATTTCCAAATCGCCCATGCCCATGGGTGAGCAATGCACCGAGGCTCGGCGCGTCTGGTAGAGGTTAATCTAGCAGGCCGCGTCGCTGGGAATTCAGCCAGGCACGGGAAGTCGGGAGCATCCGATCAAGGCAGGTTCGTGGAACCCATCAGGAAGCGGTCGCATTCGCGTGCGGCACCACGGCCTTCGTTGATGGCCCAGACGACGAGCGATTGGCCACGGCGGACGTCTCCAGCAGCGAAAACGCCGGGAACGTTTGTCGTGAACGTTCCGTGCTCCGCTTTGACGTTGGAGCGGGCGTCGGTTTCGAGAGCGAACTTGGAAATCACTTCTTGCTCCGGGCCGGTGAAGCCCATGGCGAGCAGTGCAAGCTGGCAGGGGATCACGCGCAACGTCCCTTCGACGTCTTTCGGGACGAAGCGGCCTTGATCATCCTTGGCCCATTCGATCTCAACGATTTCGAGTCCGGTGAGTTTGCCCACGGCGTCCTTGATGAAGCGCTTGGTTTGGACGAGATAGTGGCGCGGGTCGCGGCCTTGGATGGCGGCAGCTTCTTCCTGGCCATAGTCCATTTTGTAAACTTTGGGCCACTCGGGCCATGGATTGTTAGCGGCGCGCTTTTCAGGTGGCTGCGGCATGATTTCCAGTTGGATCACGCTCTTGCAGCCGTGGCGCAGGCTGGTGCCCACGCAGTCGGTGCCGGTGTCGCCGCCGCCGATCACGACGACGTCCTTGCCGGTCGCGTTGAGTGATGGATTGGTGCCGTCGAACTTATGGTCGAGCTGATAGCGGGTGTTGGTGGTGAGGAACTCCATTGCCATGTAAACGCCTTCCGCATCGCGGCTTTCGATCGCCAGATCGCGGCCGGCGGTGGCTCCGCAGCAGAGCACGACGGAGTCGAAATCCTTGCGCAGGCGCTCGGCGGTCCAATCGCTGTCGTTGCCGATGGAGATGCCTGTTTTGAATTCGACGCCTTCCTCGATCATCAGGTTCACCCGGCGCTGGACGACGAGCTCCTTGTCGAGTTTCATGTTAGGAATGCCATACATGAGCAAGCCGCCGACGCGGTCCTCGCGTTCGAAAACCGTGACGCTGTGGCCGGCCTGGTTGAGCTGGTCCGCGCAGGCGAGTCCGGCAGGACCTGAGCCGACGATGGCGATTTTCTTGCCGGTGCGGATCGCCGGGATTTTGGCGGTGACCCAGCCTTCTTCCCAGCCTCGGTCGATGATGGCGCATTCGTTGCTCTTGATAGTGACCGGCGGTTGGATCACGCCAAGCACGCATGAACCCTCACAAGGAGCAGGACAGACACGGCCGGTGAATTCAGGGAAATTGTTCGTCTTGTGAAGTCGTTGCAGTGCTTCCTTCCAGCGCCCACGATAGATCAGGTCGTTCCACTCGGGAATCAGGTTATTCACAGGGCAGCCGCTGGCCATGCCTGAAACCATATGGCCGGTGTGGCAGAAGGGCGTGCCGCAATCCATGCAGCGCGAGCCTTGGGCACGTTGGTCTTTTTCATTGGGATGAGCCTTGAACTCCCGCCAATTCTTTATGCGCTCGATCGGTGCTGCTTCGGAATCGTTCTTCCGTTCCACTTCCATGAATCCTGTTGGCTTGCCCATATTGATTTGAGATCTGAAATTTGTGATTTGAAATGAAGGCGCTCAGTTGCCACCGACGCGGGACAGGTCCTTGAGGTTTTCCTCGAATGCTGCCATCGCGGCTTCGTCTCCAGTGAGTCCTTGTTCTTCGACCCGTTTGAAGGCTTCAAGCATGCGCTCGTAATCGCGTGGTAGGACCTTGAAGAACTTCGGTAGCTCGGTATCCCAGTTTTCCAACAGGAACTTGCCGCGTGCGGAGCCGGTGAGGG
>JBDTNJ010000161.1:0-15314 GCA_039933825.1 Luteolibacter sp.
AACAATTAGACAGAGGTAAAGGGCCACCAGTGGGCCTGTTGCCAGGTTCAGTGGGACAAACAGGTATTTCACCAGCGCAAACACCGTCAAACTCAGCGCGACAATCTGATAAATATACAAAATCAGCCGGAATGGCTTGGAAAACTTGTCGAAAAAAATCGCCAGCGATTCCTGCCCGCCGCTTTGCCGCTTGGCCACGATCTGCGTGAGGAAGCCGAACAACATCAGCCCGAGCGCATTCGGAATGGCGAACATCAACAGTCCGTGCAACCCGAACATGAAGGTCATCTGGACGCTGAAAAACAACCCCAGCCCCCACATCCACGAGAGAGCGACCGAATTTCCCCACAGGATTGCGTTTAGCCAGCGAAAGTTCATGAAGTGCCGAAGGAACGCGCATTTCCGCCGGGGGGCAAGCCAGATTCTTCGCCGGGTTCCGACGAATGCCGCATCCCGTGAGAATTACCATTGAAGCCGCTGCAATCCCCCTCTTAACTCCCCGGGCGTCCCGAAAAACGCCACCCCGAAAATTTCATGATTGAGAACATCCGTAAATACACTGGCCTGATGATGGTGATCCTCGTGATCCTCTTCGTCAGTTTCTTATTCCTCGATTCACGCTCCGTCCGCAGCGGAATGGCTGGGGGGCACGCCGTCATCAAGATCGCCGACCGCACCTACAGCGACAAGGAATACAAGACCTTTGGCAGCGGAACGTTCGAGCTGACTTCCGGCCTCGCGCAGTCGGGCGATTTTGGCCTCTATCAATTTCTGATGGGCATGTCCACCGGTGCCACCAGCAAGGAGGATGCCGGAGAGAAATTTTTTGTCGGCCGGATGATTCTGCGTCAAGCCAAGGAGGAATTCGGGGTTTACCCGGGTGATGACGAGATCTCCGCCTATCTCAAGTCCCTCCGCGCCTTCGCCGACAAGGATGGGAAATTCAGTCAGGACACCTACCGCAATTACATTGAAAAATACATCGGCCGCCTCGGTCTGACGGAAAACGATCTCCGTGAACTCGCATCGGACGTCCTCGCTTCCAAGAAGATCAACGCCATCGTCGGATCCGGCCTCTCCGTGGATCGTGACGCGGTTGCCAAAAACCTCGCCCTCGAGAATCAAAAAATCACCGGTGAACTTGCCCGCATGGAATTGTCTCCCTTCGAGGAAAAAATCCAACCGAGTGAAGAGGAAATCAAAAAATACTGGGAGACGATCCAGGACGCCTTCACCACCGCTCCTTTGCGAAAATTCACCTATGTTTTGGTAAGTCCGGTCCTCCCTGCTGAAAGCGCCGACAACAAGGCGGACGCACCCGAGTCCCTCGCCGATGCCACCGCCAGCGACGAAGTGAAAAAAGCCGCCAAGGCGAAAAAGGACGAAGAAAAGGCCAAACGTGCCACCGCACTGGCTGAAGAACGCCGCAAAAAACAACTCGAGACCGACACCCTCGTGGATGATTTTCTTTTCAAACTTGAGGAACAAAAGGGTGCCGGTTTTGAAGAACTCGCCAAAGCCAATCAGTGGGAGGTGAAAACTACCGAGCTTTTCGCCCAAGCAACCCCACCCAAGGAGATCGATGTCAATGTGCGTGCTTCCAGCCGTGGCGGAAAGGCTGTCGACGAGCTTTTCAAAGTGCAGGTCACCTCCGATCCCTTCTCCAAGATCTCCGAAGCCATCGCCATCGGCGAAAACCAATGGCTCGTCGCCCGCATGGATGGCGAAGAAAAATCCCGCCCGAAAACCTACGAAGAAGCCCGTGCCGAAGCCCGTGCCCAGTACATTTCCGAGAAGGGTGCCGAAGCGATGAAAACCGCCGCCACCGAAGCTGTTACCAAAATCAAGGCCTCGATCGCCAGTGGTAAAACCTTCAGTGAAGCCGCCAAGGAAGCCGGAATTACCGAGATCAAGCCCTTCACGGAAATCATCAGCACCAGCCGTCCAGATGGCGCGACCGAGCCTCAGAACCTGTTTGCTTCCGCCCGCAACATCGATCCCGGTTCCGTCGCGGACATCATCACCGAATCTGAGCGCACCTTCATTCTCTATGTTGCAAAGCGCGAGGTCGTCAAGGAAGCCAACGCCGCCACCCGCCTCGACAGCGAGGTAAAGGCTCGCACCAACGAGAACGAAACCATCGCTTTCACCTCTTGGATGAACGACCGGATTGAAGCAGCCAAGGTCGAACAGCTCTACAAGCAACGCTAAGTGGCGGCGGTCCCTAACCGCCAAGCCTCACTTTTTATGGCAGCTCTGGATGACCTCTTCGACGACGCTAACGGCCACCTCGCCCTTGGTGAGTTCGATGAGGCCGTCGCCCTCTACAGGCGCTGCGTGGCCCTCGACCCCACGTTTTTCGATGGCTGGCATGCGCTCGGCATGGCTCTCCTGAAAACCGGCCAGATCAAGGAAGCCATCGGCTGCGGCCTGCAAGCCGTGACCCTCCAACCGAACGATCTGCTCGCGTGGACCGGCCTCTCCCAGATGTATGTGCGGGATGGCAATATCCCCGAAGCCGAAGCAGCGAAAGGCAACGCGCGCATTCTCTCTCTAGGCGGAAAAGTCGTGAAGTGATCGCATTGGAAAACGAGACGCGATCGGAGCCCCTCTTCATTTCACGGCCTGCGGAGAATCGGACTGGCAATCCGCCTATTCCCGCAGCCGCTTCAACAGTGCGGGATCCGGGAGCGCACAGTGGTCGGCCTTTCCCATGATGCGGTAGCGGTTGCGGGCAATGGTCCGATAGACGGCGTCGCGCAGCGGCTTGGGGATGAAGCGAGCGAGCGCCAAGATCCTCCACCAGCCTCCGAAAATCCGGGCAATTTCAATCAAGCCGTCGCTGTGAGTGAAGATCCTGCCGTCCGACTCGCGCAGGAGAACCATGGTGCCGCTGTCTGCTGCTGCGTATTTGGTGAAGCCTTTTTCCCGGGAAAATTTACCTTGGAGCGGGGCAAAGGAGATGACCTCACGATGATCAAAACGGACGACGTTACGGACGGAGCGCGAGCAAAACGCACAGTCGCCATCGTAGAAAAGCACCCATCCCATGGTCTGAGGATAATGAGGCCGACGGTTTTTTCCAGAGGGATTATTTCCAATGCTTGCCAAACCCTTCAAACGGGTTAGGGTGTTCAAATGTTCATCAATGAGAATGACGCCACTTTGACGGATGGTGAGCGCGGCATGCCGGGATCACGCATTCAGGACATGCCTTCCGATCAGCGGCCACGGGAAAAACTGGCTTCGCTGGGGCCTGGCGCACTGGCCAACGACGAACTGATGGCGCTGTTTATTTCCACAGGGATGAAGGGGGTGAGCGCGATCCAGATCGGGAGAAATCTGCTCCAGAAGTATGGCTCGATCGGGGCGTTGGGCGGTTTGACCGTCAGCCAGCTGGCGAAGGAAAAAGGGCTGGGGCTGGCAAAGGCCTCGAAACTCGCGGCAGCCTTCGAGCTCGGCTCGCGGGTGGCGCGCGAGCAATTGCAAAGCAGGCCGCTCGATACACCACAGCTGATCTATGAGTTTTTCGGCCCACAGATGGGGCATTTGGCGAAGGAGCAGGTGGTGGTGGCCGTGCTGGACACGCGCTTGCGACACATCGGCACGGAGATTGTTTCGGTGGGGACGGTGAGCGAATCCAACGCCCACCCAAGGGAGATTTTTCGCCCGGTGATCACGCGCGGCGGCTATGGTTTCATTCTCGTGCACAACCACCCGTCGGGAGATCCCAGCCCGAGTCGGGCGGATGAACGGGCGACGCGGAGTTTGGTGGATGCCGCCAAGTTCATGCAGATCGAAATGCTCGACCACATGATTATCGGCAGGGCGGCCGAGGGACGACTGCCTTATTTTTCCTTCCGCGAGGCGGGCTTGGTTCCGTGAGTTGCTTTTCATCATCCGGCATCCTAAGTTCGCTGAAATCTCATTCATGTATCGACTGCACCTCGCACGCAATCTCCGCTCACTTGCTTTTCTCCTGATCGTTTCGGCAGTTCTGGGAGCGGGCGGATTGGCGTGGTGGGCGAACCGCACAGGCCTGCCGCCGGCCTGGCGGGCCATGATCGAGCGCGAGATCGCCAAACAAGGTGCCTATCTTGAAATCGGTGGATTGAGCTATATCCCCTTGCGTGGCGTGGTCGCCAGGGATGTCCATGTGTTTTCTGATCCCGCACACCTTCATGAGCTTTCCGGGCTCGAGCGCATTATCTTGGATTTCGATAAAACCCTTCTGGCGCGCGGTATTTTTCATCTGACCAAAATCGACCTGAAGGACGCGAGGCTGACCATGCCGGTGGACCCGAAGGATCCCCGCTCGGAGACTCTGGAAATCACCAACGCGAACGCGACGGTTTTCATGCCGGGAAACCGCCGCTTGGAAGTGCGCGATGCCCATGGAAAAATCGCCGGGATCGCGTTCAAACTCGACGCGCAAATGATTGGCTATCAACAAGAAGGAAAACAGCCGACGGATGATCCTAATGCGGGAAAACGCCGTGCGGCAATGGCCAAGGTGATCAATGAGCTGAAGTTGTGGAGCTTTGATCCCAAAAACCCACCGACCATCGAAATTCAGATCGAGGGCGATGCGAACGAGCGCTCGTCGATCATCGCCAAGCTCGCCTTGCACGCCGGCAGGGTTGAAAAGAACGGACATGTCTTGGATGAAGTGAGTGCGGAGGCGGACATGACAGGTGACTTGCTAACGGTTTCGTCGCTGCGCGCGACCGATTCGCGCGGAGTATTCGAGGGACATGTGGACTACAACATCGACGCCCGCGAGGGCCGTTTCGATGCTTCATCATCACTGGAAGTGCCGCAATTGCTCAAAGCCTGGCTCGGGTTACCATCGGTGCGAGAGGTCGAGATCGGCGGCAGACAGATTTTGGAAGCTGAGGGTGAGTTCCAGTTGGACGAGAAGAACAACCCGCAAATCCGCCTAACCGGGCATGCCCGATGCGAGTCGGTGAAATTGCGTGGAATGCCCTTCGAGGCGGTGGAAAGCTCGTTTTCCTGGCGCGATAACGAGCTATTTCTGAGAGATATGCGACTGATCCGGAAGGACGGTGAAGCCCACGGGAAGGCGATGGTCCAGTGGCCGCAGGTCCGGCTGGTGCTGACGAGCACGCTGCCGGTGCCGGTTTACAAACCCTTCTTTGTCGGGCAGCCGCTTGAGATCGTGCTTAATGATTTCGCCGAAAGGAAGGGTGCCGCAGTCAATGTCACTTTGGAAGGTGGTTTCGATGCCTCGGACAAAACCTCATGGGCCTACACCGGCGGCGGAAATGTGGAGAATCTCAACTACAAGGGTGTGCCGGTGAACCATGCAGATTGCAAATTTTCACTGAATCATCAGGAACTCGATTTTTACGATGGCACGGTCGTTTTCAACTATGAGAATTACCCACTGCGAAATGCGTTTGAAGGGCCAAAACAGGCAACCGCGAAAGTCGGCAGGATCCGCTACGATGCTCCGAGCAAGGTGGTGGAGGTCGAAGCCGTGACGGGCCGGTTCTGGGCCGCGCCGATGGTCCGGCTATTTGCCCCGAAAGTGGCGGACACCTTGGAGCAATATCGTTTCCACACGCCACCGGATCTCAAGGGCTCCGGCGTAGTCGATGTCACGCCGCAAGGCCGCACCGTTTTGGATGTGGACTTCAGTTCCGAACATGCTGCGGATTATGTGTTTCTTGGCGAAAATCTCACGCTCGACCAGCCCCGCGCCAAAGTCAGGATTCGCGGCGAACGGGTCCTCATCAATGACCTTCAGCTCAACGGCTTCGGCGGGCCGGTGGCAGGTCGCTTCGAATACCTCGGCAAGAATAAATTGGAAGGTGAATTGAACTGGACCAAACTCTCTCTCCCCGAGCTGACTTCCACCTACGGTTTTCAAATGAAGGGCAACGGCAAAGTCACGGGGCGGATTAATTTCACTCTGACAGATAACAAAGTTGAAACCATGGATGGCGAGGGTCTGTTAGCGGTTGAGAAAGCCGAGCTCTTTTCCGTCCCGATGTTTGGTCCCCTCTCGCCACTGATCGGTGGCGTGCTCAATGACAACAAGGCTGGCTTTCAACAGGCAAAAAGCGCGTTTTTCACCTTCGGTATCAAAAATGGCATCCTTAGCAGCAATGATTTCCAAACGTCCACCACCTCCCTTAATTTTGCGGGCGATGGCAGCGTCAATCTAAGTGAACGCACCGTGGACATGACCCTGCGGATGAATGCCCGCGGTTTGCTAGGCTTGATCACCCTGCCACTGCGCCCCTTTTACGGTCTCTTCCAATTCCGGGGAACTGGACCGCTGAAAGATACCAAGTGGGAAAATGTCAGATTTACCAGCCCGCCAGAGGACCAGAACCAAATCTTGCTGGCACCGCCAAAAGCCCGGGTCGTCGCCGAATAAGAAGTATTTGGTATTTTGCGAGTCGCCCCTTGCGCCCAGCGAGAAGTAGTGCGTATGATTGTCCCGGAGGACGGGTCATGAAGGCTCGTCCGAAACTGAAGACCAAATACCATGTCCAATCCATTTTCTACCCCCAACAACCTGGATCCAGAAGCAGGGTTCACGCAAACCCCATCCGTTTCCCAAGCCGCGAACGACCTCCGTGCCGCAGCGGGTGAAAAAGCCCGTGAATTCGTTCAGACAGCTGAGGTAAAAGCCTCCGCGCTCAAGGATCGCGCGGTGGAGACCGCACAACATTTCCGGGAAACCGCCACCGAGCGGGCCACTCAATTCAAAGCAAACGCCACGGAGAAGGCAAATGCCTTCAAAAGCGCCGCTACAGATAAGGCCCAACACTTCAAAGAAACTGCCAACGAACAGTGGCAAGACACCCGGGTGAAGGCGAAGGAAATGCACATCACGGCTGAGGATTACATCCGCGAGAATCCAACCAAGTGCGTGCTCAGCGCTCTCGGAGCAGGATTCTTGATCGGCCTCATTGTTCGGCGCTAAGCCTTCCTGCCGCTCCATCCTGACAGGTGAGTCTTCCCGCCGTTTCATGAACCCGTCGTCTGAAAAGGATTCCCCGCCGTTCGAGGCAACTCGCAGCGTCCCCGGCTCCCGCGACCCAAGCCTTCCGTCCAACTGGCGGGAGGCACTCATGAGCTTGATTGCGTCACGAGTCACCTTGATTCAATTGGAATCCAAGGATGCCACTAGGGCTGGGGCGAAAAGCATTGCCTATCTCATTGCCGCCATCTGTTGCGTGGTTTTCGCATGGGCTCTACTGATAGCAGGCTTGGTTGCGTTTCTATCAGCTAACCAGGGATGGCCATGGTACGGCGTAACCATTGGCGCGGGCGTTCTCCATCTGCTTATCGGTATCCTGCTGGCCACTCTGGTCAAACCCTCGGGAGCCACTAGCTTTCCCATCACCCGCGCTGAATTCCAGAAAGACCGCGAATGGATCGAAAACTTCCAGCAAACCAAGAAATCCAACGATTGATTCTCATCAGTGCGGCTGCCCGCTCCTGTTTAGGAGCTGAGGCACAGGCCCTGAAGCAGCGTTTGGATGTGCCAGCGAGAATCCGGAGCTCACTCAAGGACCACCCTACCGGCTGGCTCTTCGGGTCATTGGTTTCAGGCTTGGCGGCCAGTTTGCTTTTCCGAGGTAAATCGCGCCGGCCTTCGCATGGTAAATCGAGCCTCCCGCCTGATCGCCGCTCCTTACCCATGGCTTTACTTGGTCTCGCCTTGACCGCTGTCCGTCCGCTGGCGAAAGTCTGGCTCACCAATCACGTGAAACAACGGTTCGTAGGATTACCTGCTAACACTCCTCCGATGAAATCCGGCGACACTACTTCACAATCACCTCATTCCAGTTAAAACCCACCTTATGTCTGAACAGCACGTTGTTCTTGATCACGTCGATCAATACCTCCAACTCGGCCGCGACTATGATTGCTCCGACCTCCATCTCCCAACAGCCTATGCGCCGGCTTGGAGGCGCTTCGGCCAATTGTCGCCCATTTGGCCGGATCACCAACCGCTGACAACTGAGGACACCGCACGCCTCGCCCGCTCATTCTTGGGTGATAAGGAGTGGGATCGTCTCCAGAATCATGGCGATATCGACTTCGCTTACTCCACCACCAATGGACGCTACCGTGCATCCGTGGTGAAGCAGCGACTCGGCTATGACATGGTCTTCCGGATCATCAACACCCAGATCAAGTCCATCGAGGACATCGGCCTGCCGCTCGAACATATCCTCCCCCTCACCCGCTATCAGAACGGACTCGTTCTCATCACCGGGGCCGTCGGCTCCGGAAAATCCACCACGCTGGCCGCACTCGTCGATTTCATCAACCGCGACCGTGAGGATCACATCCTGACACTCGAGGACCCGATCGAATATGTCTTTGAATCGAAAGGGTGCCACGTCAATCAACGCGAGGTCCACACCCACACCGAGTCCTTCGCCAAAGCCCTCCGGGGTGCGCTTCGGGAGGATCCGGACGTCATCATGGTCGGAGAAATGCGCGACCTCGAAACCATCCAGCTCGCCCTAACCGCTGCTGAAACCGGCCACTTGGTTCTCGCCACCCTCCACACCGGAAATGCCCCGCGGACACTGGACCGGGTTCTCGACGTTTTCCCAACCGACCAGCGCGATCAGATCCGGATCATGGTGTCCGAATCCTTGCGCGGAATCCTTTCACAGCAACTCGTCCCTCGTGCCGATGGCAAGGGCCGGGTGCTCGCGCTGGAACTTCTCGTCAACACTCCTGCGGTTGCCAACTGTATCCGTGAAGGCAAGACCTTCATGCTTCCTGGTGTGATGCAAACCGGCAAAAACGTCGGCATGATCACCATGGATGAGTCACTGCGCCGACTGTATGTCCAAGGCCTTATTTCCCGCGATGATTTGCTCTTCCGTTCAGATGATAAAAATCAAATGAGGGCCTTCCTCGAATCCTGACGCCACCGGACCTCATTCATCCCGTTTTCAAAACCCATCTCCTTTCCTTTTTCGCATGGCCAAGATCGACACACTCTTCCGCTACCTCATCGCTCACAAGGGCTCCGACCTTCATCTATCCGAAGGCCAGCTTCCGAAAATCCGCGTCCACGGTTCTGTTACTGTAATCCCCGACCAGGAACTCCTAATCGGAGAAAGTTTCAACGCCCTGCTCGCGGAAATCTGCGATCCAAAGGCCTTCCAACGTTATCTAGAGCAAGGTGATCTCGACTTCGCTTACGAAATGGACGTGGATTCGCGATTCCGTTGTAACTATCTGAAACAACAGAACGGCCTCGCCGCCGTCTTCCGTTTGATCCCCACGGAAATCGCCTCGCTCGAAAGTCTTGGTGTGCCGGAGGTCGTCAAGGAATTCGGCCATATGCGCGCCGGACTTGTGCTCGTCACCGGCCCTACCGGTTCCGGTAAGTCAACCACCCTTGCGGCACTGCTGGACTACATCAATACCAACTTCAACCGCCACATCATCACGGTCGAGGAGCCAATCGAATTCGTCCACAGAAACAAGCGCTCCATCATCACCCAGCGCGAGGTCCCTATCCAAACTCCATCATTCGCAGACGGCCTGCGTGCCGCCCTACGCGAGGACTCGGACATCGTTCTCGTCGGAGAAATGCGGGACCTAGAAACTATTTCGCTCGCTCTAACCGCTGCGGAAACCGGACTCCTCGTCTTCGGCACCCTCCACACGAACAACGCCCGCAAGACGGTTGACCGGATCATCGACGTTTTCCCGGCCGACCAGCAATCCCAAGTCCGCACCATGCTTGCAGCCTCGCTCCGCGGTGTCGTCGCCCAGCTTCTGTGCAAACGCGTGGATAAACCCGGCCGGACCGCCGTCCACGAAATCATGTTCGCCACCCCCGCCGTGGCCGCCATCATCCGTGAAGGTGCCACCCAGAAACTCAACGACGTCATCACTGGCGGCAAAAGCGAAGGCATGCAGTTCATGGACGAGTCCATCTGGTCCAAGCTCCGCGAGGGCATGATTTCCCCGGAAGAAGCCTACATGAAGTCGATCGACAAGACCCGCTTCAAACGCTTCCTCCCGGAAAACCTGTCCCATCTCGGAGACGCATCCGGCGAAAGCCCGATGACACACTGAACCAGCCCTCAGAAAAACGCCTTCACCAACAACTGGTAAACTTTCCTTCTGGGGATTTTCACCCGCGCTTGAAGAGTTTCCCAGGTTACATCTTTCATCCGGTCGAGCGTTTTTTCCGCAATCAAGGCAGGAAGGACTGTCGCAGCGCGGAGACGGCGGGATGTGAGGCTTGAGCTGTATCTCTTCCCGTCATCGATCCACATCCGGGTGGGTGTTAGCCATTTCTGGTGACACCCTAGCAGATCATCATGATCCATGGGATCGGCCACTGGCAGATAGCAGCGCCCTGCGGCTAGATCCGCTGGCAGGTCCCGCAAGATGTTCACCATCTGTAGGCCCTTTCCGTAGTCTCTACCAAGTTCCAGCAGGTCCTCCTGTGGGACCGAGGCAAACCGCTCTCCCAGCGTGAGGAACCCGAGTTTTGTCCAAAATTCCCCCACGCATCCGGCGACCCGCCACGTGTAATCTTCCAGCTCGGCATCGTCTGCCAAGGTGATCGGACGTTCGCGGGTGGCATGGGAAAAACGTGAGAGATCCAACTTTTGGCCACTCACGATGACCGCCAGAACCTCCCGAACCAGCCCTGCTTCAGCGGCGGGAATCCTTTGCAAGCACTCCAAAACTTCACCCGTGCATTCCAGCAGATGCCGCTCCCTGGGATCAGTCAGCGCATTGAGAATCGCAAGTGGCCAGCGCGGCGCGGGACCCGCATGGGCGATTGCTTTTTCAAACTGATCGAGGCACTCCCATCGCACATCCACCGGGGTATTCACCGTGTCCGCGAGAGTATCACTGATGCGGGCCAACAGATACCCCAGACTCGCCGACCCACGCATCGGCAAGGGCAAGAGGCGCAACGTGATATAGAATGAGCGCGAGACCCCTTGCAGCACTTTTTTCCCGAGATCATTTCTCAACACGCACCAGCATGCACTTGGTCGCATCCGGAGCAAGTTTCACCGGAAGAAAATACGTCTCTGCACCCCGCCCCATTCCACATCCCCATCGAATCCGGTTGCGATCACTTTCTAATGTGGCATTCTGCTTTCCACATGAGCGATGAGCGAGAAATCCCCAAAGACCGGAACGCCGTCAAATTGGAGCGATTGGAACTCGCAATGCGGGCCTCCAATGAGGGCATCTGGGATTGGTGGACGGATCAGGCGCAGATTTTCTACTCACGGCGCGTTCTTGAGTTTCTCGAATGTGGCAAAGATCACGCTCCAAACCTTTTTCTTTCGCCTCACACCAGCATCTACCAAGATGAACGCGGGGCCTTTGCACGGGCGGTTTCACGGGCGCTTGAGGACTGCGGGCCCGAAACCCTAGCCGTGGATGCTAGGATCATCACCGGCGGCGGGTATCTCCGCTGGATGCGCGTGCGAGGCACTGTCATCCGCGATCGTGCCGGCAAAGCCACCCGGATTGCCGGCTCCATGATTGATATCAGCCGTCGCAAGGCGGCTGAAGCGCAGGTTGAGGACGAACGGTTCTTACTCCGGCAATTGATCGACCACGTGCCCTTGCAGATTTATTTCAAAGATCTTCAGTCCCACTTCGTAATGGCTAACCAAGGCATGGCGGACTGGATGGGACTCGCCAGCGAATCCGACCTGGTCGGGAAACACGATCGTGATTTTTTCGATACCGATCACTGGAAACCCGCCGAAAACGACGAGCTTGGGATCATGCGATCCGGGAAACCCATTGTTGGGCAGCTCGAACATGAAACCTGGCACGATGGTGAAGCCACGTGGGTGCTCACTTCCAAGTTTCCCTGGAGGGATCGTGATGGGCACATCAAGGGAACTTTCGGCGTCTCCAGTGATGTGACCAAACTTGTGATCGCCCAGCGCGAGGCCACCGATCTTGCCCGGCAGCTGCAGACGAAAAACGAAATCTATGAAGTGGAACTTCATCTCGCGCGGGAAATCCAACAAGCACTCTCCGGTGAGGGCTCCCCATGCGCCTTCATTCACGATCACAGCCGGATTGCATTCGGTGCCCGTTACATTCCTATCTCCGGTTTAGCGGGAGATTTTTTCGAGATCATGCAAGTTAGGGATGATTGCGTGGCCGTTTTGATCTGCGATGTGATGGGCCACGGAGTGCGTTCCGCGCTGATCGTTGCGATGTTGCGCGGGCTGTTGGAAAAGCAGCGGGCGCTGGTGAATGATCCCGGATTGTTCCTCCAAGGACTCAACGACGGGCTCGCAGCGATTCTGGAACGTGCCGGCACCACCATGTTTGCCACTGCATTTTTCGGGCTGGCGGATCTTGCGACAGGTTCATTCAAATACGCATGCGCCGGCCACCCCGGCCCGATCATTACTGGAAAAAACGGAGTCCGCCAGCTGGCCACCGGGAGACATGAAAAAGGCCCGGGGCTCGGCCTGTTCCGCGGGGCCAATTACCCGACTTGTGAAATCCAATTCAACGAGGTGGAGCGGATGATCCTCTTCACCGACGGGGTGCTCGAAGCCGAAAATGATCAAGGTGAGCCGTTTTTCGAAAAACGCCTGATGGAAAATATCTCCCAAAATGCCGCCGCACCACTGGATATTCTGTTGGATGGGATCCTGGCCAGCGTTCTTGAATTCTCAGAGGCACGGCATTTCGATGACGACGTATGCTTGTTAGGTCTGGAGGTCACCCGTTCGATTCCATCGTGACCCAGTCACGGACCTGAAGAGGTGGCCGCAAGGTCGCATCGATCACCCGATCACTGCTTCACCAGTAGGCTGGATCCCGTCATTTCCTTGGGCTGTGCCAGACCGAGCATCGCTAACAATGTTGGGGCCACATCGGCGAGCACGCCGTCTTTCACCTGATAGCCGGCGGCATCGTCCGCCACGTAAACCAGATGCACCAGGTTGGTAGTATGGGCGGTGTTTGGCGAGCCGTCCGCATTGCGCATGTATTCGCAATTGCCGTGGTCTGCGGTGATGAGAAGCTTTCCGCCGAGTTTCAATGTTTCCTCTACGATGGCTTTCACATCTGCATCGATGGTTTCCACGGCCTTGATCGCGGCTTCCACGACACCGGTGTGACCGACCATGTCGGGGTTGGCGAAATTGAGGATGACCAGGTCGTAGTCCTTGAGCTTGGCAAGGACGGTGTCGGTCACTTGTTGCGCACTCATTTCCGGTTTAAAATCGTAGGTCGGCACGTCTTTCGGTGAGGGAATGATGAACCGATCTTCATGCGCGTAGGGCGATTCCACGCCACCATTGAAGAAATAAGTGACGTGCGGGTATTTTTCCGTTTCGGCGATGCGCATTTGGGTGAGACCGGCTGCGGCGACGGTTTCACCAAGGCCCATGGTGAGTGTCTGTGGAGCGAAGATCACCGGGCAACCGTAGGTTTTATCATACTCGGTGAGCGTGACGTAATTCACTTTCGGGAATACTTCGCGGTCGAAGCCATCGAAGTCCGCGTGGACAAACGCTTCTGATAGCTCACGGGCACGGTCGGAGCGGAAGTTGAAGAACAGGACGACATCGCCATCCCGGACTCGTTGGGTGTCCGCCTCCGCGAAGATCATGGGAGGCATGAATTCATCCGTCTTATCGAGGCGATAGTAGTCCGCCACCGCCTCGCTTGCCAGAACCTCGCGGGTTTCACCTTTGCCTAACACGATTGCATCCCACGCCAGTTTTACCCGGTCCCATCGACGGTCGCGATCCATGGCAAAGTAGCGACCGATGACGGTGGCGATGCGTGCGCCGCATTTCGCCGCCTCGTCCTCCACCTTCGCGAGGTACTTCGCACCACCTGTGGGAGAGGTGTCGCGCCCATCGGTGATCGCATGAATGAAGATGTCATCCACCCCCGCTTCCTTGGCCATTTTCACCAAGGCGATCAATTGGTCTTCATGGCTGTGCACGCCACCATCGGAAACCAGGCCGATGAAATGCAGGCGGCTCTTTTTCGCTTTCTCAAAAGCCTCCACCAGCACCGGGTTTGAACTTAGGGTCTTTTCCTTAATCGCCTTATTGATGCGCGTCAGGTCCTGATAGACGATGCGACCGGCACCGAGATTGAGGTGGCCGACTTCGGAGTTGCCCATTTGCCCAGGAGGCAGCCCGACATCCAGGCCTGAGGCACTGAGGAAACCCTTCGGATACTTCTCCAGCATCACATCGTGGTAAGGGGTTTTCGCCAACAAAGTGGCATTACCGTCTTTTACGGCGCTTGATTTTCCTCCGGGATTCACACCCCAGCCGTCGCGAATGATGAGCACTACTGGTTTCTTAGCCATGACGGAGGACGTTTACCCCTCCAGACAGGGCCGGGCAAGCTTTGCGGAACGTAAAATTTGGCATTGCCAGAGAAAATGCCTCAAATCCGCATCAAATCGTGCAACAGTTGATGCGTTAGGATCGCTGTTACTCTTGATGACGATTTACTCGCATCTGCAGCGGAATTCAGCGGAATCGATGAAAAGTCGAAGCTGCTGAACTTCGTTTGAATGCCTATGTGAAATGCATGACAGCCCGCAGGCTCGTCACTTTGAGAGCGCGGAATTCAATGGAATGACGCGTGCGTCCTTGCGTCAGCCATCCTCGGGCAGGTCCCCATTTAATCTTCGACATTCGCCTGAACGAAAGCGCGAAGGAGCTGGGAGTCGGCTTCAGCGCATAGCTTATCGCGCCATTCTTTGCGCTCCACTTGCGCTGACAGGCGAAACGGTTTGCACCCTAATCCCATCAGGCTTAGAACATCGGCGCACGCCATGTCCGACAAACCATTCTTCTATCAGGATCCCTTCCCTCTCGGCCCCGACACGACCGAATACGAAATGCTCACGTCCGAGCATGTCACGGTTTCCGATTTCGAGGGCAAGCCCGTGCTCAAAATCGCCCCGGAAGGACTTACCCTGCTGGCGGCGGAAGCGATCAAGTCGATCAATTTCACCCTGCGCGCCTCGCACCTCGCCCAGGTCGCCGCGATCCTCGATGACCCGGAGGCTTCGGAAAACGACCGAATGGTGGCTCTGATGCTGCTGAAAAACGCGGAAATCGCCTCCCATGGCATCCTTCCTTTCTGTCAGGATACCGGCACTGCCACCATCATCGGCAAAAAAGGCCAGCAGGTCTGGACCGATGGCGACGACGCGGAGTTCCTTTCAAAAGGCATCTATCAGACCTACACCGGAGAAAACCTACGCTACTCGCAAACGGCCCCGCTCACGATGTATGACGAGGTCAACACCAAGACCA
>JBDTNJ010000162.1:0-31405 GCA_039933825.1 Luteolibacter sp.
GTCACCATAGCTTAGTTTAGCTCTTCAGTGGTCGGAGTTTCGGGTCCGCCTCAAAGCTCAAGCGCGGCAGTTACAAGGACGGCGGGCTCTGGAGCAGTGTCTGCCAAGGCGGACCGGATGGCGTTTCTGTTCTGGGCTGGATGGATAGTCATGGCCACGAAAATCTGTGCAAACAGTTCGGGTCAGGGAAAGTGCGGAGCCTTGGCTGGCAGATCGAATGCCCGGCCTCATGCGTTCTTCCTGACACGGTTGTCCACCCCAGTCTCGTTGCGTCCCACCTTCTCCATCGTCTGGAAGCGGTCCGGTATGCTAGCACCCGTTTCACGTTCCAACCAGCACCCTCGGATGTCGAACTGCTGGATCAGCAGGTCTCGAACGTTGCGCTGCGGTTGGAACAGCTCCCCGAGGACCTGAGGACGGCGGCTGTCCCGGACACGTTGCTGGCGTGGCACCTTGCCGCCCTGCTGACCGCTCTGTGCTGGGACGGCCGCAATGCCCCTGACCCAGTGCAGGCGAGCTGCTGTGTCCAACTGGGTGTTGTTCTCGCGGAATATGCGGTTGCTCAACACCTGCATCATTTCCGCCAGACGTTCCTCGCTGACCATCCCGGGCTGCTCGAAGGACTTGACCGTCGGATGGCCCGGCTCTTGCCGGGGCATCCGTGCGGTGTCCGTGAGCTTCAGCGCAAGTTTCGTGGCGTGCGAAAGGACGAGTGCCTGGCGTCGCTCAACAAACTCGTCACTCTTGGGCTGGCAGAGGAGTGCGCGCCCCGCCGCTTCCGTCAGATGCCTCCATCGCCGCCGAGCCTCAAGTTGTCGGATTTCCTGTCGGCATACGCCCTCAAAACCGAAACCGCCGCCGATGGCTGCGCTCAAGGCACTGACAGCACTGACATTTTCCCCGGCTAACCAGGCCGGGCTTTTCACAGAAAACCAACAACCAACAGAAAAAACAAAAATGAAAAATACAAACATACAATGGTGCCGTAGCACCACGAACCCCTGCATGGGTGCAAGGGCTGCGAACTGTTCCCCGCCCCCTTGGTGATCACTCGCCGGATCAATGTCCTCCTTTTGCTCACGGGCATCAGCGCGGACAGTCACGCGATCCTCAAGGTGCTGATCGACATCCACTATCGGAAGATCCGGGAACCCAGTCCCGGTCACGTCAACAGCGTGACGACCACTAATATCTGGCATTTCCGGGAACTGTTCCGCCGGGAGATTGCCAAACAGCATGGAGCCGAGGCCGGACGCGTCGCCCTCGCGTCGCTCAAGGAAGCAATCAAATGTTATGCCGCCAAGCTGCATCTCAACCGGGGTTCAAACATCCTGAAGCCCAATCGCAAGGTCAACAATGGTTACGCCCTGACATTCGAGCAGGTGAGAAACTTCGATGGTCGCGTCGCAGAGGCAGCGAAGTGGTCAGACACGCTTGGCCTCAGTGATCCGGAGAAGCCCTGGATGAAGGGGCTGCCCAGGACGAACTTCGTCAGCGACATGGGCGATGCGTTCAGTTATAAAACCGATAGCCACTTCGCATTTCTTGAACGCGAGGTGATCGAACCGGTGATCTCTCCTCAGGGTCAGCGCCATCTCTGGCTGTGGCTGACCAAGCGCCCGAAATACATGGAGGCCTTCGCCCGGCGCATCGGTGGAATGCCTGTCAACGTTTGCGCGATGTCCACCGTGACCAGCACCAAGACACTTGGCCGCGTTGACGAACTTCGCAAGGTCGATGCCCACTGCCGCGGCCTGTCCATCGAGCCGCTGTGGGATCGTATTCCGCCGGAAGCCCTCGACCTGACCGGCATCGATTGGGTAATCGTTGGTGGTGAATCCGGAAGCCGGGAATCCTGCAGGCCGTTCCATGTAGAGTGGGCCGAGGAACTTCGGGAACATTGCCGTAAGCACGGTGTTGCGTTCGTTCTCAAGCAGCTTGGCCGCAACGTGTTCGTTAAGGGCAAGCCTCTGGTGCTGAAGGAGCCGCACGGAGGCGACTGGAATGAATGGCCCAAGGAGCATCGTGTCCGTGAATTCCCCCGGTACTTCCACGACTACCGCAAGCACGAACTCGAGGCCTTGTTGGCCAGTCGCTGATTTGCAGCCAGAGGCAGCCCGCTGAACGTCGCTGAGATTCAAGTGAGCCGCGCCCTTATGGGCGCGGCTCATCTTCGGTTATAGAGTAATCTCCTCAACGCTAGCGTCTTCACCCGTGTACATCCCCATTCTCAATTTCCAGAGCGAGTATCGAAACTTACAAAAAATAAATGCCCGATTACTCGTTGACCTTGGCGCGGATGAAGCCTTCACCTATCAGGCCTTCCGAAGGATCGAGGCGGAAGGTGTGGTATTCCCATGCGGTGCCGCTGAGGTCAGGAAGACCCGTAGCGACAGGGGCGGTATCGCTTGCACTACCAACATGGGAAACGGCGCTTCCAGGGAAGATGAGGTCTAGAGAGCCACTAACGGTATAAAACAGGCCATCGACTGGGGTGGTGTTGGTCTGGCTCAGGCCAGTGGTGGTGAAGGTGACCCCTTTACGCACAGCGATGATGTAAGTAAGCTCGTTTCCGGTCGGGGCGGCGGTGTCTTGGAGCAATATGGCTTTGAGACCGTTATTCGAGCCGCTGAGAGGATCGCCATTGGTGGCGAACTCCAGCAGGTTGACGGTTCCGTCCCCATCCGGGTCGGCACCCTTGGCTGGGTCGGTAGATGAACCAGGGAGACCGGTCAGGCCCTTGAGCGTGGCCCAGTCGGAGTAGGCATTGGGGGCGGCGGAACCGACCACCAGTTCGAGGTCGTTGCCGTTGATCTGAAGAGTTCCAGTGAAGGCTCCAATCGAACCAGTTAGATTGCCGGCATCGAGGGTGCCGATGATGCCGCCACTGGTGATGAGTTTGTAAGTACCTATCTGGAGGCCACCGAGGTTGGTGAAGACGAAGTCGTTCATGCCGAGCACTCCGGTACCGATGGTGAGCGTGCCAGCAATGATTTTGTCATTGGTGCCAGCCAGTGCATCAAGCTCATAAGAGAGTGTGCCCGCACCACCGGCTTCGGCGGAGATGTCAAGGGTGCCGCTGACGGTTAAAGTGCCTGCCGAGGCTCCGGGGGAGAGGCTGGCCGACGCCGCGACAGTGACTGATCCACCGATGGTGCCGTTGCCGCCAAGGGTACTGGTGCCGTCCACCGTCACTGCGCTTCCTGCTGCCAGCGAGCCAGGACTGTTGACCCGCAGCGTGCCAGCGCTGATGGTTGTTGTGCCGGTATAGGTGTTTACGCCGCCCACTACCCAAGTCCCCGCACCGCTTTTAGTAAGCGCAGTTGCTCCGCTGGAAGGATTGGCAATGACCGAAGTCATGGTGTTAGCACCCGTGCTGGCACCCGTTAAAGTCAGAGTGCGGTTACCTGTGCCGGATGCGACCAGTGCGCCACCTGTGCCGGAGAAGGTGATGGCAGCATTGGCTGCCGCAGAGGCGTCAATGGTCGCGCCATTGTTATCGAAAGTGAAGCTGCGGCCCGTGCTATCTCCACCAGCACCTGTGTATTGCAAAGTGCCGCCATTGATGACGAGATTTGTGGCGGCTTGAGCTGAATTACCCATTGAGCTGTTGCTGCCTCCGATAGCCAACTTCGTAATTTCGGCTGTTGCCCCGTTGGTAATGGTGGTGATGCCGCCGTATGCGTTTGCGACGTTGCTCAAAACTACAGTCCCGAGATGCGTGGCGTCTCCTATGGTTATGTTAGCTAAGCCTGTAGCTCCATTCTCATCAATAACTCCTGAGAAAGTTGCAGTTCCACCTGCTAGGGCCACTAGCACGCCACTCTTTGCCGCAGATCCACTAGTTCCTAGATTTATAACACCTGAAAATATAGAAGCATCCGACGTATTGCCACCGACTCTAATTACCCCCGAATTTCCCGTTTGCAGCCTGACGATGCGGCCAACGGTGTATGCACCGTTTGTCAGGAGACTTGCGTTTAATGATCCGGTCGTATCTCCCAAGAGAACTATACTAGTGGCATTTCCTAGGGTGCCGGCAGAACCGGAAGGAGCATTCCCTCCGAGAGCCAGAGTGCCCGCATTGACCGTTGTCGTCCCCGTGTAGGTATTGACTCCGGAGAGGAGGAGGGTGCCCGCACCCGCCTTGGTCGGGGCACCGCCTGTTGTTGAAATCACAGAAGAGATTGTCAGATCAATAACTGCATTGGAACTATCGCCAATCGTGAATGTCTGCGTGGTGGCGTTCAGGCTCAAGGTGGCTACGGAAATCGTTGCTCCCAGAGGATTGTTGGACGCCGAGTAAGTCAGGGCCGTGCCACCTCCAGTAAGGGTCAAGGTGCTTGTACCGGTCGAATTAATCACGGTGGCAGCGCTGGTTGCAGTGCCTCCTCCCAACGTCAATCCCGCACCGCCGATGGTCTCATTGAAACCCGCCAAGTCCAGCGTACTGGTTGTGTTATTTGTCGATGAGATGGTAACCACATTGCTGGAAGGAATTGCATTGTTCGCTCCAAATTTCAAAGTTCCACCATTGATAGTCGTTAGATTGGAGTAGGAGTTCGCGCCATTGGAGAGGGTCAGCAGGCCGGTGCCGGATTTAGTGAGGCCAAGGCTGGTTGAGCCATTACTCACCACACCGGAAATAACGGTGGTGCCTAGACCATCGACAATGAGAGTTCCAGCACCTCCACCTCCACTTACACTCACAGCGCCGAGTGTCACTGTCGCAGTACTGGCGTTATATAAGGAGCGGGTGTTAGTACCTCCAAGGAGAACTGAGGTGTTCCCATTTATGGTGATATTCTGATCCCCAGCGAAGCCCCCCCCAGCTGTCGCCACATCGTTGGCTAATGTTAAGGTGGCTGAGGTGGTGAGCGCAGTTCCACGCGCAGCGAGAAAACCGCCGTTGATCGCTAGGGCGCTGCCAAATCCCGTGCTTTGGTTGGCTCCGCGATCAATGACAACCAGACCTTGGTTGAGGGTAAGATTGGAAGTATTGGCGACGCTGCCTTGTATTGCCAGCGCTCCCGTTCCGACTTTGATTAGAGTCCCTGACAAATAATTGCCGGAGATCACCACGTCGTCAGTCTGTGTGCCGTCGCCGACATATAGTGTGGCATTCCCCCCATTGCTCCGGTTGCCGGAAAGGATGAGCTGGCCGTCGCCTACTTTGGTAAACGTGGTGGTGTCAGCAAGATCGGCCGAGATCGTTAGCGCGGCATTGTTCACTGCCACCACAGCACCGTTGAGTTCAACCAGCGCATTGGTTGCTTTTGCGATCGTGAAAGCGCTTGTTCCGTCAAACACTATTCCCAGAGTCGGACTCAGTTTAGCGGGTCCGCCGTTGAACGAGCCACTGATGGTCAGAGTCTGCGCAGAGCCGGACGTGTTGTTGATGGTTAATGTGTTCATCTGCACATTTCCACCAGCAGCAGTGGTCGCGCCCGAGGCGTTGATACGGATGTTATTGGTATTGGAAGCCGCAGTCACCGCTCCAGAAGTGAACGTGCTGGCGAACGTGCTAAGCGCCTGGACACCCAGGGTATTGTCATAGACTGCAAAACTCTTATTGTTGACCACTCCCTCGCCATTGCCACTTGAGGTGCGCACAATGCTGTTCGTAGTGGAGGGCGCACTTGTAAATAGAATGCGTGGATTGCTGCCCGCAGTGCCGAGTGTGCCGCCTGTATTAGCGAAGTTGGCCACTCCCGTTCCGTTGAGACTGGCGAAGGTCAGCGTATTCACCGCCGCACCAGCGGTACTGTCTATTTTGATCTCGCCCACCCCGGTTACCGTGAGCGCTCCGATGGCTTCGGCGGTACCCGCCGAGTCTCCGACGAGGGAAATCGCGCCTCCGCTGCGCAGCCCCAACGCGACGGCGTTACCGTAGCGATTCGTATTGTTCACTGAAGCGTTATTCAGTTCCAAGACGGCCTGAGCGCTAGTGAGGCCCCCTGTGGACCAAGAAGAGGCTGAGGATGTAGCGGCAGCAAGCCCGATATTAATAGCACCGGTGGTGCCGAAAACGCCACTCGCTCCGGAGAGGTTCAATATGCCGGCATTGACAGAAACCGTGCTGGTGCCGGTGCCGAAATTCCCCTGAACGGCCAGGCTGAAGTCGCCATTTTTCACAAAGGCGGAGTTGACGGCATTCCCACCATAGCCGCCTGCTAGGGTGATGGCACCAGCGCCGGAGCCATCAAAGGTCCGGGCGTTCGAATCCGTGCCTAGCAAAGGGTTGATCGTGATCGTGCCGGAGCCATTCTGGAGAAAGCGGCCTCCCAGACCCGAGGTGCCGGAGAAGGCCAGTGTGCCACCGGTTCCAGAATTGATTGTGTAAGGATTTGCCGATGAAAACTCGAACGTGCCGGCCGTTTGGGCAGCATCGAGCGTGACCGTTTGAGTGGTGACATTACCAAATTGGACGTGAGAAGCCGAAGGGACTGCTGCAGGATTCCAGTTGGTGCCCGTGGCCCAAGAACCGCTCGCTACTCCAGTCCAGATGGATTGAGCGTGAAGCGGCTCGACGGCAGAGAGCGCGGCAGTAAGGATGGCTACCGAAGCTATTTTTGAATGGCGAGATTGGGGTGGGTGTATAGTGGGTTTGGATTTCGAAGATTTTTCCCTCATGGTTGTGGATGAGAGGGGAGAACGAAGATTGAGGAACAAAGAACGAAATGGATTGCGGATATGGGTTTTCATAGCGGTAATAGCCAGTTAGGAACGAGGAGCATTGGTAGTTAGATATGATTTGGTGCAGATTTTTCGCGTGGTTAATGGTAGTTCTGAATAATTCATATGAAGGAGTATGAGCAATGGAGGCGCATGGGTCTTGCAAATGAACTTAATCCACGTAATACGGTCGGAGAGCGGGGCTGCGGAATTTTTTGGGAAATCCAGCGGTATTGGCGCAGCTTCTTACCACATTCACAGACACCTCCCTCATATTAGATTTGTTTACAGTTCACACGCTAATAGGGGAGAGATGTTATAGTCCTTGCGGGCAGGCACTCCCCGCTCATTATGACCCTTTCAAACTGCCGCATTAGGGTTTGGGCCATATCGGAATGCTAGCGCGGCGGCAGGGAGTTGAAAATTTAAAAACTGAACGATTTTGGTGGAAATAGGGGCGTCGGTCCTCCAACCGACGCCCCCTCTAGTCCCGGAGGAAACCCATTACCCCGGGAAATTTTCATCACGCAGTGCGGCGGCGGCGCAGCAGACCAGCTCCGATCAGCAAGCCAGCCAAAGCGCTAGTGGGCTCAGGAACTGCTGTCCAAGTGAGGGTGTTGGTGGTGATACCATAACTGAATGTCCCTTCTCCTGGAACCAAGCCGGCTGTCAAAGCCGTGCCATTGTTCGAGAAACTGGTGAAGATGGTGGACAGGTCAGAGGCAAGGCCTGTTCCGCTGAAGACATTGGTCCATGATTTGTCAGTGTCCCAGAAGGCATCCCCATAGGATTTGCCCGTGCCGAGAATGACGTTGAAGACGGACGTGCCGCTCATCTGTGTGGCATTGTTGTTGACCACTTTGTCATAGGATCCTTGATCCGCACCTGCCTGATTGGTGACGGGGGAATCGATATCCCAGTCGAAGATTGAATTACCAACAAATGCAAGCGTGCCGGTAAAGGTTTCCGTGCCGATCGAATTAGCGGTGCCGTTGCCTGGAGCTAGGTGGCCAGCGGCTTCGATGGTGGTATTTCCACCGATGGTGCCACCGGAGCCCGCAAGAGTGCCGCTCACGGAAACCGCACCCGTCGCTGTGGATTGGTTTCCAGAAATGACGAGCGTGCCAGCGCTGACGGTCGTGGTGCCCGTGTAGCTATTCGCGGCAGTCAATGTGAGAATGCCCGCACCGCTCTTGGTGATGCTGCCCGAACCCGTCGAATTGTAAATCGCCCCGGAAACGCTGATGTCGCCAGCTCCATTGAAGGTCGCGCTGGAACCCTTCAGATCAATCGCAGAGGCGTTCGTGAAGGCGAGCGTCGCGCCGGAACTGGTGGAAGTAAGGGTCATGTCTGCCCCGCTGCTGGGGGAGGAAAACACCGTTCCGCTGAAGGTGTTGGTGGTGCCAGAACTATTGACGCCGGCGAGCGTGCGATTGCCACCGCTGCCAGCGTTGATGCTGACTGAGTTCGCGAAGGTCACTCCTCCCCCCGTTCCGCCGGACCCGCCGAGCACCAGACTGGCCGCAGTACCCGTCGTTCCGCCGTTTCCTAAGAAATAAGTTCCAGTCACATTAGGTGCGGCATCGACCCGAATGGCACCGGCATCGATGGCGGTGGAACCGGTGTAAGTCTGTGCACCCTCATAGATCAAAGTGCCGGTTCCCTGCTTGAGCACCGATCCTGAGCCCGTGCTGTTGTAAATCGCGCCACTGAACAGGGTATCGCCCGCACCATTGACCAGAAGTTGGGTACCCTTGATGTCGATTGCAGATGCGTTGGAAAATGCCAAGACTGCGCCTGCAGTGGTTGAAGTTGTGACGAAGGTTCCGCCATTCGAGTAGGACGTGCCCGTAAAGGTGTTGGTAGTGCCCGTGGCGTTGTTACCTTTGAGGGTTGTCACGGCGCTTGGATTGCTGGCGATGGTGTTGTTAATCGAGCCTCCGTTAGTTTTATTGATGGCAACGGTGGGGGAATTGTTCACGAAGATGGTGCTAACACTGGAAGCGGAACCCGCAGTGGACGTGCCATCGCCGAACTGGAGCGTGCCAGTATTAACAATAATCTGACCGGTAAGGGTGTTCGCTCCAGACAAAGTGAACCTGCCTGAGCCATTCTTCACCAGTGCGTCAACGCCGCTCGCACTCGATCCACTGATGACACCACCGAAGTTCGTCGAAGTGCTATCCCCAGTGGTTAGCTTGTTCGCGTTAAGCGTCACGTTTCCGCCTGTCGTGCCGCCGCCCGCAAGCGAGGCGATAGTCTCACTACCGGTTAGGTTCAGGATCGTGCCCGAAGTATTGGCTAGAGTGACAGCGCTTCCGTCCGGTATGTTGGAGCCGCCCGTGCTGAGAGTGCCAGCGTTGATGGTCGTCGTCCCGCTGTAGCTATTAGCGCCAGCCAGAACAACCGTCCCTGCACCGGCCTTGGCTATGCCAGAGGCGGTGTTAGAGGCATTGTTCTGGATGATGCCGTTGATCGTGAACGTATTGCCATTGCTGTCGAAAGTAGCCGTCGCGCCTGTGTTGATGCCGATAGTCCGGAAGCTATTTAGACTGATGTTATTGGTGGTATCCTGGAGCGTGCCGCTGCCTGTGAAAAGAATCTGCTGGAACGCGCCGCCGCCGGTGAGGCCGAGGTTGAGATCCGCACTCAAGCCCAAGACGCCCTGGTTGATTTGCGTGCCGTTAAGCGGCAGAGCGCCGCTATTGGTGCCGGTGTAGTTGTTGGTCGCGTTTGTCAGCAATAAGGTCCCCGCGCCCGTCTTGATCAAAGTACCACCCGTGCCATTGCTGCTGGTTAGTTGACCCGTAGCGCTAACCGCACCGGCGTTGTTAAAAGTAAGGGTATTGGATAATACTTGAATGTTTCCCGAAAGGGTCAGGGTATTCGTGCTGGTCGTCGCAACCTGCGAAACCGTCAGGTTCTTGTTCATGGTAATCAGGCCACTAAAAATCGCGTTACTATCCGTGCTTCCACCAATAGTGTAAGTGCCGGTCGTGGCCTGATTGGCAATCGTGACCGGGCGCGCAACCGTAAAAGCACCTCCGATGAGCAGTGCAGCACTGGAGTTATTGGTCGTAGTGGCAGCATTTCCGAGGGTAATGGCGGTAGAGTTTTTACCGAAGGCACCTGCGGTTCCCGAAGACGAAGACGCGTTATTACCAGCGACCAGCGTTCCAGCACTAATCGTTGTCGCGCCGGCGTAAATGTTCAATCCGCTGAGAGTCTGGACGCCTGTGCCAATTTTCGTCAAAGCGCTGGCATCAAGGATGCCGGAATACGTAGCCGTGTTAGCCCCCAGTGTCAGATCCTGCCTATTACCAGACCCATTTGCTATGGTTAAATTCTTGTTGCCCGAGAGACCGCCAAACGTTTGTGCACTACCGACGTTGCTAAGCGTGCCTCCGGTCGTTACGTAGTTCAATGTGCTAAAGGCAATATTTAACGAGTTGCTCAGCGTTAACGTTGTGCCCGTGCCGATGTTCGTATCGCCAGTGTAGGTGTTGTTGGCACTCAAAGTCAAAGTGCCGGCCCCCCCCGTAGTCGTCAATCCGCCGCCCGTGGAAACGGTATCCGCCTTCAGCACCTGGCTGATAGTAAACCCATTAGTGCTCGTATCAAAGATGGCACCACCGGCTTTGACAAAAGCGTTCGTTAAACTTGTGAGGCCAGCAGAACCAGACGAAGCTTTGAACGTTCCTCCATTGAAATTGAAGGTGCCCGTGCCGCTACCATTCGTAATGGCGCTCCCGAGTGAGAGGGTGCCGCCATCGAGATTGATGGTACCGCTGCTTCCGCCCGCGCCACTCAAAACAATACCTGAGGGGGACGTGAAAGTGCCGCCGCTGATAGTAAATATAGTTGCGCCGGTCCCAGCTGAATTAGAGGCACCCATATTGAAGGCACCATTTTGGAGCGTAACCGAACCCCCAGAGAGGCTGAAAGTAGCCGCAGAGGCTCCGCTCCCAAGGGACATAGCGGCGATTCCTTGAGGAGATCCTGGACCAAAGGTGTATGACCCCGCAGTAATGTTGAGCGTTCCAGAATTGACGCCGAAGGTTCTCATGCTTGCGCTGGTGCCGCCACTTAGATTTAAGGTGCCCGCACCAGTCTTGGTGGAGTCGGTTCCCCCTCCGTTCACCGCTCCGGTCATACTGAGGGCACTACCCGTGCCGACATTCCAAGCTTGGTTGCCTGACATAGTGATGGCACCACTAATCGTGGTTGTGCCAGAGGAAAGGGCGCTGGCGTCGATTCCGCTGGCGCCGATAGTGAGAGTGTTTGCTCCGCCGGCAATGGTATATCCAGTGGTGGTAAAGACCAGACCCGCCGCGTTTAAGCTGGTGCCCAGCGTAACCGTGTCAGCCGTCCCACCGAAGTTGGCGGTATCGGCGTTTGCGAAAGCGCTATTGGCACCGGCAGTAGCGAGGGTGTCCCAGTTTGCCGTTGCCAGATTCCATGTTCCGGTGCCTCCGTCGGCATTGGCAGTCGTATCGGTGCCGTCCCAAAACCTGCTCGCTGCCTGAGAAGGATTGACGCTCAAAAAGGTGCACAGGAGCAAACTGCCGAGGAAGAGCGAGTTCTGCTGCTGGTCGGTCCGGAACGAGAGGGCATTGGGGACGGCGGTAGTGAGTTTGAGCCCGCGAGTTTGGTTTGGATGCATGGTGGGTTTGGATTTTGATGACTTTTGCTTCAAGGTGGCGGATGGGATGGGAGGCCGAGGGGTGAGGAACAAAGAACGAAATGGGTTGCGGAGTTGGTTTTTCATAGTGGATTAGAGGTGGGTAGGAATCAGAAACATGGATGGAATCATTAAATGAGGCTTAACGAGGATTTTTCGCGCGTTTGATCGCGGACCGGAATGATTTATACTCCGCTTTGGTTTGTTTGTAATTTTGGCGGGTGAACGCTATATGGAGTTGCGAGAGCTTGAAAAGTGATTTTATAAGTTGGGTCGGGCAGAGGGGGGATAGTGGAACGGGAAAGGTTTTGGGAAACCTGATGATTTTGCCGCAACTTCTGGCAACGAACGAGTTCTTAGCACACACAGCTATCACGCCCTAATGTTTTGAAAGTTCACAGTTCACTCGACCTTCAGGGGAAATGAGGCAACCTTTCCGGGCAGGGATTTCTTTCTCCTTAATACCCTTTCAAATGAAACTTCGGCGGGCGTGTTTAAATCAGCCGCGCGTCACCTACATGCGATGGGTGAGATGAAACCAGACTCAAGACATGCTTCCTGAATTTCATGACGCAATCATGTCGGCGAGGTTACTTCACGGGTGACCCTTCGGTATGGGAATGGACTGGCCCTATAAAAGGAAATCGCACGACGGAAGCCATTCTCGGCCACTTAGCAATTAGGTTAACGTATTAACTATGAGGAGGCTCGAACAACGAGAATGCCGACTCATGCTGCCTCTTCACCCCTTACAATAGTGTCATGCCTTCCCTACCGCTTCCATGACTCTGATCGCTCGATCATCATCACGGACCCGCGCCTTCCACAACCGTGGATCAACTACCTTTCCAACGGCAAAATTCATGCTTTTGTCTCTCAAGCTGCCGGTGGCTATGCATGGTGGAAAAGCCCGCTGAAAAATCGCATGACGCGTTACCGGCAATACAATTTGCCGCTCGATTCTCCGGGGTTTTACGTATATTTGAAAGGTGCAGATGGAGTGGTTTGGTCGCCCGGTTGGCGGCCGTTGGAAATAGAGCTGGACTCATGGCAGGCCGAGCACCGACCGGGGTTGACCCGATTTACTGCGCGTCGAGGCGGGATTGAGGCTGTGTTAGATCTGTTTATCGCGCCGGGTGAAGACTCCATCGTTTGGGATCTTACGCTACACAATCATGGCCCGGATGCCGCCGCAGTAACGGTGACCGGCTACGTCGAGTTCTGCCTGCTAGACTGGAAGCAGGATACCGACTGGGCCTGTTACGTGAAGCACAATTTGCAAACCGCCTTTGACAAAGAGGCGAACGCAGTGACCTATCTTTACCGGCATTTCCACATCAATCCACAACTCGCTGACTGCCCGCTGGTCTATTTCGGCGCGAGCGAACCTGCCTCCAGCTTCGATGGAGACCGAGATGCCTTTATGGGAAATTACCGCGACGAGCGTAACCCGATCGCTGTCGAGCGTGGTGCCTGCTCGAACTCGGAAATGCTCTGCGGGGATCCCTGCGGTGCGCTGCAATGCGATCTCACCGTGCCCATCGGTAGCTCAAAGCGCATGCAGTTTTTCCTCGGCGGCGAACCGGAGGCAATCATCGAGTGGGCGCGCCAGCATGGATCGCCTCCGCCAAACCGGTGCCGTCGATCAACTCCGAGCCGGACTCGAGGCGTGGTGGGACTTCCACTTCGGCGTGCTCAAAACCGAACTTCCGGATCCCGACATCGCACGCCAGATCAACCTTTGGAGTCCTGTGCAAAGCGTCCACACCGCCCGCTACTCACGCTCCGTTAGCCAACACGCGGCTGGTATCCGCACACTCGGATTTCGCGATACCTGCCAAGATATGATCGCAATCGCCTACCGCGATCCAGCATGGGCCAACGAGGTTTTCCGCTACCTGATTTCCCAGCAATACGAGGATGGCCACGCGCCCCACCAGTGTAATCCGGTGGAAAAGCTACCCGCCGAAGCCCGAGTGCATATCGACAACCCGCTCTGGCTGCCCATGCTCGCGCACGCAATCCTATCGGAAACCGGCGACATCTCGTTGCTCGACGATGTTATCCCGTGGCTAGCCGAAGACAGTCTGTCACCGGTCGGTTCCGCCACTGTCTGGCAGCACCTGCTGCGCATCCCCGATTTCATGGAGGCGAACCTCGGAATTCATGGTATTCCGCTCACCCATCATGGCGATTGGAATGATGCGATTGGTAAGTTTTCGAAAATGGGCAAAGGCGAGTCGCTCTTCGCCGCGCAGCAGTACGCCTTCGTCCTCGGGCTACTAATAGAGATCGCCACAATGCGCGGTGAAGTCCCGACGAAAGAAAGCCTCACCGCCCTCCGAGAAAAACAAAGCACCGCAATTCTCGCTTGCGCGTGGGACGGCTCCTGGTGGCGGCGCGGCTTCGATGACGACGGCAACCCGATTGGCTCGTCCTCCTGCGAATATGGGAAAATCTGGCTCAATACACAAAGCTGGTCGGTGCTCGCCGAGGTTGGCGCAGGCGCACAAAACCGCCAGGCCATGGACTCGGTATCGGACCTGCTAGACACCAATTTCTGTGGCATCACTAAGCTCAGCCCCAGTTTCAAATCGTTCCCCGAAGTGCCCGATCCTTATAGCGGCTACTCGCCCGGGTGCGGCGAGAACGGCGCGATTTTCTGCCACGCAAACACCTGGGCAATCATGGCGGAAGCCAAACTCGGCCGCGCCGACAAAGCATGGCATTACTACCGTCAGCTCGTGCCTCACCTCGCATTGCAAAAAGTCGGTCTTGAGCGCTACAAGGCGGAGCCTTATGCTTACGTTAGTAACATCATTGGACCAGAGAATCCGAAGTATGGCTGGGCGAACGTCACCCAGGTTACCGGGACTGCCGCGTGGATGGACATTGCTGCCACGCAATGGTTGTTAGGGATTCGCCCGGAACTCGCCGGGCTGCGCCTCGCTCCGTGCCTGCCGTCCGATTGGCATGGCTACACCGCCATCCGCCGCTTCCGGGGTTGTGACGTTAGAATTGAAGTCATCGGAAACGGCGCTCAAATATTATCAACCATCATCGATGGAATCGCGCTCGAATCAAACCTGATTCCTGCGGAAGCCTTACGCGGGAAATCCAGCGTTCAGGTCAAAGTGCGACTATCAAACGACTCATGAACTTCCATCTCTCACCCGACGGCGACGATGCAAATGATGGTCTAAGTGCCAAAAGTCCGTGGGCCACCCTCGCCGGTTGCCGCGATGCACTTCGCAAACTCCGCGCTGCCGACACTATCACTGGTCATGTTAGCGTAAGGGTAGGGGAGGGCACGTATCGTATATCAGAATTCGTGCCCTTCGGCCCGGAGGACGGCCACACCGCCTTCGCCGCCGCACCCGGCGCGTCACCAGTGATTGATGGCGGCCGAGTGCTTTCTGGATGGACCGAGACTACCCACAATAAGTGCCGCGCATGGACGCTCGACCTGCCAGAGGTCGCCAGCGGCTATCTTTATTTCCGCTCCTTGTTCGTTTCCGAAAAACGTCGTCCGCGCGCCCGCTATCCGAAGTTTTCCCCAGATGTCCATGGCGCGCAAAACACCCACCGCATTGCCGCCATGCGCTTTCCGGAAAAGCGCGACCTTTTCGCCGGAGATCACATGTTCAAGCCTACCAAGGGTGACATGCAGGATTGGCCTAGCCTACATGACGCAGAGATCGTGCTGCTTCACTACTGGGTCGAGACGCGATTGCCTAACCCGCGCTTCCACTCTGCGACCGGCTGGGTAAGCTGCTCGCGACGCTCGGTTTTCAACCTCTACGAATCCTTCGGCCCCAAACTCGCCCGCTACTACATCGATAACTTATTCGAAGCGCTCACCGAGCCGGGCGAATGGTATCTCGACCGCAACACGGGTCGCGTCACTTATCTTCCGCTGCCGGGTGAGAGTATTTCTAACACAATTGTAGCCATTCCGCTCGTCACCCGCTTCATCGAAGTCACCGGGCAAGCCTTCGCCTGCGGCTCTGACGTCGGTGATCCGTTAGGGATGCGGCCGGTGGAAAACCTTGCCTTCGAGGGCCTGACCTTCCGCCACAGCGATTGGTATCAGCCCTCCGCCGAAATGCTTTCGCACGACACCGCCGCAACTGCTGGAGTCACTAATGTCCCGCTGGGCAGTGCCCCTCAATCCGCAGCGCATGTGCCGGCTGTTATCCAGTTTCAATGGGCGCGAAATTGCCGGTTCGAGGGAAACACCGTCGAACACACTGGCTTCACTGCTATCGGGATAGGCAACGGTTGCCGCGACTTTGACATCGCCCAAAACACGCTCCAACACCTCGGCGGCGGCGGAGTGAAAATTGCTGGCAGCGAGCTGAACGGCCCGCCCGGCGATCGTACCGGCCATATCCGTTTCACCGACAACACGGTGCTCCACGTCGGGCGCGTGTTTCACCAAAGTTGTGGCATCCTGCTGACCCACGCCTTCGACTGCGATCTTCTCCACAACGACATCGCCCACACCTGTTACACCGGCATTTCCTGCGGCTGGTCATGGGGTTATCGCGAAACCATCACCCGCAATATCCGCATCGAGAATAACCACGTCCACAACATCTGCGAAGGCGTGCTCAGCGACAACGGGGCCATCTATTTGCTTGGTGTCCAGCCCGGAACGCTCGTGCGCGGGAACCATATTCACCATGTCACCGCCTCAGACTATGGCGGTTGGGGGATCTACCCAGACGAAGGCAGCTCGCACATCGTATTCGAGCACAACTGGATTCACGACACTCAGGGCAGCTCCTTCGCCATTCACTTTTCTCGCGAGCTCATCCTCCGCCACAACGTGTTCGCGCGGGCTGGCGAATCTTTGGTCGGAGTAGGCCGGGTGGAGAACCACATCGCCGCCAATCTCAGCCACAATCTCCTGCTCGGCCCGGCCAAGTCGCTCTACTCTGCCGCTTACCGCGGCGACATTCGCAATGCTCTCGCCACCGATGCAAATGTCATCGCCTTCGCACCGGAAAATGTGCCACCCTGCACCCATGCGGATTTTCGCAAAGACGTCCCCCGCCTAATCAATTTCGTGCAATGGCAGGCTGCTGGAAATGACCAGCTTTCGCTCGTCACGCCTATCAAATACACAGAAACCGCCACCACTTTCACCCTGCCAAAAAACTCGCCCGCTCTGAAATCTGGCTTTCGTCTCTACGACTGGTCGGCCTGCGGACCCAGAATTCCAAAGAACTAATCCATCCTCATGTTTACTTTAAGGGTCACTGACGGAACCAACTTGGGGCGTGCGCTCATCGTTCGACGTGCGGGCGGCGCAGAGCTTGGAGTAACCATTACCAACTACCTCAGCCGTAATCCCGGAATCCCGCTGCACTCAAAGGACCCCCATCTCGTCCGCCAGACTCCAGCCGACTATCCACAGCGCACTTCCCACTCAACACTCGTAAATGATGACTAAGAAGGCTTTCCAATTCGACATCTCGCAAGTGCCCTTCAGCTGCCGTGGCTCACGATTGGCAATCACCCGCCTCCCGATAAATCGCGCTCGCGAGCTAGGAAAAAAGCCGGGGCTTTTCCTGCGCACTGTCGCCGGTGGCGTGAGCATGGATCGCAGGGAAATCTTCCGTGTCGAAGCTCTCGTAAAAGGCAAGATAGTCGCTACCGACGAAATCGCCATGCCGGAGAAACTCGTATTCGTCACAGGCTGTGGGAAGGTGGAAACCACTTTCGTCAGCGAGTCACGCTTGCTATTTCGCGGCACCGGCCTCGGCCTCCGGCTTTCCGGTGACGGTGGTTGGTACACCACCTTGCGGCCTGCGGGTCCGGGTATCTGGGAGCTCAATCTCTTCGCCCAACGCCTGCAGCTCATGCTCACGCTGCGCTCGGGCAAAATCAAAATCAACGCGCCATGGGACAAGGATGCATGCAAACACGTCCGCATTGATCTGCTACCGGACGAGTCCGGAACTTGGGAGCTGGAATTCGAGGAGTTCCGCACCGCTTGGGAAGCACCGTCTAACATTATCCCGTTCGAGGAGGCTGTCGCCGCTGCCCGTAATGATTTCGCTAAATGGTTAGATCAAACGCTGCCGGCTGCCCCCCCTTTCGCCGCCGCACGTCCGCTGGCCGCTTATATCAACTGGACTTCGCTGGTTTCGCCACGCGGCCACTTCAAGCGCGAGGCGATGTTAATGTCCAAAAACTGGATGATCAACGTCTGGAGCTGGGACCACTGCTTCAATGCCATCGCCCTCGCTAAGCTGCAACCCGCGCTCGCCTGGGACCAATGGGCCGTGATGTTCGATCACCAAAACGAATACGGCGCGCTGCCCGATTGCATCAACGACGCGGACATCGTCTGGAATTTCACCAAACCGCCAGTCCACGGCTGGGCGCTGCGTGAAATGCGCGCCCAAGGAATGGACATCTCAAAACCCCAGCTTGAACTGGCCCGCCGCTGGTTATCAGCTTGGACGAACTGGTGGCTGCGCTACCGCGACGACGACCACGATGGTCTTCCTAACTACAATCACGGCAATGATTCAGGCTGGGACAACGCCACTTTTATGAGCGCGGGTCCGCCAGTGGAAGGCGCGGATCTCGCGGCATTTCTCATCGTGCAAATGGATGTGCTGGCGGGATTATGCGACGAATTACATAAACCGACGGACGCAAAACAATGGCGGGCCGATGCTGATGTTTTATATCTGCGCTTGATGGAACACTCTTGGCGCGGTGATCATTTCGTCTCGCCTCGCTCGGGTGACCATCTGGTGGCAGGTGGTGATAGTTTGGTGTCGTTTATGCCGCTGCTTTTAGGCAAAAGGTTAGAGCTCTCCCAACGCGCCGCTCTTATCCGCGGGGTCAAGCGCTTCATCACCCCGCACGGACTCTCCACCGAGAATCCGCAGAGCCCACTCTACCAGCCGAATGGCTACTGGCGCGGCCCGATTTGGGCACCCTCAACCCACCTGATCATCGCCGGCTTACTCGCCTGCGGGGAAGAAAAACTTGCCACTCGCATCGCCCGGGCCTTCTGCAAAACCTGTGTGAATAGCGGCATGGCGGAAAACTTCGACGCGCTCACCGGAGAGGGTCTATGCGACCGCGCCTACACATGGACTGCAAGCGTGTTCCAGATTCTCGCAGCAAAATTCTAATCACTTTCCAATTTTGAAAATCGACTCACTAACAAGCAGCGCTCCACTCCGCCGTCCTTGGAAGAACGGTATCGCAGTCGGCCGTGCATTTGATCTCACGCGCACTGATTTGCTACAGCATCTCGGCTGGCTCCAGCGCGAAATTGGTTTCCGCACTTGCCGCTTTCACGCGTTATTTCATGACGATATGGCAGTGGTGCGCCGACGCCGTGATGGTTCCTTGGTTTATCAATGGCATCATATCGACAAGGTCTATGATTCTCTGCTGGCGCTCGGCCTCAAGCCCTTTGTGGAACTCAATCCAATGCCCGCCGCGCTCGCCTCCGGACCGGAAACGATGTTTCATTATGAAATGAACATCACCCCGCCGCACGTCTGGAGCGAGTGGCAGGATCTGGTGTCCGCGTTCACCCGCCACTGCGTCGAGCGCTATGGGCTCGGCGAAGTCCGAAGCTGGCATTTCGAGGTTTGGAACGAGCCGAATCTTTCCTGCTTTTGGTCAGGCACTAAAGAGGACTATTTTCAACTTTACGCCCACGCCGCGCGGGCTGTGAAATCGGTGGATGCAGAGTTAAAAATCGGTGGCCCCGCCTCGTCCAAGGCACATTGGATCGAAGATCTCATCGATTTCTGCCAGAACAAAAACGTCCCACTCGATTTCATTAGCACCCACCTCTATCCCCAAGACGAGTTCGTGGAATTCGCCGATCGAGCGTCCAGTCCACATGCTCCTGGGCAGTTTTTCCAGGACACCGTGCGCGCGGCAAAGCAAACCATCGCCCACTCGAAAATGCCAGGTCTCCCGATCCATTGGACAGAGTGGAACACTCAGATCGCCACCTCCGCCAAGGATGTCACTTGGGGGGGAAATCGCTACGTAGATAGCCTGCATGGTGGCTCTTTCGTCGTGCGACAAATGGTAGAACTCGATGAAGCCGCCGATACTTTCATTTATTGGGTGGCCAGCGATATCTTTGAGGAGGGCCCGATTCCTTGCACCCCTTTTAGCCACACCTACGGACTTCTAACTATCCACGGGCTTCCGAAAGCTGCTGCGAATGCATTCCGTCTCCTAGAAAGACTCCGTGGTCCGCGACTCGCACTCGAATCCGACCCTCTGTCTCCCTTCTGCGGCGCTGTTGCCACGCAAGAAGGCAAAGGCATCCACGCGCTCTTTTGGAATGATGTGCCACCGGAAATCACCGCTCCGCATACTTGGTGCGAGATCATCCAAGTGCGGGTGCCAGAAACATCTGGAAACCGCTGGTTGCTCACTACCAGCCACATCCGCGCCGGTGCGGGAAGCTCTTTTGAAACTTGGGAGGCCATCGGTAAACCCATCCACCTCAGCCCCGCGCAATTGGAGATGCTTCGCGTTCAATCCGAGCCCGCCACTGCCGCCCGCCTGCTAAGTTCGATCGGTGGAATAATCGAGTTGGATGTGGCGCTCGCTGCCAACGAAGTGCTCCACTTTGAACTCCGCCCCTGCGAACCGGAGTCTGGCGAAAAAAGCGAACTGCTCACCCCAGAGGAATACGCAAAAATTGAAGCCCAACTCGGCGAAAAGTCCCGCAACTGATCTTCAATGAATCATCCATCCCATTCCCGACTCCTCTTCATCGGAGATTCCATCACTGATGCAGGTCGAGGTCCAGCCGGCGAAGTTTGCCCATGGGAGCCCTATTTCGGACTTGGCCAAGGCTATGTTTCCATGACCCAGGAATGGCTTCACGCAGCCCATCCGGACGCCGCCATTCGCGTGCTGAATCAAGGCGTCTCTGGCAACACGATCCGCGATCTCGCAGCGCGCTGGGAGACTGACGTGCTCGCTCACACACCGGACGTCCTCTGTATCATGATCGGTATTAATGATGTCTGGCGACAGTTCGACTCGCCGTTGCGTCTGGAACTCGCCGTCGGGCCGGAAGAATACCGCGAGACACTCGCTAGTCTCGTCGCGAAGGCCGGTCCGAGCGTGAAAGCCATCCACCTCGCCTCACCCTACTTCATCGAGCCTCATCCTATTGATACTATGCGCACCCGGATGGACCAGTACGGGGAAATCGTCCGCCAGACTGCGGCCAGTTCAAACGCATCATTCATCGACACTCAGGCAGCTTTTGATCGAGTGCTCACTCACACCCACCCGGCCTCGCTCGCATGGGATCGCATACATCCCGGTCACGTTGGACACATGATTATTGCTCGCGCTTTCCTTCAATCCTTCGGCTGCATTTGAACTATTAGAACAAAACGATACCTTCCATGTCCCATCCCATCGAATCCCACCAACGCCAGATCCACCTCGATTTCCACACCTCGCAGCACATCCCTGGGGTGGGTGCGGACTTCGATGCTAAGGAATTCGCCGCCACCCTCAAGCGTGCCCACGTCAATAGCGTCACCACGTTTGCGAAATGCCACCACGGCTACACCTACTACCCGACCAAGGTCGGCACGATACACCCCGAACTCCTGCCTACCGGACGCGACTTACTAGGCGAGCAAATTGAAGCGCTTCACCGCGAGGGCATCCGTTGCCCGATCTATCTGACCGTCGGTTGGGACGCGCTGCTCACCGCACAGCACCCAGAGTGGCGTGCAATGTTCAAGAACGGTTTATTTGGCGATTGGAACTCTGGGAACCCTGGGCAATGGGCGTTCGTCAACTGGTTACACCCGGACTTTCAACAGCACCTTGAAGAACTTACTTGCGAGGTGCTCCATCACTATGGCAAGGAAGTAGACGGCTTCTTTTACGACATCTGCTTTTTCCCGAAAGGCGCCTGCTGGTCGCCGGAATCGCGCAAGTTCCGGCAAAAATACGGTCTACTCGATGAGTCGCTGGCTGGTCACGAGCGATTCATGGCAAAGGCGCATGAGACGTTTTCCAAGCGCTTCTGGAATGTCATCCGCGCCGCGCGTCCGGAGGCCACGGTGTTTTTCAATGCCGGCACGGATACTTTCCTCGAGCCCGGCCTCGGCGGGCGCGCCCGCTACGAAAACATGAGCCACATGGAAATCGAGTCGCTGCCCTCCGGATTCTGGGGATACTATCACTTCCCGCGGCTCGCCCGCTCCACCAGTCATTGGGGCAAGCCTTGGCTCGCCATGACCGGTCGTTTCCAAACCCTGTGGGGCGACTTCGGTGGCATAAAACCGCAGCCCGCGCTCGAGTTTGAGTGCTTCCGTCCACAAGCGCTGGGCGGTGGGAACTCCGTTGGCGATCAACTGCCACCGCGTGGCGTGCTTGATCCGGCAGCCTATGATTTGATTGGCGCGGTGTATAGCCAGGTTGCCGCAGCGGAGCCTTTCTATCAAGGGTCCAGGCCAATTGTACAGGTCGGCATCGCGACCAGCGGCACGCTCGGCATCGATGGCGATGAGACAGCGAAATCTGACGAAGGCGCGATTCAGATGTGCGAGGAAGCCCACTACGAATGCAGCCTGCTGGACGCGGGTAACACGCTTGACGGGCTGGAACTCGTCATTCTCACAGACAGCACCACCCTCACTCCGGATTTCGTGGCAAAACTCCACAAATTCTATCAAGATGGCGGTAAATTGCTCATTTCCCACAAGGGCGGCTGCGATGCCCTCGGCAAATGGGTGCTCGATTTTCTACCGGTGGAAATTCACGGCGAGGTGGCGGAATATCCGACCTACTGGCGAACCTGCGAGTCGTTTTCACCGGCGCTCGCTCTCACCGATCGTGTGTTTTACGAACAAGGACTGGTAATTTCCGCGCACGACTGCGAAACACTGGTAGAGCGCGTGCTGCCCTACTTTAAGCGTGATGACGTGCGCTACTGCTCGCATTTGCAAACCCCGCCGCGTCCGGAAGCCAGCGGCCAGGCAGCGATCATTGCCGGTGAGCGCTTCGTGATTTTCGCCGATCCGATCTTCCGCGAATACCGCCAAGCGGGAAACATCGCCGCTCGCGATGCGTGGAAGCTCGCGATGCAAAGACTCATCGGCCCCGCGCCATTCGGGCATGGTCTCGCCTCCACCATCCAGATCTATCCACGCCGCCGGGGGCAGGATCTCATTCTCTCACTTCTGCACTACATCCCGGTGCGCAAGGCGCTCAACATCGACATGATCGAGGAGCGCTCGTCCTTCGCTGGTGAAGTGTTGCACTTACCCAGCGCCGTTGGTGCACTCCGCGTCTTCGGTGGAGAAGAGCTCATCTGTGATGCCCAAGGCGGATATATTCTCCCTGTTAACGCCCGCGGTCGCTTACTACTGGAAGTGCCTGAATTTTTTAAATAAGCCAATTTTTGCTGGCTTGAAGACAAAGCTCCGACATACCTTTTAAGGTCGATGAAACCATTCATCGGGTCCGCCATTAGTCCGTAAACTCTTCTTCAAACACCTCCGCACTTAAATGTTCGTAATCGAAACCCAGCATAAAAAAATCCCTTGGCGGTGGATCATCCTAATCCAGCTTGTAAGCGCATCACGTCTTTTGGTTTTTTTTGCCTCGGCCAGCATGATATTCACGATGAAGAAGTACATCGATTCGCCCATGGTCATAAATTCGATCACCAGTCTCGATATTGTTTTCAATTTCCTCGTCACCGCACCCTGCCTATATTACAGCGACAGAATATGGACGCGCTTTGGGCGGCGAATGCCTTTTATCACAGTCTCCTTCGTCATTCTTGGAATCGTTTTACTCTTGCTTCCTCTCGCCGCCAGCGCTGTCCCTATGGGGATCATCGTTGTGCTCTGGTTTATCTTCTGGGATGTGGGCTCAACCTTCGATGTGCTGATCATGGAAATCACGCCTCCTGAACAACGTGGACGCGCTGCTGCAATCGGCACTTGGATGTTCAATGCCATTATTATGCTATCGGCCGTGGTAATCACGGGCCGATTTGATGACGTCGTTCACCGCACTGGCTTCACTCTTACCGGTGAAGAGCTCATCTATTGGTGGGGTGTCGCATGCGTAATCTTCAGTGCTTTGTTCCTAGGCCTCTTCGTTCGCGAACAGAAGCCGCTCACTCCGCCGCCTACGGATCACGGCGGTGGTATCAAAGGAACTCTAGCGAGTCTTTTTGCCGAGAAAACCCTTTGGCCAGTCTATTTTTTAGCATTTTCTGTCGTCCTTATGCAAACGGGGCTTGGTGCGATTGACCCTCTATTGATGACTGAACAGTGGGGCTATTCCAAACAAGATATGGGGACAAATATTTTCGTAGGTGGCTTGATCAATTTGGTGATCATTATTCCGTTGATCGGAATCCTTACAGACAAGATGAAGAGCTTAAAAGTGTTTGGGATTGGAGTGGTGGGGACACTCCTATCCCAAATCGTGTATTATGTTTATATCCAATTTGTATTGCCGGACCAGCGACCAAGCATCGCGCAAATAATAATTTTTGGGCAGTTACTCTCGATTGCTTCACAATTTTGCAACATTGCTTTGCAGCCACTAATCTTTGAGTTTATCCCACGAAATAAGATGGGAACTTCGCAAGCGGGGCTGAATTTCGTACGCAGTTTCACCCGTATGCTTACGCTCAATGGAATCGGTATCTGGGTAGCAACTTATTCAAAGTGGTTTTTACCTGCAGGTAAATACGATTACTTTAGCGGCTATTTGTTCATGATCCTGATGAACTTGATCGGTTGCTGTTTCCTTGTCTATTTCGCGCGCCAGGTCCGGCGGGGCGTCATCCTGCCACAAGGATTGATAGATCCGGACTCCGCAAATTAGCAAGAAACACCCACGACTCAAACATCATGAAACGCATCCTAACACTATCGCTCTTTCCGATACTCGGTCTGTTGCTTTTTGCTGCGGCCCTGTTGTGGAGTGAGCGTGAACTTCGCCTTCGTTTTTTAGGACTGCCTGTGAAGGGGAAGATCATTGGGATTGTTCTTCAGCGCCCTAATCATGCGGCCATATTGACAGCTCTTGATTCACACCTCGAATTAGGGCTCGCCAATGGGGATAGGGTGGTAGTGGAGTCCCGCGATCTCAAGGGGGTATCCGCAGTTTACAATCTCGCTTCTGGCGGCGATGGCTCATTTCTGTCACTTGCAGATCTGTCATTGGATAACACATCAAGCAAGTCTCGACTTTCGTTAGAACTGCGACGTGTAATAGATGATTCGATTTCTGGGAATGCTGAAATCATCGGCTGGACGCTCCAACGTGAGAGCCGTCGCAGCAGCGACCCTCTACGGGTGGTGCGCATTGAGAAGATTGAAAGCGCACACGGCTACTTTGAAATAGAATCTGTACCTTTGGTTATGGGGCTAAAAAATGGCAAAGTGAACTTTGAAGGAATTCCAACGAATACCCCACAGGCAGGGGAGATCCGCATTCGTGCAGATTTTGATTATTCGAATCCTGCCGCAGTCATGGCCAAGAAGGGGAATTCCATGGTGGATTACGAATACACCATCAATGGTCAAAAACATACTCCAGACAAGAAGGATTATTTCCTTGCCGCAGAACCCTATTCGACCGTGTTTATACCTATCTTCGGATTCGAGGCGAATCGGATTTCAGTCGCAAGACTTTCTCATATCGGGCGCCATGGAGGCCCTACCCTCGCGCTCCGCCTCTTTGGCGATTGCACGGTCTATTACGACCCGAAGAATCCAACCGAAGCGGTGCTCATGGCCGATCCTGGGAGCGTCGCGGGGGATCCGCTAAGATGGTTCAGCCGCTATTGTGAGGGTCTCTTGAGTCAATGGGGAACCGGAGCATTGATCGCTCTGGCTGGCTGTGTTTTCTTTGTGACGGGGATGATTTTAATCTCGCTTGAGATTAGACCTTCCAAGGCGGTAGCCACCTTGCATTGATCCTCAATCATGACAGATTCTCGTCTATCTCGGTCGCCTTCAGAAGCGCTCTCCCGGCTTTGGGCGCTCCTAAAACAAGAGAAACACCACCTTATTCGCGGGCTATTTTTCCAGTTTTGGCAATGCGTGAGCTATATCCCATTCTATGCGGCGGTTGGAGTTTTCATTGATGATATCTTAACGAATCATCTACTGACAGTAGAGAGTAAGCTAAAGTGGACCGCGCTTTTTGCCCTCGCGAATTTTTTACTGTGGCCACTGCATGGCTGGTTTACCATTAAAGCCTTCGCAGAGACTCAACGCCTCGTGCGCTCATCCGTGTCGAGGCTGCGGATGATGGTCGTGGAGCAATTGCAACGAATGTCGATGAGCTATTTTACCCGAAAGGGGGCCGGCGCACTTTCCAATCAATTGACGTTAGATCTCTCCCGGGTGGAGACATTTCTGACAGTCGCAGTCAATCAAATCACTACACAGGTCCTGATTGGATTTTGCGCCTTGATATACCTCCTTATTAAAAACCCATGGCTTGCGGCCCTGGCGCTACTTGCCACCCCACTCCAGATTCTCCTGCTGAGGCTAATGAGCGGTCGTGTAAAGAGTGCCAGCCATGGAGTGCAGGAAAGCGGGGAGGTGTTTTCCTCGAGAATTGTGGAGTTCATCGCGGGGATGCGGTTGACCAAGAGTTTCGGTAACGAAATGATCGCAGCAGAGCGACTTAGCCGAGACATTGAAGACCTCAAGGAAAAGGGCTACGAAGCCAGCATCGTCCTACGCTGGCTCTCATTGGCGGTACAAATTATCTGGGAATTTACGGGCACGCTCATCTGGTGCGTTGGTGGAGTGATGTATCTCTATGGTCGAATCACGCTTGGGGATCTGGTCGCATTCGTCGGTCTAATGGGATTTGTGCGGCAAGGAATGATGGCATTTTTCAATGCCTACGAAAGTTGGAGTCAAGCTAGGCCCGGGATGGACGCAATCATCGAACTTCTAAATTCTAATGAGCTAGAGCGACATCCTGAGATCAACGATTGCATTGAACTAACCGGTGAAATTACTCTAAACCACGTGCATTTTAGATACCCTCAATCGGGCGAAAGGACCATCTTGCATGACATTAATTTACAGATTCCCGCTGGGCAGAAAATCGGCCTCGTCGGCGAGACCGGAGCGGGCAAGAGCAGTTTTCTTGAGGTCATTATGGGTTTCCACATGCCGTGCGCGGGCAGTGTTCTTTACAACGGTTATTCTCTCTCTGACATCGGCCTGCGCAAGCTCCGTAGCAGCGTGGCTATCATGAGCCAGGACTCGTTCCTATGGAATGCGCCGGTGATGGAAAACATCCGTTATGGACGCCCGCTGGCGTCCGACGAGGATGTGTTCGAAGCCGCGTGTAAGGCTCAGGCCCACACTTTCATCACTGATCTGCCAAATGGCTATGCCACCATCTGCGGCGAGCGTGGGTCAATGCTCTCCGGCGGGCAACGCCAGCGGATCGCCCTAGCGCGTGTATTCCTGCGCGATCCCCACATCATTGTTTTAGATGAACCCACCAGCGCACTTGATGTGGAGACCGAGGCGCATTTGCTCAACGACCTCGACTTGCTTTGCCAAGGCCGCACAACCTTCATAGTTGCACATCGGCTATCGACCCTGCGCAATGCAGACCGGATTCTAGTGTTCCAGCAAGGCCGGATCATCGAAGACGGAGCTCCCGTGGACTTGCTTGCGAATCGGCAAGGCAACTTCCGTCGTCTTCGCGATCTCCAAGCCCTGGAGGCTGACCCGCGCTGACAGGATTTTGCGGACTTTGGGGCACGAGACTATCATTGATGTCGTGAGTGGTAGATATGAATGCACTATCAAACTAGGTCCCTACCACCTAGTGTAACGGGCGGGGTCATCACCCATTTCTTTATCCATGCGGAAGCCAGGCTGATAGTAAGACGGAATTTCCGCAGGCTTGGCAAGCTCGAGGCGGATCGAGAGTGGTGTACCGCTTGCACCCATTCCGCCGCCGCCGAATCGATCGAAAAGGCGAATGGCTATAATGTTTTCTTGCCCGGGTTCAGCGACGTAGTCGCGAATGCGATAGCTTCGGATCTTGGACCAGGCTTGGGGATCTTCCTTGCCGATACCTCCGATTTTGATTCCGTTGAAAAAGGTGATGTCGTGATCGTCGAGGGTGCCGAGATGGATCATCAAATCGCCTTTGCCTTTCCATTCGGCGGGGATTGTGACTTTGTGCCGGAGCCAAATTGAGCCGTCTATTTTTTCCATATCAATGGAGCCGATTTTGTTCATTGCAGGAAGCGAGACGGATTGCCAAGCGGAGTCGTCGAATGATAGGCTGGCCTTATCCCGATCCACTGGGACTGTATCGATATTAGGAAAGTCTGCGGATGCGCTGGATGGCATAGATTTTTCTAGCAACACCTTCCATATCCCTGTTAGGTCGAGGGGTAAATAAGGATTAGGTTTTAGCTCGAAGAAGCGGTTGTCGGAGTCGAAGCTGGCACCCAGGTTAGCTAAAATCTGGGATATCACACGCTGCCAGCGCCATTCGCTGTAGCGATGATAGGGTTTCGTTTCGGAGTCGAGGGCAGCGGGATTGCCTTGGAAAATTACCAATGAAGCTGCACCGAAGGTGGTGCGGGCGAGTAGGCCGGAAGCTGCGAGATCGAGCGCTACTTTTGGCTGTACGAGGGGTATTTCAATATCGGTCCGGATGCGCAGGTCTGAGACAGAGATGCCTGCGAGTTCCGGCCAAGGGGGGAGGGTATCGTTGACTTTTCCAAAGGGGGCGCGTTTTGTGGCAATGCCCAAAGGGAGTTGATCTTGTCCGCCGATAATCATGACGTTTGTGCCCCCACTTAGGGCGTTTTCTAAAGCGGCATCAGTAACGTTTGCGTCTGGGCCGACGATCCAGAGGCTGCCGGGAGCAGGCGGGATGTCAGACCGAGTGAACGGAATAGTGGACGATTTGAGCAGCGCCTCCCCGTCTCCGTTACCAGCGTAGACGACATTGCGGCGAGGCTTGGATTTCGTGCTCGCGGCATACTCGATCAATCGCTGAGTGAGCATTTGTGCGACCGGTTCGGGGCGACCTTCCACATCCAGTGAGTTTGAAATCATAGTGCCTTTGCCATATGCTAGTTCCATCAAGGGCGAGTAGGCCAGATCGAACTCGCCTTCCAACAATGGCGTCCAGCCACTGTGGTGAGGCTTTTCCCAGGTGGAACTGCTCACCCCGCCGCGCCCACCGACGCGGTAGCCGTAGGTCGGGTATCCACGGCGCTGGGCGGAGTTAGTTAGATCATCGGCATTGTATGGTGGGAGCAGAGTGGAACTGCCCTTCCAATCGCGGAGGTCATCGGCATCCAGTCTAACCAGCAGCGGGTGATTTGCCTGGGTGGAGACTGGCCAGAACTGGCGACCGATCCATTGATGGATGCGGATTCCTGCTCGGGTGCGCATGAATTCGGGATCTTGGGCAAAGATCACCGCATTGCCGCCAGCTGCGACATGATCGCGCAGCGCAAGCGATGGGAAATCAGCAGCGCTCATGGCGCGCCGCCCAATGACGACAAGGTCAGTGGTGGCCCCGTCTTTTGCGGACCAAGGGGTGACCGTGAAACCTAATGATTTTAGTAACGCGGTGGTCTGACCTTCGGGATCCACGGCACGCACGGTCAGCTTGGCAGCCGCAGGAGGAGGTGGATACAAACGGAGCAGCTTGCTGTCTTTGAGTAGAATGGGCGCAGAGGTGTCTTTAAGTGTGCACTCCATATTTAGGACGGCATCGGTTTTTTCTGCCACGCCGGGCACGATAAAATGCAGCGGGACGATCTGTTTATCGCCAGCTAACAAATTGCCAATAAATTCACCGGAAAGAGGGGTGAGCTGCCCCGGATAGGTGAGGGTCCACATCGCTTTGTAGGCGTGCATGTGGTTGCTGTCGTTGATAATGACCAGGGATTGTTCTGCAGAGTCCCCGGCGGTGAAGTGGTGATCTTTGGCGACCCAGTTTCCCTCCTCGGCCGGCCCGCCGATATAAGCGATTAGCGGCTGAATGCCTTCATAGTAGGCGCGTTGGCGAGGCTCGAGCCTTGCCGGATCGATGGGCGTTGCGGAGACCCAAGCGGCGGGAACGACTGGGTGATAGAATCCGCGCCGCCCGGCTTGGAATGCTGGTAAAGCTTGGTCACCTTGGATTTTTTCCTCCAAGACTTTTTCCCATTGGATCATGCCGAGATTGACTCCGTAAGTGCGCCATGAGCGCCATAGGCGGCGAAGTTGATCGACTTGATAATCGTGATACGGCGGATAGGCATCGAAAGCCAGCTGTCCATTGAATTGGCCGGCCCATACAGTGTAGCGGTTATTGTGGGGATCATAGGTTTCAGTAAGGTTTTTCCTGAAGGCATCCGTTTCAGCAGAGTAGGCCAGCGGCCCTAACATTGCGGCCATATGCTCGGTGGCGAGGGGTTCGCTGAAACTATTCCAGCTCATCCGTGCCCGGTTCATATCTCCGGCAAAAGGGGAGCAAAATTCTACCGCACCGTAGGGGATATCGCCCGATCTCGCCCAAATGGCGGGCGTTTCTTCGCGTTCTTGAAGCGGAGTGATTCCCAAGTAGTGATTGGCTGTGTGGAATTCGCCACCAAAGCTGGCACCGGAGTGAGAACCATAGATGCGGCTGGGGTCGATGGAGCGCAGTTCCGCGATGAGCTTTTCGGCGGCGGAAGTGTCTTGCTGCTGACTTTGGGCGAGGGCGGCGCGATTGCCGAGGCGATGTGGATTTTGGTCGTCGGAAGTCATGAACTCGTTTCCGAAAAAGATGTAGAGCGCGACCGACGGTGAATTCCAGAGCTTTTGGATGAAGATTTGGTTCGCCTTAAACCAAGATGCGTGTTGGTCGGAATCGATAGGTTTTTTCCAATCAAACACATCGTCTGGGCGGACTAACGGCATCATTAGGAGCATGCCTTTTTCATCTGCCCAGCGGGCGTAATCGACTCGAAAATCCGCGAAACCACGGCGAAAGGTGTCATTGGGCCAGATCTCCAAGAGATTGTAGCCGTGTTTTAGGCTGCGTTCAATGAATGCCGATGCTGCCTCTTGTTGCCCACCGTTCAAGTCGGCGTTGGCATTGGTGGCGCGGCCATGGAATTCCCTTCCATTGAGAAAAATTTTCCGCCCCACTGTGCAGATTTCCCTGAAGCCAAAGCGCTCGGTGCGTTCGTCGTTGAAGCCAGGGCCCTCAACGAGCAGGGAAACCGTGTAAAGATTGGGCTCACCAATGTCCCAGAGTTTCGGGTCCGCCCAAGGGAAGGTGAGTGTCGTTGCAAGGCTAGGGGTGACTGTAATATCAGCAACGAGCTTTTTGACCACTTTGCCATCTGGCCAAGACTTCAGGGTGGCAGTGGCTTTGCCTGAGAATTCCTTCGTCAGGCCTTGCGAACATAGTTCCAGACTGAACTGCTTTTTTTCCACCGAACAGTGGACCGCCATGCTCCTGATAGTGGCACCTCTGGGTTGAGAATAGAGCATCACATCGCCGATAATACCGCGTTGGCGGAGACCGGCATCCCCCTTATCCGCATAGTCCTCGCGCATCGCGATGAGTAATTCCTTTTCACTTGGCACCGCTGTGACGAAGACTTGGAGGAGATGAGTGCGACCAGGCGTCACATGCGAAGTTAACTCGGCGATACCACCGGGCCAGTGGAGGTCGGTAACTTTTTTACCGTCAATCATGACGGTGGCATCAGTGCTGATGCGCTCGAAGTCGATTAATATCGTGGTGCCGCTCCAAGCGGCGGGGATCATAAGATCCCTCTGATACCAAGCATGGGTTTGTTTGACTACGTAGTTGGTGGTGGGAGATTTGGAAGTGTTAATTTCCACTCCGGGCCAGGCAGGGAGCGGGCCGACGAGGCCAGGCATTGGCGCATTTCCCCACTGCGCTTGCGTATCCCATGAACCTGGGACGCGAATGGCGGCCAACGGTTCGCCTGGCTTCCATTGCAGTTTTCCGGGCTTGAAAAGCCACAGGCCGTTG
>JBDTNJ010000163.1:0-2797 GCA_039933825.1 Luteolibacter sp.
TTTCAACGACTCGCGCATTTCAAGGAAACGGATCATGATGCGGTCATAACAATCGCCTTTTTCGCCAAGCGGGATGCGGAAATCAAAACGCTCGTAGATGCCGTAGGGCTCCACTTTGCGGATGTCATAGTTCACCCCTGCGGCGCGGAGCATGGGGCCGGTGATGCCGCCGTTGATCAAGGTTTCCTTCGGCAGTGCGCCGATGTCCTGGGTGCGAGCTAACAATATTTCGTTACCGACGAGGAATTTCTCCATTTCATCGAGAAACGGGCCGTAGTCATCGACGAGCTTGCTGACTTTCTGCGCCCAGCCTGCTGGCAGGTCGTTGCGGCAGCCGCCGAAGCGCATGAAGTTCGCCATCATCCGCGCGCCGGTGAGTTCCTCAAACAGATCGAGAATTTTCTCACGCTCGCGGAAGGCATACATCAGCGCGGACCCCCAAGCACCCATGTCGCCAAGGATGAATCCGGCGAAGGCAGTGTGGTTGATCAAACGGGTGAGCTCACCGAGGATGACGCGCATGTATTCGGCACGCTCGGGCACCTCGATGCCGGCGAGTTTTTCCACGGCATGGGCGTAGGCCCAGTTGTTCGTGAGCGGGCAGATATAATCGAGCCGATCAGTGTAGGGCATCGAACTCAGATAGGTCACGCCTTCGCCGATTTTCTCATGATTGCGGTGGAGATAACCGAATACCGGCTTGAGGCTCACCACTGTTTCGCCATCGAGCACCACGTTCATGCGGAACACGCCGTGAGTAGACGGGTGTTGCGGCCCTAACGAGACACGCAGCAATTGGTCGTCGTCCGCTCCAAGTTCAAGGGCGGGCGAGGAGTATGGCATGGTGGGATCTGAAATCATGGCTGAGCGGGATCGTGCGCTTTGGCTCGTTCCAGAACGGAGTCGTGCGGGGTGGGTTCGTATTCGTAGTCGTCGGGTGCGACGTAGTCCTTGCGCATCGGATGATCCACGAACTCGTCCCACATCAGAATGCGGCGCAGGTCGGGGTGACCGGTGAAACGCACACCGTAGAGATCGAAAATTTCGCGCTCTTGGAACTCGGCGCTGCGGAAAACCGAGACGATCGAGGGAACCTGCACATTTTCATCGCGATCCACCGTGCGGGCGCGGAGCACCAACGGACCTTCACGGCGGCTGGTCGAATACAGGTGATAGATCACTTCCAGAAATCCACCGACGGGTGAAGTCCCCTCACCTTCGGGAACCGCCACTTTATCAACTTTCACCGCGTCCGGCCAATCGACTCCGGTGACATTCGAGAGGAAATCAAATGCAAGCGTGTCGCGGAGGAACCGGCAGACGTCGATCAGATCCACGCTACCGACCAACAGGGAATGTTGCGCGGATGGTCCCGGGTTGTTGCGCAGCGAGATCGAGGCACCTGGCAGCGCTGCTCTCAGGCGAGCAAGGAGAATTTCGGTTTTCACCTTCATGCGTGACCTCCTGATTCACGGACGATGATGGGCGGATTCCAAATCTCGCGGTTAGCAGTCGGTTCCAGGTCATGTGCGCCGAACTCCGGCACCGGCATTTCGGCAGGACCATTCGGATCGGCGTGGCGGGCGCGATGACTTCCTATCAATTTTTCCTTCGCGATCTTGTCACGCAGCGTCATCAAGCCTTCCAACAATGCTTCGGGGCGCGGCGGGCAACCGGGAACCACCACATCGACGGGAATGAAGCGATCAATGCCCTTGAGCACGTTGTAACCCTCTTTGAATGGGCCGCCGGAAATCGCGCAAGCACCCATGGCGAGCACGTATTTCGGTTCGGCCATCTGGTTGTAAAGCCGCACGACCTGCGGGGCCATTTTTTTGGTAACCGTGCCGGCGACGATCATCAGATCCGCCTGGCGCGGCGACGGGCGGAACACCTCGGCCCCGAAACGGGCCATGTCATACTTCGCCATGGTGGCGGCGATCATTTCGATGGCACAGCAGGCCAGCCCGAACTGGAGCGGCCAGAGCGAACTGGAACGGCCCCAGTTGATAAGCTGCTCGAATGAAGTGACATGCACGCCCTGCGACTTCAGACCTTCGGCCAGTTTCGGATCAATCGCCATGATAAGTGAGATTTGGTTTGGCGGTTCCGCGCCAGTTCAACAGTCCCTTGCTCCATGCCCAGGCAAGGCCCTCGGCAAGCAGCAGCAGGAACAGCATGGCCACTAGGAATGAGCCGATGGAAAGCTTTAGAAATGCCACTGCGAAAGGCAGCAGGAAGATGGTCTCAACATCAAACAGCAGGAACAACAGACCGAACAGATAGTATTGCGAGTGGAAGCGCGTCTGCCGTTCCGCGAGCGGATTCACGCCACATTCGTAAAGCGCGTTCTTTTCCTTGCCACGTTTGATCGGCGTGAAAAAAATCATCCACACGCGGGCGAGAGTCAGCGAACCGATCGGCACCGCCAGCGCTACTCCGAAGAAGATCAAAACCGGCAAATACGGATGATTCATCGTGTGTATTGTTAGTTATCAGACTTTCCAAAGTTGCAATACCCGCAGGTAGTTGGCCCGCTCGAAGACTGTCGGATCAGGACAATGTTGGAGGCTCATGCTACCGCGCATTTGATCGACGGATTCGTATTCGTGATCTTCCATCCAACGGCTGAGACCGTCGATCAAGCTACCGATATGGCTCGGTCCGTTTTTGAGCAGGCAGGAAACGACCTGCACGACGGTGGCGCCGCTCATGATTGCCTTGATGATATCCTCCACCGTGTGCACGCCGCCGCTGATCGCGATATCAGCCTTCAAATGGCCATGGAGAATCGCCG
>JBDTNJ010000164.1:0-4817 GCA_039933825.1 Luteolibacter sp.
CGAGCTTGGCTTCGGCATCGGCTTTCAGCTTGCCGAGGACCATCGCGGCGATTTCTTGCGGCGAGTAGGTTTTCTTTTCGCCAGCCACTTCCACTTGGATGTGGGCGTCGCCGTTCGGGGCGGCGACGATGGTGTAGGGCATGCGCTTGTCGGCGTCCTTGAGCTCAGAGAATTTGCGGCCGATCAGGCGCTTGGCCGAGAAAATGGTGTTTTGCGGGTTGGTCACCGCTTGGCGTTTAGCGGCTTGGCCGACGAGGCGTTCGCCGTTTTTCGCGAAGGCGACGACTGATGGGGTGGTGCGTGCTCCTTCTGAGTTTTCCAGCACGGTGGACTCGCTGCCATCCATGACGGCCATACAAGAGTTGGTGGTGCCGAGGTCGATTCCGAGAATTTTTGACATTGGGGTGCTTGGTTTCTGGTTTTGCCCGTTTGGGCCGTGGTTGATGCTTGCCCCTTCGCAGGGCGTGTGCCGATCACACTTGGTTTCTGTAAGTGATTGAAAACAAGTTGATTCGAGAAAATTAAAACTTTGATCGATGGAATTTTCCCGTCAAATCACGACAATTTGTCACATTTTGCCTCGGACAGATTGGCACAGTGGGCGCAATTGCACGCTTTTCGTTTCCAACCTTGTATCCCTCATGGATTCCCTTCTAGTGTCCGCCGCACCACATGAGAGCCCAGCCTTTCAAATGGATCGCGCGTGGTGAACCGTTTCGGAAAAACGAAATTGGATCGCAAGGCACGTTTCCGCCCATACTAGAACATCTGATCCGCCAACGGGGCCTTCCCGCCGGTGTGGACTTGGAAGGCTACTTGCGCCCGCGTTTGAGGGACCTGGCGGATCCATTTTTAATTCCGGACATGAAGCCAGCGGTGGAGCGAGTGCTTCTGGCCATCGATCGCGGAGAAAAGGTCTGCATTTACGGTGATTATGATGTGGATGGGGTTACTTCCATCACGCTGATGAGGCGGATTTTGAGAGCTTACGGATTGGAGCCGCGTTATTTCATTCCGCGCAGGGGGCCGGAAGGCTACGGGCTGAGCACTGCGGCGCTGAAGCGCTGCATGGAGGAGGGGCCGAAACCGGATCTGATGATCACGGTGGATTGTGGTACGGTTTCGATTCCCGAGGTGGCGGCGCTGCGAGCGGATGGGATCGATGTGCTCATCGTGGATCACCATGAACCGGAGCTCGCGGGCAGGCCGGATTGCTGCGCTTTGGTAAACCCCAAATGTGGGACGGAATTCACCTACCTTTGCGCCGCCGGGGTGGTTTTTAAATTAGGCCATGCGCTTTTGAAGACGAGGCCGGTTGATTTGGATTTAAAGGAACTGATCGATCTGGTGGCAGTGGCGACGATATCGGACATCGTGCCGATGATCGGGGAAAACCGCTTGATGGTTCGCCACGGGCTCAAGCACTTGCCAAGCACGCTCAATCCCGGCCTGCGTGCTCTTCAGGAAGTCACCGGAATGAACGGCACGGCCACCTCGATGGACGTCGGTTTCCGGATCGGTCCTCGACTCAACGCAGCGGGCCGGATGGATGCGCCGGAAGACGCGCTCGCCACCCTCACGACCGACTGCCGCCGCCTCGCGCATGATTTCGCGCTCAAGTTAGACGCCTATAACAAGGAGCGCCAAACCCACGAAGGACTCATCCGTCGCGAGGCTGTGGAAATGCTTACCCGTGATTTTGATCCGGAGCGTGATCCGGTTATCGTGCTGGGGTCGCGGACTTGGCACCATGGCGTGGTGGGTATCGTCGCGTCACGGCTGATGCGGCAGTATCACAAGCCGACGTTTGTGATCGCCATTGATGAAGATGGGATTGGCAAGGGCTCCGGTCGTAGCATCGACGGGATTTCGCTCGTGGACGCAATCCGCGCTTGCGAAAGTAATCTCATCGCCGGCGGTGGGCACGCGATGGCCGCCGGGCTGTCGATTAAAGAAGGGCAACTGGACAGTTTTCGCACACAATTCTCGGAATATGTCCTCACTAACAGCAGCGCGGAACAGCGCCAACCGACGCTGAGGTATGACGCGGAAATTTCCTTCGACCAGTTGTCTCTGGAATTCCTCGCGAGTTACGACTTGCTCCAGCCCTTCGGAAATAGCAATCCGCAGCCAGTGTTCATTTCCCGAGGAGTCGGCCTCAGCCGCTCGCCACTGCACATGAAGAACAATCACCTGCGCTTCATGTTGCGCCAGGGCTATCACGAGCAGGACGCCGTTTTCTTCGGTGGCGGCGAATATCCGCTCCCTGATCCGCCGTGGGACATCGCCTTCACGATTGATCGAAACACCTTTCGCGGGCGCACGACGCTGCAACTGATTATTCAGGACGTGCGGGCCGCGGAGAAGTGATCTCGCAGGTGTGACTCAACCTTTCCTCTCTCGCAAAAATCCGTCTATAAAGTCACTTGGATCCTTTTAGTTCCGCCGCAGTCCACGGGGTGACGCGGGTCGTAGATCCGGCGCGGGTTTGCTTGATGCTTTCGGCAGTGACGGATGAAGAATCGTTAGACCACGATTGGCGGACGTAGGTGAGGACATCGGCGATTTCCTGGTCCTTCAAATCGATGAGAGGCGGCATCAGGCTGATGACCGTCTGGCCGGCCGCTTCGACGGGGCCTTGGAGGCCATTGAGGACAATGCGGGTGGTGATGGCGGGATCGGCCGCAATCCATTCCGATCCATCAAGCGGCGGAAATGCGTTAGGCACTCCCTTGCCTTCCGGTCCATGACAGGCAACGCAGGTTCTAGCATAAACCATAGCACCACGCTCGTGGACGGCGGGATCGGGCTTGTTGCTTTTTACGATGACTTTCTCCGCAATGGGCCCGGATTTGAGGCGGGCGAGAACTTGCTTTGAGAAATCATCAGAGCGACTGGCAAGAGCAGTAGCGACGATGCCGCGGGCGACGGCGTCACCTTTGTTAGCGAACCAGGTGGCAACGGCATCGATGGGGCCGGCGATGTCCCCGGGGACGGCTGTTGATGAGGCTGCTAGAATCAAGCCTGTTGCGTGATGGCGCGCGGCGATTTGCCAGGCATCGTTGAGATTCCTGTCGGCGAGGATTTTGGTTCCATCAGCCTTGAGGGTGGCATAGAGAGATTTCCCGATGGATTCTGATGGAGGTAGGCGTGAGAATGAGATGAGAATTTCAGCGAGTTCACGATCATCATTAGCGGAGATGATGCCATCGATAGTGACGGCTTTCGGAAGTGTGTCGTCGAGCGGGGCAGCGGCGATGGCGGCGCGGCGGAGACCGCGGTTTTTCGAGTTGAGGGCGGCGGTGGTGATATCCGGGTCGATTGCACCAAGTCCCTGCAGGGCATAGAACGCGTGGGTGGCTGCCTTGCTGCCGGTGGCGGCACCGGATTTCACCAACTCTTTAAGCTTTCCCACGGCAGTGGAGGAACCGGATTCTACGATCAGGCGCTGGGCAGAGAGACGCCAGAAGAGGTTGGGGTGCGAAAGTCCAGCTAGTAGGCTGTCAAGGTTGGCGGGATTGAGCTTGGGGTTCCCGTCGTTCGCCGATCCCTTCGGATAGACGCGGAAAATGCGGCCAAGACTTGTGTCGCGCACGGGGCTTTCGTAGGCACTGCCCTGTCCGGTTTTCGCATCATAGCCGGCGGATTTCACATTAGGCGTCGGGTTGTGCTGAATGATAAGGTTATACCAATCGCAGATCCAGACGGCTCCGTCCGGTCCGGTTTCCGCCTGGACGGGGCCGGACCATCCGTCGCCGCTGCTGTAGAGGTTGTTGGGAAGCTGGTTGGAAACGAAACCCGCTCCCTTTTGGCTGATGTCAAACTGGCCGACAAGCTTGCCGGTGGGTTCGCAGACGAAGGCGATGCTGTCCTGATAGGATTCCGGAAACCGCTCCGAGGTGTAGAACGCATGGCCGGCTGCGGCCGTGTAGCGGTCGAACTGATCGACCTGCCGGATGTCCATGGAGCTCGGGAAAAATTTCGGGTTGTTGTCCTCGTTCGGCGTGCGGGGTTGGGGAACTCCGGCGTTTTCATAAAACGACTTTGCGAAGGTCATATACCACGATGGATTGCCGTTCGCAGTGGAGCCGAGAATGTCGAAGTCCGAGTTGAAGCCAAGGCCCCACGTGTTGTTAGTCGTATTCTGGAGGAACTCCAGCTTGCTGCCGTCAGGGCGAAAGCGGAAAACTCCGGTAGAGAATTTTTGATCCTCACCACCGACCTTCCCTTCGAAACCGGCATAACCGACGGTGGCATAGATCCAGTTGTCGAAACCGTAGCGGAGGTTGGAGACGCCGGCATGGGTATCGTTGGTTTTAAAGCCGGAGAAGAGCACCTTGCGGACGTCCGCCTTGCCATCGCCATCGGTGTCTTTCAGGAAAAGCACTTCGTAAGCATTCGTACAGATCACGCCGCCATTGGCGAAGACCATCGAGGAGGGGATGGAAAGCTTGTCGGCAAAGAGGGTGAACTTATCCGCGCGACCATCACCATTCGTGTCCTCGCAGATGTGAATGCGGTCATGGCCCATGTTGCCGGCTTGGAGATTGTTCGGATAGTCCACGCTTTCCACGACGTAGGCGCGGCCGCGATCGTCCCACGATACGTAGATTGGATTGACGATGTCCGGCTCGCTGGCAAAGAGTGAGATTTCGTATCCGTTAGGGACCTGGGCCATCTTGATCGAGTCCACTGGAGAGAGTGGTTTCTGCCCCCGGGTGATGGTCTTGTGTTCGCGGTAGCCGGGCAGGATCATCTCTTCGGTTTCCAGTCTCGGGATTTTCAGCGCGGCAAGCTTGGCGCGGACTTCCGGACCC
>JBDTNJ010000165.1:0-8326 GCA_039933825.1 Luteolibacter sp.
CGCCTTGCATGAGAAGATTGATTTTTCAAAACTTGATGAAGTCACCCTAGAAGCGAATCCCGCTACCTTTGATGCGGCAAAAGCCCGGATTTTCCGGGACCTCGGGGTAACCCGTGTCTCGCTCGGCATCCAATCGTTCACACCACATGTCTTGGAGATCCTCGGACGCGAGCACACCGTCGCGCAAGCCAGCGAATCCATCGGCATCCTTCGCGAGGCGGGCATTCCTTCAATCAATATCGACCTCATGTTCTCGATCCCAGGTCAATCGAAGTCCGACTGGGAGGAAACCCTGCAACATGCCACCGCGCTAAATCCGGACCACATTTCCGCCTACAACCTCACTTACGAGGAAGACACCGTCTTCTTCGAGTCCCTTCGCCGCGGCGAAATGCGTGAGAACGAGGACCACGACGCCGAGTTTTTCCATCTCGCCGACGAACTGTTAGTCGCAGCCGGATTCGATCATTACGAAACCTCGAACTACGCGAAACCCGGCCATCATTCCTCCCATAACCAAGGCTATTGGCGCGGCGAAAACTACATCGGACTCGGCCCGTCCGCCGTCTCGACCATCGATTCCGTCCGCTCGAAAAACATCCCGGACACCGCCCGCTACGTCGCTCAGGTTCAATCCATCGGTCACGCCCTCCATGAATCCGAATCCCTTGATGCAGAGGCCCGCCGCCTCGAGAGGATCGCGCTCGGCCTGCGGACCAAGGACGGCATCCCGGTTTCACTTCTCAGCCCGGAAGCACTCGAACGAGCCGGACATCTCGCGGATGAGGGATTGCTACAGTTGTCCAACGAACGAATCATCCTCATCCACCGGGGTCGGGCACTGGTCGACCCGATAGCCGCGGAGCTTGCCTAACCGGGTAGCCACCGGGTCCTATTTGGAGAAAACCTTGATCGCCGCGTCCATCACCGGATCCCGCCAGGCCTCGACATCCTTCCGTTCCTCAGGCCCGAGCGTATTGATCTGACAGCGTTTCTGGAAATTAGAGCGGCCTACATCATCGATGAGCACCGGCACATCCGGCGTGATCCCCTTTCGGTGCGGTGTGTTTCCCGATGGCGTGTGGTAGGTTGCGATCGTCAAGCGAAGGGCCGTTCCACCGCCCATTGGAATGATATTCTGCACCGAACCTTTCCCATAACTGCGCTCCCCTACGATCGTTGCCCGTTTCAAATCCTGAAGCGCTCCAGCAGTCAATTCGGAGGCGGATGCCGACATCCGGTTTAGCAAAACCACTACCGGATAGTCACGTTTCCTACGCTGTCGTTCAGGCGTCTTCATCGGCTCAGCAGACTCACCGCCACGGCCACGAGTGGTGACCACTGCGGTTTCAGGAGGAAGAAAAAGGCCGAGAATTTTCACGGTTTCATGCAAATCGCCGCCGCCGTTTTCGCGCAGATCAAAAACCAATGACTTCATTCCCGCGTCTTCCAACTCATCAAGCGCCGCTTCCATTTCACGGGCGCAGTTGTTCCCGAATGATGCCAATCGCACATAGCCGATCCCTTGCGGCTTATCCCACATCTTCGTCTCGACCACCGAGCGTTCCTCGACGACGCGATGCACTAGCGAAACCTCGAACGGCTGAGGTGCAGCCGGTGATTTCAAAAGGAACTTCGTCGTCTCTCCCGGTGTGCGCCGCAGTGGTGCGATCATTTCAGAAAATGCAACACCCGCCGTTTTCCGCCCATCGATTTCCAACAGCGTCGAACCCGGTAGAATGTTAGCAAACGCTGCCGGACCTAGCGGATAGACATTGGCGATATAAGGACCATCATCGCGCAGCCCCAGTGCCAACCCTAACGATGGCAGTTCGGGATTCAAATCCGCATGCTCGCGCATCTGCGTGGCCATCTCCGGATGAATGAACGACGAATGCGGATCGAGGCTCGCCAACATTCCTTCGAGCGCATGATTCACCAGCCGGTCATAGGCCACGCGGTCCGCGTCCGGATGGCGCTTGCGCACCGCTTCCATCACTTCCACGAAGCGTTCGATCGCCGGATAGGCGGCCTCATCCGGATCAGGCGGCAGCGGAGATTCAGCAAAGACCACAGAAGCGCTTGCACAAACGAAGCAGACGAATTTCATGCGGCAACCAGTAACATCCGTAACGAAAGGCGACAGAGTAAAATCCAATTTTCGAAAACCCTTGATTCGCATTTGTGAAGCCTAATCTTTTTTCAAATTTCGGTTGCGGGAATGCGTGTGGGAGGTAATCTGCAACCGACTGCTGTGTACGACTAATTTGGTAGCTGGCCCGAACCGATATGATTGAACCGGGGTCATCTTCCTACGGACTATGTCATGCCTTTTCAGGAAGACGGAAAACCGCAGGACGACCCCACTTATTGAGTTTACGGAACGTGGCTCACAGCGCCAAGGACGGCACAGCGGTTTTCTTTTTCTTTTGATGGGTCGGGAGCCATCGTATTCCTTGCCTGATTTTATCGGACGATGCATCGTCAGCTCCGTAATGCGATTTGTGGTGCTTGGCAGCGGAAGTGGAGGAAATGCGGCGATCGTCGAATGCGGTGGAATGCGCCTGCTGATTGATGCCGGATTGAGCGCGAAACAACTTACCTTGCGCCTCCGCCAGGTCGGAGTTGATCCCGCAGCACTGGATGGCGTTCTCCTGACTCACGAACATGGTGATCACGTCCGCGGGCTCAAAGTTTTCCTCAAGCAAAACCCCCTTCCCGTTTACACCACGGCAGCCACCGCCCGGGTGGTTCGCGAGGCAGGGATTGATGGCGGGCATTGGAAAATATTCGAGGCAGGACAGGCATTCACCGTCGGGGGAGCAAACATCGAAACCTTCGCGATCCAACATGACGCAGTGGACCCGGTGGGCTTCGTCGTCGGTGATGATTCGCGGCGCCTGGGGTTTCTTTCCGATGCCGGATTTGTCACCCGCAGCATGACCGAGCGCTTGCGCGGCTTGCGGGGGCTTTTCGTCGAGGCAAACTATGATGAAGGACTCCTTGAGGCCGATACCAAACGTCCATGGTCGATCAAGCAGCGCATCAGCTCCCGTCACGGCCATTTATCCAACAGCCAGGTCGCCGAGTTGATCCGTGAAATCGCCCACCCGGCCCTCGGTCGCATCGTGCTCGGACATCTCAGCTCGGACTGCAACACACCTGAAATCATCCTTTCCCGTCTTCGCTCCTGCCTCAGCGATGTCGGCCACGGGCACATTGATCTGCATTGCGCATGCCAGCATGAGCCATCGACGTGGTTCGATCTCTGATACCTGAAATCAACAAAACCCGACCATTCCGGTGCCCTGAATCCGTATCTACGGAACTCTGATCAATTCGACCGACCACTACACGACGATAGGCGCGGGGATTTTGACCTTCGATACGATCAAATCGGCGAAAAACAAGGTAACGATCGGCAGGAAACACAAATTAACCGTCAGATAGAACACCCAGTAATGCCATGCGATGTGTTGGAAGCCGAAGACAAACCAACTCATCGTTGATACCAACGAGCACACCAGCAGAAGGTCGATTCCTGTGAACTTATAGCGGTTGACGTGTTTATATATCGGATAGAACACCACCATAAGCAACACGATCCAATAAAAGCCAAGCCCTCGATTCACCAACGGAAGAGTGTAGACGTTTTGCTTCAAATATCTCATCACCGGCAATGGAATATAGGTGAGATTCCTTTCAACAATGCGTGCCCAAACGATCTTGACGGCTTCTCCAAATGAACCGATATGCCAAGACGCCGCAACCAAATGCGTCGCTAGAGCGAATAAAAAACCCACCACGCATAAGCACAGAAAATAGGCAGATTTCAACAAAATGAATCTGAATCCTTTGCCATCCTTGAATTCATAGTAGATAATCGGGACAAGCATGCTGAGGGTGATCGACGTCAGGAACTCATAACCGTTCAACGATTTGAACAGCATGAGCCCTACTGCAGTCACTGAAACAAGAAGATGCCTGTTGCGCATTTTCGGATAAAAAAGCCAAAACACACAAAAAGGAAGAAAATCGGTAAAGGCCACCCAATACAAATTCTTGGCGAACAGAATGATCCCGTTTGTCACGCAGAATGACAATCCAACCAGCAGAGCCTGCCAAAATCCAAATTCCTTGGCGACGGCGGTCACAAACAGGGCCAAAGTCGCGCTCAACAGGAAAGCGTTCAGTTCCCGCAGGACTTTGAACAAGTGCTCGGATTCGGCCGGGGTATCGACTTGGAATGACTTGGCAATCATCGAATCAACTCTGCCCTGGAGCCCGAACTGACTGAGGTAAGTGAGATTTCCCTCCTTTTTGTAACTATAGTCCTTTTTGTCAAAGTCCGGATGGGTCACGAGGAATCCGTCGCTGCTCTTCCCACTGTTTTCAAAGTCATCGATGACCTTGTTCCTAACAATACCTTCGGAGTAGGAATCAACCGAATCAACATACCGCCCCTCTTCACTGCCGAACGGAGTTTGCAAATTACTGATATTCAAACTGATGAACCCGTAAAGGATGAGTGTCACCGACAGATGGAAATAGACAGCCCTGATCTTCTTAGCATTCATGATTTGCTGATTATCGGATATTGGATGGGGGGGAACGGAGATGACGTGCAACTCAATCGGAAGAAATAAGATTCACCCGACTTTAATGCACGCAACTGACCGTTAGGGGGGATGTGGGACGTTGGACTATAAGAGATTTCAAAATCCAACGCGCCGCGAAGCTACTGTGCCCAATTCCCAGCGTCAAGCTCCTGTGCACACTGCCTCACGGTCCACGCATTTCTACGGCCCAAAGGCATGGCTATTGCGAAGTGACAGACTTAGATTTTGTGAGAGCAAAATCGGAGCCGTATTTCCAGGCCAAACTTCACGCACTTGAGAGATACGCTGAATTGCCAAAGGTGAAGTCGATCCTGCGGATGACCATGTTCATCGCCGCAAGAGAAGAGTTTTTCGCATAGGTCGCATAGGTCGCATAGGTCGCATAGGTCGCATAGGTCGCATAGAGACTCGAATGTGTCATTGGAAGAGGCTGCCTTACGATTGGTGGACACGGGCAAGAAAAGCGGAAATTGGGAACGCTGAACGCTGAGACGGGAAGGAGGGTTGGGAAATGGCGAGATGGGACGTTGAAGGGAGACAGGGCGGGTGCTAGGGTGCCGGATATGTGCACGGCGTATGAGTTGGGCAAGCGGGGCGGCAGTTTTCCACAACGGGCGAATGCGGAGGCGATTCACATTCTGCTAGGGCTGGAGGAAGCGGAGCAACTGATACGCCCGACGGTGCCGGCGCTGGTGATGACGGCGGACGGCGGGATCAGCACGATGCGCTGGGGGTTTTCCCGGCCGTTCAGCCATGCGATCGTGAACGCGAGGGAGGACAAACTGGATTCCGTGGTCTGGAAATCCGCGCTGGCGGAGCGCCGCTGCCTGATCCCGGCCGCCGCCTATTATGAATGGAGCGGGCCAACCGGCCACAAGCGCACCCACCGCTTCACCGCCCCCGATGGCGGCTGGTTATGGATCGCCGGAATCTGGGAGGAGAACGTGGAGCTAGGACCGTGTTTCTCAATGATCACGACCACCGCGAACACCGTGGCCGCGCCGGTGCATAACCGGATGCCGGCGGTGCTGGGTCCCCAAGAGATCGATGCCTATCTGGACGGTGCGTCCGCCACCTTTCGCCCGGCTCCCGAACGGCTGTGTGTGGCGGATGCGGTGAATCCACTGCGGAAAAAGAGCGGACCCGTGCAGGGAGAGCTGTTTTGAGTGAGGGCTGAGGCATGAGGTAGCCAAGCTTCCAACGGTCGCAAACCGACGCTACCAAGCGGATTTACCGGCTAGGTGACGGGTTTTTCATACAAGCGCTGGCCCTAAGTAGGTTAGTAAAGGGATTACTCTAACCAGCTTTGGCATTAAAAAGGCAAAGTAAATGATTTCTCTTACCTGCTTAGGCGGGAAATGACAGATCGTCGTTAATGCCAAACTCTTCATTCGTGTCTCTTCGAGAATTTTGTGGTTCTCTTTCCATTTCTTCCTTGGCGTCCTGGCGGTAAAATAATACCCGACAATTCCCCAACCAGAATCCCTATTTCGAGATCTCCAACCGGATGTCTTCCGAGTTCCCGCGGAGTTCCGGAGCATACATCGCTTCCGCAGTGGCGGGGAGGGCTTTGTAAATCCCCGGGGACTCGGCGCGGAGCTGATAGCGGACGGTGTTTGTCCCGCGTGGCAGGGCGCGGATGAAAAAATCCACCGTCTGATCGCGAGGTTCCATGTATGCGTTAAACCCGCCACTCCCGCTGACGTAGCCACTGAGCGCATCGAGCGCTTCGAATCCGGCGGCCTTGGCATCGGAGAAAATCAGATACTCGTAATCGTTTTTGCTTTCGAGAACGAGCTCCACCTCGATGCGATCCCCGGATGCAAGTTTCGCCCCGTCCGCCAGCGGCTCGCGTTTGAAGCGCTCGACATTCTGCTTCGCGATCAGTCCGGTGGAATCTGGCACTTCGGCTTCCTTTTCCAGCGCGATGAGTTTGGAAACGTGACGAGCCACCTTCACTTCCTGCCCGGCCGCGCGGAGCTTGTCTTCCAGCGTGAAGACTTCCAGATAGGCATTCGCATAAAGCGTGCCCTTGCCGCTGCGGCGGAGTTCGACGTCGTGCTTCCCGGTGGCGACCTCTTCTCCCGTTAGCGTGACCGTTCCATCGAAGGTGAAGAGGTTGTCTCGACTGATGGAAACCTTGCGCAGCGATTTCCCATCCAGCGAAATCTCCACTTCCATCTCCGGCGCATCCTCGCCACTGGCTTTGAAATAACTGGCGATGGCTTCCACGGCGAAGGCCGTGTCACGCGTGGACTCCCAATAAGTCGCGTGCTTGCGGTTGTTCACTAGGTATTTCACCAGGCCGCGGGTGTCGGCATCCTTCGGCTTCACGGCGGCGAGTAATTTCAAATACCATGCGTGCGCCTCCACCTCGCTGCCATACCAGTTCCACCAGTAGCCTTTGTTCTGCAGATCCAGATAGGCTGTCTGGTTTTCCGCGTCGCGCTTGAGGAATTGGGAAATCATCTTCATCACCTCGTCACGGCGTGCCTCGTCGCCCTTGCGGTGTTCCTCCAGACCTAGCAGGCACTTCGCATAAACCGACAGACCGATACGATCCCTATAGAGAAACGCGAGCATCGGCTCCGAGTCGCGGACCGCCTCACCGAGAACGAGGCGGACAAAGGCATCCATCGCATCGCAGTAGGACTTCTCATACTTGTTATCTTCCTTGATTTTCCTCCCCTGCTTGCGGAGGGCCTCGCGCTCGACATGGAGCTGGAGTGCGGCGACCTGTTTCCGCTCGTAGCCTATCAGCCAGTTGATGCCGGAGTCCAACATCGCATCCGGGATTTTCGCGCCGTTGGTTTTCGCTACCAGCAATCCATGCACCACCACCGCCGTGGTGTGCGGATAGGAAGTCTCGCCGTAGCCGGAAAACCAGCCCCAGCCGCCATCGGAGTTCTGCATGGACATGAGTTTCTCCACTCCCTTTTTCACCATCTTCTCCATCTCCACCTCATCGAAGACCGGATTCGTCTGCCATTGTTTCCACTGTGCCGCACGCTCTGCGGAATCTCCCAGTTCCTGCGGATTCAGGTTGGTGCGTTTCGCTTTCACGTCACCCAGATTGATCTTGAGATCCTTCAACATTTTCTGCGCGATGACGGCGGGAACGAAACGATTCAGCGTCTGCTCCGTGCAGCCGTAAGGATAAGCTGCCAGATAGGGAATCGCATCCACGATGGCTCCCGCGATGGTGGGAGAAAACCGGACCGTGAGTTTCGATTGATCCGGCCGGCGCTCGGCGGGAACCTCGATGGCGATGTGCGCGGAGTCCTTGCCGGGCTCAACTGCGCGACTCCACGCATCCTGGCGGAGCATGCCGTGAACGCGGACGGGCAGCTTCCGCTCGACCGCATCGCCATCGTCACCGGCAGCGGCCCGCATGCGGAAACTGGCTTCGCCTTCATGGACGGCTTTGACCCGCCAATCGACCCGGGCTTCCGACTTCGCGGCGATTTCCACCGTCTGCGCGGCCCCATCGATGGCCTCCAGATTCTTCCCATCCAGTTCGAGGGAAACCTTGACCGTCTTCGGAGTGTCATGATCATTCTGGACCACCGCGCTGAAGACCGACTCATCGCGCTCTACCAGAAAGCGCGGCGCTTGCAGACGGACGAGCAGTTCCTTCGAGGTGATGATCTCCGCGATGCCCTCGCCGACGTGAGTGTCCTTGCCCAAGACCCAGACGCGGGCTTTCC
>JBDTNJ010000166.1:0-3648 GCA_039933825.1 Luteolibacter sp.
TGTTCGGCGGCGACAAGGTGGTCTGGCTGCGCAACGCAAATTTCCTCGCCGACAATGTCACCGGGCGCTCCCAACGCACCGAAGCCGGCGTCGAAAGCCTCCGCGCTACTCTCGAACGCGGCATCCCCGACGGCGTGAAATTCCTGATGACCGCGCAAGGCGTGGACAAGCGCCGCGGGTTCTGGAAGTTCATCGAAAAAGCTGCTGACGTCCAAGTCCACGATCGCATCGACACCAGCCGCGACGATTGGCAGGACCAAGTCGCAGCACTAGTGACCAAGCGGGCCCGTGAACTGAACCTCAATTTCCACCCGGATGCCCTCGCTCTCTTTGTTATGCTCGCCGGTGAGCAGTCCCAACAGATCGGGAACGAACTGGAAAAACTCGATCTTTATCTGGGCACGGAACGCCGCGAAGTTACTGAGGAGGATGTCCACGTGCTTGTCCCGCTTAGCCGCGCGGCCGTGGTTTTTGAAATCGGCAAGGCCATTCAGTTAGGCAATGCCGCCCGCGCGATCCAACTCATCGATCAACAGCTCGAAGCCGACGAATCCGCCATCGGCATCATGCGCGCCTCCATCATCGGCGTCGTCAGAAACCTCTTCATGGCGAAGCTCATCATCGAGAAATTCAAAGTCCCCACTGGCAACTACAGCGCCTTTTCCGGCGGCCTCAACCGCCTGCCGGAATCCGACCGCGCCTGGCTCCCGCAGAAAAAGGACGGCTCCGGCGTCAACGTCTTCCCCATCTTCCTCGCCGCCGACAACGCGAAAAACTTCGAGCTCGCCGGCCTTCAACAAGTCATGGAAGCCACCTTGAAAGCCGACCAAGCGTTAGTCACCACCGGCCTTGATCATCGGCTAATTTTGCATCGACTGATTGTGGAGATTGCGTCTGCTAGGATAGCTCCGGCGAGGCGGCGGTGAAATTGTCAGCTTCACCCACTTCGTTTAATTGAGATGAGCGGAATACCCAAATGAGAAACTAACAGACATGGGGCACCGGTTCAATTCTGAGGATTTCTGAATTTTCCTGCCGAGCTGCCTCCCGTATTGCGTTTGCGGGCGTGATGATGCACATTCTCCAAGTATGGAAGCTGTCGTCATCGAGAAAGAAGCTCTGCGATTGCCCGAAAACGAGCGGGCGCGACTGGCAGATAGGCTTCTGGAAAGCCTTTCCCGCAGGCCTGCCGAATTGGAGGCTGCTTGGCTGCTTGAAGCGGACAGCCGAATGACCGCATTCCGGGAAGGCCTGATAGAGGCGGTTGCGGGGCCCGAGGCGATGGCGAAACTGCGATTGAGAACGTCCAATGAGTCGCTGGCTTTTCTAACGGACGATGATCATCACCAACCGCCAATGTAGTAGCAGCGCCATCAAGTAGCAACCAAGGTAACGTGCGACGGTCGCAGACCGACGCTACATAAGTCACCGGTCCTTCACTCGCTCGACGTTTGCGCCGAGCATGAGGAGCTTCTCATCAATGTGCTCGTAGCCGCGATCAATGTGATAGAGGCGGCTGATTTCGGTGGAGCCTTTCGCGGTGAGCGCGGCTAACACCAGGGCGGCGGAGGCGCGGAGATCGGAGGCCATGACGGGGGCGGCGGAGAGTTGGGCGACACCGCGAACGACGGCGGTGCCGTTGTCCACCTTGACGTCGGCACCCATACGCTTCAGCTCGGCGCAGTGCATGAAACGCTGTGGGAAAATCGTGTCCTTGATCACGCTGATGCCGGGAGTGGTCACTAACAAGGCCGTCATTTGCGCTTGCATGTCGGTAGGGTAGGCCGGGTAAGGAGCGGTGCTGATTTCCACGCCTTGGAGGGTACCCTCGCCACGGTGCACGGTGCAAATGTCTCCGGCTTCGTTGAAATCGACGCGGTGGCCGGATTGTTCGATGGCGGCAGTGATCGCTTTCAAGTGCTCGCGGCAAACTCGCCGCAGCGTGACTCCTTCGCCTGCCAAAGCGGCGGCGCACATGAAGGTGCCAGCTTCGATGCGGTCTGGAATGACGGTGTGCTCAACGCCATGCAGTTCCTTCACCCCCTCGATCACAATGCGGCGGGTGCCGGCTCCAGTGATTTTCGCGCCCATGGAGTTGAGGAAATTCGCGAGATCGAGCACCTCCGGCTCGGCGGCGGCGGACTCGATGACGGTGATGCCTTCGGCCAAAGTAGCGGCCATCATCACGTTGTCGGTGCCGAGAACGGTCGGGCCGTGGGTGCCACGCAGGTCGATTTCCGCGCCGCGCAGTCCGTTAGGGGCGGTGAGGGTAATATTTCCGCCTTCGAATTCAACTTTTGCGCCGAGGGCCTCGAAGCCGCGCAAATGCAGGTCGATCGGGCGATCCCCGATGACGCAGCCGCCGGGAAGGGAGACGACGCAGCGGCCTTTTCTAGCAAGCAGCGGCCCCATGACGCAGATCGACGCGCGCATCCGGCGGACCAGTTCGTAGGGCGCTTCTTCGATAATATCCGCGCAAGTGATGCGGACGGTGCCGGACGAGCGCTCGACGTCAGCACCGAGGGCGCTGAGAATTTGGATCATGTAGTTCGTGTCTGAAACATCCGGCACTCGGCGGATGATGCAGTCGTCGCTGGTGAGCAGGGCGGCAGCGAGGATGGGCAGCGAGGCGTTTTTCGAGCCGGAAACATTGATGGTGCCGCGCAGGGTGGAGCCGCCGTGAACTACGAGTTTGTCCATGAAGAGGTTGAGAGTTGGTTGGTTGAGAGTTGAGAGGCAGAAAAGAAATTAAGAGATCGAAAGCGGAGAGTTGGAAACGATCTTCATCTTTCTCTCAACTCTCAACTCTAGACTCTCAACTTCTTTAAGGCCGCCTCGCGAAGGGGAAACGGGGGATTCCAGAGAGATCGGTTTTTACTTCGATGTTTGTGAAGGCGGAAGCTTTGAGAATTTCGGCGACTTGTGAAGCCTGATCGTGGCCAATTTCCAAAACGATCCAGCCGCCGGGCTTCAGGTGTCCGAATGCCTCCGGAATGAAGCGCCGGATGAGGTTCAGTCCATCGTGGCCGGAGAAAAGCGCGAGCTCAGGATCGTGGCTGACCTCGCGGGAGATCGTGGTTCGCTCGGAATCTGGAACGTAAGGGAGATTCGCCACAATGCCATCGAACTGGCTGCTGACGGCGGAAAATAGATCACTGTGCAGAAAATCGGCATTTTTCACCTCAAGAGCCGCCGCATTTTCCTGGGCGAGGGAAAGCGCGTCTTGGGAAACATCGGCGAGAGTGACCTGCCAACCGGGCCGTTCGCTAGCGAGCGTGAGCCCGAGCACGCCCGAGCCACAGCCCATGTCGAGGACTTGGGAATCCGTGGGCAGATCCCAATTTAAGATCCACTCGGCGAGTTCTTCGGTCTCCGGGCGCGGGATCAGGGCACGGGCATCGGTTTTGAATTCGTATTTGTGGAAATAAACTGTGCCGAGCAAATGCTGGAGCGGGATGCCTTCACCGCGTTTTTTCAAGGTTTCGCGCAACGGCACGAGGTCGGATTCCTCGACGAGGTGGTCGAAACGGGTGTAAAGGTCCATCCTCGTCCAGCCGAGCTGGCGTTCGACGAGCATCTGCATGTTTCGCCGGGCGTCCTCGATTCCGCGTTTTTCGAGATAGCGTGTGCCGCCATCGATTGTTTCCA
>JBDTNJ010000167.1:0-9172 GCA_039933825.1 Luteolibacter sp.
TCATTTGAAAAGCTTGGGCAAAACGGCGGACTTGGGAACGTAGCAGGGCGGGCGGCCCTTCGTTCCAAAAAACCACATCCGCTCGGGAGATTTTTTCTTGGACTGGAAGCTGCGCAGCGAGGATGGACTCGATCAAACGATCATCGAAACCACTGCGTGCCTTGAGCCGCTGGATTTGAGTGGAGCGGGAAGAAGCGACGACGAGCACTTGTGTTTGGCCGAAATCGAACCCCCTCTCAAAGAAGAGCGGAACATCTGCTACGAATAACTCCGCCCCTCGTGTAGCAGCCCGTTGCAGGGAATCAAGACATTCCTGCCGGACCCGGGGGTGAAGGATGGCTTCAAGGCGCAAGCGGGCGGATTCATCCGCGAAAACCCGGCCACGCAAAAAATGGCGGTCGATGCGCCCCTGCGGGTCCAGCGCCTGTTTGCCAAAAGTCTCGGCAACAATCTCCAACACTTCCGCATCGCCCTCCAAGACTTGGTGCACCGCCGCGTCACAATCAAAAATCACAATCTCAGGGAGCCACTCGCGCAGCAGCCGGCAAACCGTCGATTTCCCGGAAGCGATCCCGCCCGTCAATGCCATCACTCGCATGTGTCAAAGAATCGAAGGATTGTGCTGTGAAATCAAGCAAAGAACCCGGCGATGGAGGCACAATAGCATTGAAGGGCGCGCCATCCTATTTGCCTCCGAGCCCATCCACAGCCTCGCTCTGATCTACCGGAGTCGCGCTCAGTTTCACCAGGCGTTCCGCTGCTTGCTGGCGGAGTTCTTCCGGTGACAGCTCCTGCGCGTCATCCTCGAGCATGAAGGCCAATTGGTGCTGCGCCTGCTTGCGAATCTCCTCATCACTGTGATTCATCAGACCCAGATAGCCCTCGATCTGCTCCTTGGGCGCTTGATTGCGGTTAGCAAGCTCGTCGAAGTAACGCTGGGCCATGGGCACCGGCAGTGCCGGATCCTGACTGAGGGCAAAAAAGGCCGGGAAATTTAAATTCAGGCCGTGAGCCAGGGCTTCGAAGCGCTCCGATTCAGCGAGACCGCTGTTATTGGCGATTTCAAACAAAGCCACCGCCGCTTGCAGGTCCGGAATGGAATCATCGGATAGAATCCGCTGAACTTGGGGGAACTGGGATTGTTGCGTATTCCCGGGCGCTTCCGTTCGGATGCGGGAAGAGCGGGTTACTGCAGGCCCTGACTCGGGTGTCTGCTGTTGTCCTGCGAGTTGGGAATTTCCGGGTGAACCATCAGAGACTTTGGGCCCAAGATCTCCTTGCGCCGCCTCAGCCGGCGGTTGCTTCATGTTCCGCAGGACGATGAAAACAATGGCTAACGAGAGAACCCCAAGCAAAACCCAGAGGCGCTTGGAAAACGGGGACCATTGGCGGTTTTTCATGGAATTCTCAACTCAATTTGGGAATGAAAAGATCATTTGCCCCACTGCCGGAATGGCGGAGGCAAATGATCATGATTTTCACATCGCGGCGCAGGCCGCCTGAGGATCAGCGGAAGTCCTGCTCGATCTTATGGTTGAATCCGGCAATCGAAATCGTCCCTTCACGGCGGGTCATGGTGCCGTTCGCCGCCACGGTGATGACGACCGTGCCACTGCCCACACCGGTCACAGTGGTGCTTGATCCACTAGTAGTGCTACCTACGCTGCTGACGTTCGCCGCGATCCAGGAAAGTTCAGCCGGAATCGTAACGCTCCAAGTGTCTGTGGTGTTCGGGGTCCCAACGGATACCGTGTAAGTCGCCGCTGCCGCTGAAACAGATTTTTTCGCTGGCGAGACCGTCGTGAACTCTGCTGCCGTCCCATTGGTATTTGGTAAGACCTCGAATTCACCGGCGGACAAGCTGCTGGTGTAGAATCCCTTGCAGGTGCCGTTTTTCTGTACGGTAACCGCATAGCCTTTCGCCACTGCATTCACGAGATTCAGGGTGGTATTCGTCACTGTCGGGCTCACATACAAGAGACCCGTGCTCGAGGTGAAGGTGGCCGTGGCCTTGAAGTTCGTAGTGCTTGGAATCTTCACCAGATTATTCGTCGCCCATGTTCCGACCTTCGCAAGGGAGGCGAAGTTTCCAGTAAGCCAGCTGAAGACCACATTCTGATCGCTCGCAGCGAAGGTCGACAGCGGCATGGTGCCTTTCGCTGCGGGGTAGTAGCGGGAACCGATCAATTTCCGGGCTTGATCATAACCGACCGGGAACAAGCTGCCGTTAGGCGCTGACGCCCCACTATACAGCCTCACATCTCCGTCGATATCGCTGCCGTCTAGATTCCTTACCGCAAGTGATCCAAGCATGACTTGGCGGATTTTGGAAGAACTCCGAGTGTAGAAGTTGATCAAATTCCCATTCACCATAGACCCCGAATAAGAACTCCGGCCGCCATCAGGAAGATAGACGTTGAAGTTAACCTTGCCATTGCTGCTCAGTTGACCCGTCGCCACCGCACTTCCGTCGGGGCCCGCTAATTCCGCCGTGAGCGAAGCCTCAAAGGTCACCTTGTTAGGCGCACCGTAAGACTTGATCGTATGGCGCAGCTCGAAATAGAGTGTGCCAGCCGTGCGGGTGAGGTAAGTCCCTTGAATCCGGTAGGTGTTATCCGTCTGTTTGACGATCGCCATCTGCACTGAAATCAAGCCTACGGAATTACTCGGAGTCCCGGTGAACGACCCATTTTTGGAAAACGTTCCACGGAAGGATGTATCCGCAGGGAGGCCTAACAAGGATGAGGTGAACGAAGCATTCGACGAGAGTCGCAGGCTCTGCTTGAACGAAACCCCATTGACCGGATCAAGTACCATGCCTTCATAGTCGCCGTTCACGGCACTGTTGGTGTAGGGAATAGACACGATTCCACCGGCTCCAAACGACGGCACGAACGGGTTGGTACGAGTGACCATCACTTCATCGTAGTCGCTCACTCCGTCGCCGTCGGTGTCAACATTAGTAGGATTGGTGCCGAAAAGCAGTTCATCCGCATCGCTCAAGCCGTCGCCATCGAGATCCGAATCTGCGGCAGAGAAGGTCTTCAGGCGGTAATTGCGGAGGGTCGCGGTGCGGGCAGCGGTTTTTTCGAAGGTGGTGATAAACCAGCCCTCGGAATCCGGGTCATTGGACAACGGCTGAGGCACGGCAACGTATCGTCCCAATATAGGCGGAGTGAGAGCCGTGCTGATGAGACTGCTAGGTGAGCTGAAATGGGTGATTTGGGCGAGGGGCAGGACGCCACCGGCGCCTACAGGAGCACTGCTATTCATCCAAGCCACGGCTTCAACAGTGGAGACGAACAATGGGAGGGCATCGGTACTGGCCGGCAGGCTCACAGGGGATTGAAAACCTCCAGCAGGGGTAGCGGGAATCCAGAGGATACCAGCGGCCCCACTCGACTTAATCAAGAGGGATGCGTCACGAGGATTTCTTACATACTCACTGCCGTCGGTCACTGCCGCTGGCAATGTGACCGCACCACCCAGAGGAACCAGACTTGCGTCATAGCGGTAGAGTTTAAGCTGGGTTCCCGTTGGGTCAACGGCGTAAACGTAGGGAGGAAGAGCCCCCCGGGTGTAACCGGAAACAGACAGCAATCTGTATCCAGGCTCAAGAAGCGACGACCCAGCAAAGGTCACCAAACCGTCTGTCCGCACGCGGAAATCCGAAATTGAGGAATCCCCAGTTGGATCTCCGAACAAATCCAAGACATCTCTCTCCAAAAGCAAACGATTGTTCGAAACGTAGGCAGATTCCCGAACCCCATTGAGTGAGGCAGCTGTGACAAATATGTTCTCGGAGTTGATCCGCCAAGTCGCCCAGAGGCTGGACTGCCCGGTGGCGAAAAACCCGGGCCCATTGACATCCACATCCAAAGGATCCTCGCTATCGTAGTAATCATAAGCGACAACCGTGGTGAAGATGAGAGATCCATCATCGCCCGTGCCGAGAACCGTGGTTCCTCCGAGGTTGGTGTTCGTCTTGGGAACATCAACTGTGCTAAAGTTGACATATTGGGCAACACCATCCCAAGTGATGCGATACATCTCGAAGTTGATGTTATGCCATTGATCCACCCTGTTGGTTGTGTAGGTGATTCTGGCGGGGGCAGTGGCTGTTGCAGCAGTCTCCCCTGTTTTGACTTTCTGACTCGATTCAGTGGTGCTGAAATTCCAACCATAAGCCGATACGATCGTAAATCCGTAAGAATTGGGACTGACAATACTGGTGTCCAGTAGGGTCCCACGAAGGGTGATCGTCGGGGAAACCGTGATTGTTCCGCCCGAACTGCGTTTATAGACCACGATATCGGAAACCGAACCCCAGACGTTGTAGTTTTGTGCGAATCGATTGTTATATAAAACGCATTCACTGTTGGAAACATAGAGGGTTTTCGCCAGACTGCTATTTGGAACTGTGGTGGCGGAGCCGGAGGAATTCGACCAAATAATCACACCATTCCGATCGCGGAACGCCGCCGAGCCATCATCACCGATCTTGTCGGTAATAGGCCTGGCACCGAAAGGGGCGAAGTCGCTGGCAATGGAAACATCATGTGCCACGGGAAGTACCGCAGGCACAGCCTGTTTATGGATCAGCCCAAGCGTCGGTGGCCCAGGAGGGAAACTGGTGTTACTATTTGGGTTAGTCGGTGGCACCGCATTCACTTCATCAAAGTCACTGAAAAAATCGCCGTCGGTGTCCACGAGCAGCGGATTGGTGTGATACGTGTTCACTTCCTGACTGTCCGTAAGTCCGTCGCCATCGGTATCCGCCACAAGCGGATTGGTGTGATACGTGTTTACTTCCGCCGCGTCCGTAAGTCCGTCACCATCGGTATCGGTCAGGAGGGGATTAGTAAGATAAGTGTTCACTTCCTGACCGTCCGTGAGCCCGTCACCATCGGTATCGGCCACGAGCGGATTGGTGTGATACGTATTTACTTCCTCACTGTCCGTAAGTCCGTCGCCATCGGTATCTACCAAAAGCGGATTGGTGTGATACGTGTTTACTTCCTCCGCATCCGTCAGAGTATCACCATCCGTATCAGCCACGAGCGGGTTGGTACCCGTATTTGTGGGCGATACATAAATCCCGGTGTTGGTTTCCACCAGATCACTGAGACCATCACCATCGGTATCGATCAACAAAGGATTCGTGAGGGTGGTATTCACTTCCTGCCCGTCAGTCAGACCATCGGTATCCGTATCGGCTAGCGTTGGATTGGTGCCAGTATCTGTGGCCGAAACGAAAGTTCCGGTGTTGGTTTCAACGTTATCGGCGAGTCCGTCACTATCGCTATCCGCCTTGGTGGGATCGGTGGGAATCCCTTCGAACAAGTAACCACGAGTGGTGGTCACTACGGCAGCGCTCCAAGTGAACCCAGTTCCGGTATTCAAGAAGACACCTTCGGCAGAATTCACGCGGTTTCCGGGAACGAGACTGACCCAATTTGAATAAGCACCAACGACGGGCGAGTCCACCCGAGCGGAGTTCAGGCGAATGCTCGCCGTGGCGGTTGCAGCGGTGGTGAAACCTCCACCAGACAGAGTAACGGTCGGGGCTGAAATGTAGCCAGAACCTGGATTGATGACCGCGATGCCGGTGACCTGGCCGCCGCTAACTGAGGCAACTGCGGTTGCGGTTACGTTCCCCGGGGCAACAGGGGGAGCACTTAAGGTAACGGTGGGAGCCGTGGTATAGCCGGCACCGGTGGTCGCCGTAACGGCAATCACATTGGCGCTCGCCAATTGGGTAAGCGCCGCAGATGCCGCTGCTCCACCGCCATTGCCGCCGGTGATGACGACGGTGGGTGCGGTGGTGTAGTAGCTGCCGCCGTCGTTGGTGACGGTGATGGATTTTAAACGGTTGTCAGCGGTTCGGATGACAGCGGCAGTAGGTGAAACACCAAGTGAGGAGGTAGCTGTCGCAGCCGTGGTAAATGTCCCTCCGGTGAGGGTCACCGTCGGTGCTGAAGTGTAACCTGCACCGCGCGAGGTGATGGTGACGATAATGGATCCAGCGCTGAGGGTCGCGACCGCCGTTGCCGGTGTGGTCGAGCCGGAGACACTGAATGAAACCGTCGGAGGAACGGAGTAGCCGGTGCCACCGCTCACGGTGACAGACGACAGGCCCGGTGCACCGCCAGTGAAGGAAATGGTGGGATCACTGGTATAGCTGGTGCCTCCATTACTGATGACCACAGAAGCGATCCGCTGTGAAAGGATCGCATCGACCGGATTGCTGAGCGTCAAAGTGCGCGCAGCGGTGTTTATTGCAGTGATGGTGGTACCTGATTTAACACCGGAGGCGACGAAGGGGCGCCCGACGGTGAATGCATTGATATTCACGACATTGGTCGCCACATTGCTGCCAGGAGTGAGAGTGCCAAAGCCTGATGTGGCGATTTCAGGTCCATTGAGCAAGCTAGCGGAGGTAATCCACTGGAATTTACCGTCTACCAAGCTGTCATGGGCACCAATCCACAATTCATTGGCGAGCGTGACGGAAGGATCGTAATTATTTGGCAATGGCACTGGGAGGGCTCCGGTCAAGAGGCCTCGCTTCACCTGATAGAGTTTTTGTGGGCTATCAATCACGGCCACGCGACCACCTTTGGAGATGGCATCCGCGACTGCCTCTTGAAAAGTGAAAGCACCGGCAACCACTTTGTAGGGATAGACTTCCGCACGGTCAGAGAGCGTGTCGCCATCGGTATCCGTATCAAACGGATCGGTGCCAAGAACAAGCTCTTCGCCGTCGGAGAGGAGATCTCCATCGAAGTCCTGAGCGCGGAGCGTGGGTGAAAGTAAAAGGGCCGATACCGCAATCAGCGGCAGGCGTTGAGTGAAACAGGTTTTCATGGTGTAAACGTTTAAAGAAACAGGAAATTTCGCCAAAAACCCAGCCCGCCGTGAGGCGGGCTGGTGATTCAAGGACTCAGAGCGGAGGCAGGACGCCTGGATCCACCATACCAGCACCACCTGCAGCGGCAGGAGCCACAGGGATCGAGCCGCCCGCATCGGCACCGCGGAGCGGACGACCGGTGGCATCGATGATTTGAGCGGTGACGAAGATGATCAGATTGCTCTTGATCTTGTTTTCCGACTTGGTCTGGAACAGGCGGCCGATGATCGGGATGTCACCGAGGATCGGCACCTTGTCTTCAACGTTTTGCACGTCTTCGCGCATCAGACCACCGACGGCGACCGTGTAGCCGTCATAGATGGTGAGCGCGGTATTCACCCGGCGCACGGAGAAGACCGGCATTTCAATGCGGTTCTCAGTGATGATCGAAGTGACCGGATTACCCAACGCATCCGTCCCTGGAGCTTGGATCGGACTCCCGTAGTTGATGAAGCCCTCAAATTCAACGATCTCGGGCACGAAACGAAGATCGATGACAAAGTCATTTTCTCCGATGGTCGGCTCAATTTCGAGGGTGACTCCGGTGTTGCGGGTTTGGAAGGCCGTCGGCGTGGCAGGCGTCACCGGGAAGCCGGTGCTGCTTTGGTTGCCTGGGGTGAGGATGCCGCCAGGTCCAAGAATGCTACCACCAGTATTGCCGGTCGTACCGACACTGTTCGGAAGTTGCGGGGGTTCATACTCGGTGGGGTAAATAAATTCACGGATGATCTCAATCGTGGCCTTCTGGCCGGAACGAGCGGTGACCGAGGGAGCGGTCATGAGATCCGTGCCTTTTTTCTGGGCGAGACCCCGCATGATCATCTTCACCTGACCATCTGAAAACAGGCCGGTGAGCGCCATGATCCCCGGCGCCACGTTCGCTTTTTGGGCGGTGCGGTTCGGGTTGTTGAGGATCGCATCGATGTTGTTGCGGTTGATGGCAGCATCGCCACTGCGGTTTCCGGCGGTTGAGATGTTCGTGACATCTGTGGGACCAAGGGGTACTCCGGGGATGAGCGGGCCGGTAAAGTCGCTGCCGGACCGTGGAGTGCCACTGCCGGTGGTCCCACCGCTGCCAAAGACCGTTTCGCCACCGATTCCGAAAGGACTGATGATCCAGTCGAAGCCGAGTTCATCGCTGTTTTCCTGGGAAATTTCGACAAACTTGGTGGTGATTTTAACCTGCTTCGGCTTGTTATTGCTGATCGACTGGACGAGCTGCTCGACTTTATCAAGCTCCGTCGGGGTATTGGTGACCAACAACACGCCGGAGCTGCTCAAGGTCGCGGAACTACCCTCGGCAAAAGTAATGCCTGACTGCTTGAGCAAATCGAGGATTGGCTTGCGGGCACTGAGCGTTCTGGTGCTACCCCCGGCAGGTGCGGCAGCAAATGGATCTGCGGCAGCAGCACCACCGCCTCCACCTGCTTCTCCGCCTGAATCCAGACCGGCAATAAAGTCCGGTGGCACGCGGAAGGTGCGGGTGAAGATGTCTTCACCACTTTCGGTTTGAGGGACGAGAGTGACGGCAAAGTCGTCCACCTTGTAGCGGAGCTTGGTTTGATCACAAATGTATCTGAGGGCCACCGCCAAAGGCACATTGCGGATACGCAGTTCCTTCACGCGGAGTGTGCCCGGATCACCACCACCGAGTGACAAAGCCGGGGCCGCCGCTGGGGCCGCCTCAAGACCGGCATCCGGAGCGGCTGCGCCAACAGGAGTGGTGCGTGGACGGCGAATCACGAAGTTCACTCCCTTTTTGGAGGGGTCCAGTTCAGTGGTGTCCAATTCAGAAGCACGCATGCGAAGAAAGTCGATCGCTTCCTCGACGGTGGTATCTTCGAAATCAATCCGCGGGATGATGATCCTGCGGAGTTTCTCGGTGATGTAAGCGACGCCGGAATCAATCGAAGGACCTGTCGGACCATCGGTGAAGGTGGGGGCCTCGGCGGGAACGGCGAGTTCCCAGGCGGCATCCACCTGGCCCAAAAGCTCCGCACGGGTGTGATCATAGGCAGCGCGATAATAATCGGACTTCGCTTGGCTGAGTTGCTCGAGCCCACGGCGCGCGGCCGAGTTATAAGGATCGATGCGAATCACATTTTCATACTCGCGCTTGGCATCGTCGTATTTGCCCAAGTTGTAATTGCCCTCGGCGGTGTAAAGACCCCGGCGGACCTTATCGATATTCTGGGTGTGTTCGTAGGTGAGAGCCGGGTTGGTGCGGATCGGATCATCGAGGAAACCGATCTCACGCTTGGC
>JBDTNJ010000168.1:0-6105 GCA_039933825.1 Luteolibacter sp.
CCTGTCAGGTTCGACCTGGCGCCAAGCCTGCGGGTCTGCTCCAAAGTCAGGAAAACCGCGTCATCGACCAGCATAAGGTCGAGTGGCGGCAGGGGGAGCTCGGGACTGGCTTCATATTGCTGGAAATTCGGGGACTCGGCGAACAACCGGAAGCGGAGTTTGGTCAGCTCAGTTTTCCAGTTCCCGGCGGAGGATCGCGGGATCAGGAGATCCAAGTCAAACGTCGCGCGGGGATGCCCGAGAGCGGTCACCGCATGGCCGCCGATCATCAGGGCTGGAAGGTCCTTTTCGGCCATCAGCCTGGCAACGGTGGTGAGGAAGCTTTCCATCGGTTCAGGTTGAATCAGGATGCCGGCTAAAGCCAGCGCTTCATGCCGTCTTTGCGCTTTCCTTTTCTCCTGAAAGGAGTTGGTTTGGTCAAAATGGTGGAAAAAGGCAGGAGGGAAACTTCATGGATGCGCGGACAACGCTGGGTGAGCGATAGCGAACCTGAACTCGGACTCGGCATCCTCACTGGCAGCGGCGACGGCCGCGTGGACATCCATTTTCCGGCAGCAGGTGAAAAGCGCTGCTACGCCACTGATACCGCGCCGCTGCGGCGGGTGAAATTCTTGCCTGGCGACCGCATTAAGATTCACACCGGCGGGGAAATGGAGGTACTCAGCGTCACGGAGGAAAACGGCCTGCTCATCTATCGAACCGAGGCTGGCGAAACCAAGGAAGCCGAGCTCTCCGACTCCATCAGTTTCAGTAAACCGCAGGACCGCTTGTTCGGCGGAAAGCTCGACGAACCCGCCGATTTCGATCTGCGCGGTGAAGCACTCCGCCGCCGGGCGGAGATGCGCCGCTCCCCGGTGCGTGGGCTGGCAGGAGCTCGGATGGATTTGATTCCGCACCAGCTTTTCATCGCGGACGAAGTGGCGGAGCACCCACGCCCGCGGGTTTTGCTAGCGGACCAGGTGGGCCTCGGGAAAACCATCGAAGCGTGCCTGATCGTGCATCGGCTCCTCCTAACGGGCCGGGCGCAGCGGGTGCTTATCCTCGTACCGGAGCCGTTAGTGCATCAATGGTTCGTCGAACTGCTGCGGCGATTCCAACTTTCCTTCAGCATATTCGACGAAGGCCGCTGCGAGGCGATCGAGTATGGTGATCCCGAGTGCAATCCCTTTATCGACAGCCAATGGGTGTTGGCGGCGGTGGATTTCCTGGCGGAAAACGAAGCCCGCGCCGCACAGGCGCGCGAGGCGGGGTGGGACATTCTGGTGGTGGATGAGGCGCACCATCTCGAATGGTCGCCGGATGCGCCGGGGCCGGCTTATGAAATGGTGCGTGGCTTGGCGGAGGTCACGGACGGGTTACTCCTGCTAACGGCTACGCCCCAACAGCTCGGCCCGGATGGGCATTTTGCTAGGTTACAATTGTTGGACCCGGAACGGCATTCGGATTTGGAAAAGTATCGCGAGGAAACGCAGCACTACGAAGAAGTTGCGGACGTCGTCGAGCGGCTCGTCGCGGGTGAAATGGTAGACGAAAGACTCGAAGCCTTCGTCGCCGGACGCGAACGATTGGAGAGCGGTGTGCGGGATTTGATCAATGGAAAGCCAGGCGCACGCGAACGCCTGATCTCGGATTTAATGGATAGTTTCGGCATCGGCCGGGTGATGTTTCGCAACACGCGCGCAAAGCTCGGCGGTTTCCCCGTGCGCGAGCCAAGGTTGGCACCCGTCGAGGATAAATTAAAATGGCTGTGTGATTTGTTAGCTAACATTGGTAATGAAAAAATCCTGGTGATCACCCGCACCCGCGAGCTGGCAGAGGAAGTGTTGGAGCAGCTGCGCGATTTCACCGGCGTGGTCGGCGCGCTGTTCCATGAGGAACTATCGTTGTTACAAAGAGACCGCAACGCCGCGTTTTTCGCCGAGCCGGAAGGCACACGGCTTTTGGTTTGCTCTGAGATCGGCAGCGAGGGACGGAATTTCCAATTTGCCCGGCATCTGGTCCTATACGATTTGCCCGAAGATGTGGATTTGCTAGAACAACGGATCGGAAGGCTGGACCGGATCGGCCAGCGCGGTACGATCCAAGTGCACGTGCCGTATTCCCCCGGCACCGAGGAAGAAGTCCGCGTGCGCTGGTTAGAGGAAGGCCTCGATGCCTTCCGCGCCAGCCCGCCCGGAGCGGCGGAAATCCAGCGTGAGCTGGAACAGAATTTGGATGAAGCGCTATCGGAGCCGGAACTGGTGGACCCGCTTATTGAGAAAACATTGATTTGTCGGAAACGGATTTCGGAGCGCCTCGCCCATGGGCAGGACCGCCTGTTGGAGCGGAGTTCTCACCGCCCGGACCGCTCGGCGTGGCTGGTGGGGAAAATCCGCGAGTGGGATGAAAGTACGGATTTCGAAGACTTTCTGTTGCGGCTGTTCGAGCATTCCGGGCTGCACATCGAGGAGCTCGGAAAACGCCGTTATTTCCTGTTACCGGGGAATTTGAAATCGGATGCCTTCCCCGCCCTGCCGCACGAGGGAATGACCGTGACGCTTGATCGACAGCGGGCCTTGGAGCGCGAGCAGGAAGCGTTTCTCACGTGGGACCACCCGATGGTGCGCGGAGCTCTTGATCTCATGTTAGGATCGGAGGCGGGTAACGCATCCTTCGCTATTTGGGATGCACCGGGCGAAAAGACGATTCTGCTGGAGGCCTGGCTGGTGGTCGAGTGTGTCGCTCCGGCGGAGCTTCACGTGGAGCGCTTCCTGCCCCAGACGCCGTTGCGGGTGGTGGTCGATCACCGAGGCGCAAATCACACAAACGGAGCGGATCTCCCGAAGGCGAAACTCCGGCGCGGAGATGCGGCGGGACTGCTCAGAAACGAGCAAGTCAAACGCAGGTTCCTACCAGAAATGCTGGAACACGCACGTGTTTTGGGCGATGCGGAAAGCAAGAAGGTGATCGAGGATGCACTGTCAGCGATGCATCATCAAATGGCCTCCGAAATCACCCGCCTGCGCGACCTCGCGGAGGTCAATGATCACATCAAACCGGATGATATCACTCTGCTGGAGGCGAGGGAAGACGCGCTGGCTGCGGTGATCCGAAACGCCCGGGTCCGGCTGGATGCGGTGCGTCTGATTTGGAAAACTCCGGTCAGCTGACGAATACCTAACTGATCTTGATCCGCTTGGCGACCGGGATGTGTTTGTTCAGCCACGCGAGGAAGAAGAACACGCGCAAGCGCCACCAGACGGCGAACGATAGATCGGTGCGCCCGGCCAGCACGGCGTTGATCGAGCAGACCATTCCCCAGCGGTTGTAGGGCTGGAAGAAAATCTGGGCGAAGTGGAGCTTGTAGAAATTTTCGATGAACTCCCAGTAGATGGAGATGCGTTTGCGGTTATCCTTTTCGTAGCGCTTCATGCCGGTGGTCACGGCCTTGCGGGTGTTCAATGCGTCATGAATTGCCTGCGCGCCCTGTTGGCCGCTGGTCATGGCTAACAAAACTCCGCTGGAAAACATCGGGTCGATGAAACCCGAGGAATCACCGACGCGGACAATGCGAGGGGAGACGAGGGTTTGGTTTTTATAGGAAAAATCGACGATAACGTGGAGCTCTTCCGACATTTCCGCGTTCTGGAAACGTTTCCGGATCGCTGGGGTGTCCGCCATCGCTTCGTCAAAAACCTGCTGCGGCTTTTTCCCAAGAGCTTTGAAATCTCCGGCGTCGATCACCAGGCCGACGCTCGTTTTGTCCGGCGCGAGCGGGATCAACCAGCACCAGGATTTTTCCCGGCGGACGATCAGAATGTCGCCCTCCTCCTCGCCGGTAGGCATGTCGATTCCCGAAAAGTGGCTGAATATAGCGATCTTCTTGTGCCCTGGATAATACTCGCGCAGCGACTCGCGGTTCGCGGTGAAATTGGTTAGTCCGCTCGCATCGATGAGATAGGGCGCAGTGACCGAGTGCTCCGATTGATCCGCCGCGCGGTATCTGATGACGACGCGGTCCTCCTCCACGCGGTGTTCGAGCACGGTGCTTTCCTCACGGACTTCGGCCCCGTTTTCGCGAGAATGATGGAGCAGAATATCGTCGAACTTCGCGCGTTCGACCTGCACCGCTTCCGGGTACTCGGTGAACGCGCCTTTGGAAAAATCCAGGCGATTGGCGCGCGAGCCGTTGCCCATGACAAATTGCGCAGCGCGTTTTTTCGTAAAACCGGCAGTGGAAATTTTTTCCCAAACCCCGAGATCGTCGAAAATTTTCCGATTGTATGGCAGCAGGGATTCGCCGATGTGAAATCGTGGAAATTTCGCTTTTTCCAATACCAACACCCGCCGCCCGGACATTGCCAAGGTTGTCGCGGCGGTGGAACCCGCAGGACCACCGCCGATGATGATGGCGTCCCAATTTTCCTCATCGGTATTCGTGGCGGCGGTGGCTGGCATGTGCGGACACTGTGCAAGATTCCCCTTTTCCGCGCAACCGCTTGTTTGTTGGTGGCGGAGAGATGAGTTTAGCCGCAAAACGGGGCATATGGGCGCAAAAATTCGTCAGCTGATTTTCAATCATCTACATCTTCTTTTTTGCGCTTTCTTGACCTTTTGCGGCTGAAATTCTTCAACTCTTTAACCCTCACTCCGGGTGTTGCATTTCCCGCCGCGTGGGCGAATGATGGCCGCGATGAATTCTGAAAATTTTCCTGAAACTGCGAATTACGATGTCGTCGTGATCGGCGGTGCCCTTTCCGGCGCGGCCACGGCGACCTTGCTGCTGCGGCATAATCCGGGCATCCGTGTGCTGATCGTGGAAAAATCAGGGAAGCTCACCCGCCGGGTGGGCGAGGCGACTGTGGAAATTAGCGGCTACTTCATGTGTCGGGTGTTAGGGCTGACGCAATATCTCAATGAGAATCATCTGGTGAAACAGGGACTGCGGTTTTGGTTCGAAAATGACGAGGTGAAATCTCTCGATCAAGCCAGCGAACTCGGCGCAAAATATCTCTCGCGCATTCCATCATTCCAGCTCGACCGCGCCGCCTTCGATGAGGAGGTCCTGCGCCGCGCGGGTGAAGCTGGCGCAACGATCCTACGCCCTGCCACGGTGTCTAAAGTGCAACTCAACCACGGCGGCGAGCAGACGATGGAAGTTCGTTATGGAGAAAAACGCCAAACCGTTACCGCGCGCTGGATCGTCGATGGCTCGGGCCTGGCCGCGCTGTTAGCCCGCAAGGAGGGCTGGTGGAAATCCAACACCGAGCATCCCACCGCCGCCGCCTGGTCGCGGTGGACGGGGGTGAAGGATTGGGACAGCCGCGAGCTAGCGTTGAAATTTCCCGAATGGTCGAAGGCGGTTTACGGAATACGCAACACGGCCACCAACCACATCATCGGCGATGGCTGGTGGAGTTGGTGGATTCCGCTGAAAGGTGGCGATGTGAGCGTCGGCATCGTATTCGATCAAAGGCTGGTCGAGTTCCCTAACGAGGGCGGAAAAATCGGGGACCGGGTGAAAAGTTTTCTAATGAAACATCCTGTTGGCAAGGAAATGCTCGAGCACGCGGAGTTTCATGAAGATGACCAACATTGGCGGAAGAATCTGGCTTATTATAGCACCACCTTCGCGGGCGATGGCTTTGTGTTGGTAGGTGATGCTGCGGCATTCATGGACCCGTTCTACAGTCCGGGCATGGACTGGATTTCCTTCACCAGCAGCAGTGCCGCGAATCTGATCACCCAACAGCGCAATGGCATGAACACGGCGGCAACTTATGAAAAGTATAACCGGGATTTCGCGGTGAGCCATCGCCGATGGTTCACTTCTTTGTATAAAGATAAATACGAATACATGGGCGAGTTTGATTTGATGAGCCTCGCTTTTAATATGGATTTGGGATTATACTATTGGGGTGTCGTGGAAGTGCCATTTACCATGGGCGAAACCGCGTTACACACGCCGCCGTTCTCGCCGCCGAGCGGGAAACTTTTCGCCGCGTTGATGGGGACTTACAACCGCCGCTTCGCCCAAATCGCCCGCCTCCGCCGTAAGGAGGGACGCTTGGGACTAAGCAACCGTGGCAAGCGCTGCCTGATCCCCGGTTTCAAGTTGAACCGGGG
>JBDTNJ010000169.1:0-17090 GCA_039933825.1 Luteolibacter sp.
CGAGGATGATCAGGCCGACGATGACATGCATCATGTGGAAAACCGTGAGGAGCCAGTAATAGGTGAAGAAAGTGTCGTGCCCGAGCGTGAGGCCGGCTTCTATTTTTCCGTGATATTCGATGCTCTTGAGGACGAGGAAAAGCACTCCGCCGACCATGGCTGCATGGATAAATGGGCGGGCGTTGGTGCCGCGTTTGAAGCGCTCCACGGCCCCGGCCATGAAGTAGCCGCTGGTGAGAAGGAATACGGTGTTTGTTAGGCCGAAGAAGGGTTGTAGGTGTTGACGTCCGGCGTGGAATACTTGGGGTTCGCTGCGGCCTGATATGACAAATGCTGTTAGCGCGAGGCCGAAGGTGAGGAGTTCCATCAATACAAGCGACCAGATGAGTAGGCCGCCAGGTGGGTAGAGGAGTGATGATGGTGGTGGAGTGGTGGTCTCTTGATGCATGGAGTATGCGGGATGGATGCTGGATGATCGGATGGCAAAAGATTTGAAGAGGAAGAGTTTAACCACGGATTACACGGATTTGAAGAGGGGGTATGAAGATGACTGCTGCGTGAAGTGGCAGAATAGGTCTTATGGATCCTATGGGGCCTGTTAGTGCAAATGGCCTGGCGGTGGAGGTGAAATGTTAGGTGGCAACGAGTTTGGTAAAAAGTGCGCTCATGGTTTGGCTGAGTTTGGCCGGAGTGGCGACCACATCGAAGTGGTGGCGGCTGAACATCATGGGAAATGTTTCGGTGGCCTGCTTTTCAATGGCGAAGGCGTGGGTGGTGATGCCATGGAGCTTGCCGGTTTCGATGGCCTTGCGGACGTCTTTGATGCCATAGGTGCCCTCGTATCGGTCGTAGTCGCAAGGTCGTCCGTCGGTGACGAGAATAACGATTTTCCGCGAGGCGTGTTGGTTGAGCAGGAGTTCCTGGGCGTGGCGTAGGGCGGGGCCGATGCGGGTGTAGCCGTTTGGCTGGAGTCCTCCGAAATGGAGTTTCGCCTTGTCCCAGGGTTCGTGGAAGTCCTTGAGGATCTCAAAGCGGCAGGAGCGGCGGGTGTTTGATGAAAATCCGGCGACGGCGAAGCTTTCGATGGAATCGCCGATGACTTCACCGACGCAATAGACGGTTTCCATAATGGAGTCGAGGACACGGGCGTCATGGATCCAGGCTTCGGTGGAGAAACTGAGGTCTAACAGTAGTAAGGCGGAGACATCGTGAATGTCTCTTTTCCGGTTCAGATAGATGGACTCGGAGGGAGTATGGCCGCTGCGGAGGCGGACTTGGGCGTCGATGACGGCGTCGATGTCAAAATCATTGCCGCTGGGCTGGCGCTTGAGTTTAAGGAACTCGGAGGTGAGTGAGGCGAACTGGCGCTTGAGCCGGGCGACGAGGGCGGCGTGTTTTTTTTCGGTGACGGTGATCCAGTCTGGGTGGGACTCGCGGTTGCGGGTCTCCTGGAGCAGGCACCAGTCGGGCTTGTAGGCACGTTTTTTGTAGTCCCACTCGGGGTAGGGGATGCCGCGGGCGGGGGCGTTGTCGTGAGTTTCCAGGTTGAGTCCGTCGAGGATGAGGTCGCTGCGGTAAATCGAGCGCGGGCGTTCTTGGGAGCGGAGAACCTGTTGCATGTCCACTTCCTTGAGGGCTTCGGCGTGTTCTTCGAGTTCGTCCTCGTCGTCGCGCTTGCGACTCATACCGCTGGTTTCCTCCAAGGCTTCGGCCTTCTCGAAGGTATGGGTCGGCAGGTCTGCGCCGTGGCCGTCGTCGCCGGTGTCGAGCTGCACTTCAACATCGATCTGACCTTTGCCTTCGATTTCGGTGGTGACTTCGGAGTCGTTAGACGCGTGCTCGTCGGGTGTCGCGGTGGTGGCGCTTTTCTCGGGTTTGGTGGAATCTTCGCGGGGGGTGCCGAGGATTTCGGCGAGGGAAATATCATCTAGCAGATGTTGCTCGATCAAGATCGATTTTTCCTGGAGGTGGGGGAATTCAGTAGAAAGCCGGTTCAGGTAGGCGGGCAGTTCTGCGCCATCCCAGCCGTCGCGGATGGCGAGTGCTGCGACGATGGTTTTGAGTTCGTAGAGTTGGCGGTTCGCATCTGGGGAATCGGCATCCGCGAAGGTGGACGGGAGGCAGATCCGATCACCGGTGCAAAGGATGGGATTGGGTGTCTCGAAGATGCCAAGGTTCTTCCCCGAAAGCATGCGAGCGAGTAGCATGAGCGCCCCGCGATGTTCCTTGAGGGTGGCTTGGCGGGATTCGACTTCCTGCTGCTGCGGCTTGGTGATGAATCGCTGATAGAGCGATTTTAGGCCGAGAAACGTGCTTTCCTCCCACTCGAACATGATTGCTGTCAGATGCTGATCTCAATGACCTGACGCATGGCGCCGACGGCGTCGGCATCGTCACTGAGAGGTTCGGCGATGGCGGTGATGCAGGCGAGGCGCGGCGGGATGCCGGCGTCGATGAATTTTCCGGCGGCGATGAGCAGGCGGGTGGAAACGGATTCCATCAACGACAATTCGGTGAGTTGGCGAATCTTGGTGGCGATTCGGACGAGCTTTTTCGCAGTGGCTTCGTCTATGCCGGATTCGGTAGTCACGATGCTCACCTCCGCCGCCTCGTTCGGATAGGCGAACTGAATGGCGGCGAAGCGCTGGCGGGTGGATGGCTTGAGTTCGCGCAGGCTGCGCTGATAGCCGGGGTTGTAGCTGACAATGAGGGAGAAACCGTCCGCAGCGCGGAGCTTCTCGCCGGTGCGGTCGAGGAAGATTTCCCGGCGGTGATCGGCGAGCGAATGGATGACGACGATGGCGTCGGCGCGGGCTTCGGCAATTTCGTCGAGGTAGAGGATGGCTCCACTGCGCACGGCTCGAGTGACCGGGCCATCGACCCAGACGGTGTTGCCGCCCTGCAACAGGTGACGCCCTAGCAGGTCAGTGGCGGAAGTGTCCTCGTTGCAGGCGACGGTGATGAGTTCGCGCCCGAGGCGGGCCGCCATGTGCTCGACGAAGCGGGTTTTTCCGCATCCGGTCGGCCCTTTGAGCATGAGCGGGAGTTGGCAGCGGTGGGCGTGCTCGCAGAGTTCGATTTCCTTGCCGGAAGGCAGGTAGAACGGCGCGGCAGGTCGGGTGGCTTCCGATGATCCATTCACGGCGGGATTGGCGAGAGTTTGCATAATCAACTGTCAGCAGGATCGTGGCCGAGTGCTTCGTCAGAGGGACGTCCGTAGCGGATGAAGTTGATGACAAAGAGCAGGATGCCGATGGTGAAGAGTGTGGCGGCGAGGACGAGGCCGAGGAAGTGCGGTTGGATTTCCTTTTGGACGAGAAGGAAGTCGATTCCGGTGCGACGTTCGAGCACGACTTGGCTGATGCCGGCGATTGCAAATGCGCAGGTCATGGCGACCATGCCGATGTTGGAGAGCCAAAAGCTGAAGACTGATGCGTTGGTGTCCCAAAGCTTGCGTCCGGTCAACAATGGCATGGCATAGGCGATCATGGCGAAGTTGATCATGGCGTAGGCCCCCCAGAAGGCGAGGTGTCCGTGCATGGCGGTGACCAGCGTGCCGTGGGTCCAGATGTTCACCTGCGGGATGGTGTGGGCAAAACCGAGGAAACCCGCGCCGACGAAGGACATGATCGAGCATCCGAGGGTCCAGGTGAGGGCGGTTTTGTTCGGATGATTACGCCCGCCTTTTTTCGCCATGGCGAGGGCATACATGGCCATGCCCAGGAAGGCGAGTGGCTCAAGCGCGGAGAAGATGCCGCCGACGATGAGCCAGTAGCGGGGCACACCAATGAAGTAGTAGTGGTGACCGGTGCCGAGAATGCCGGAGATGAAGGTCAGGCCGACAATGATATAGAGCCATTTTTCCACAACCTCGCGGTCAACTCCGGTGAGTTTGATCAACAGGTAGCAGAGCATGCCGCCCATGATGAGTTCCCAGACGCCCTCGACCCAAAGATGCACCACCCACCAGCGGTAGAAGGAATCGAGCGTCTGGTTGTCGAAGCTGATCATGCCGGGCAGATAGAGCAATGCCGCGCAGAGTAGACCCATGTAGAACACGATGGAGGTGGTGGTGTGGCGTTTGCCATTCCACAAAGTCCAACCGATGTTGGCCAAGAAGAGTAACATGTTGACTACGACGAGGTAGTCAAGGGGGCGGGGTATTTCGAGGAACTTGCGGCCTTCCCAGATATTGAAATGGTAGCAGACGACGGCGGTGACGCCAACGGCGAGAAACGATATTAGCTGGAGGTAGGCGAGTTTCGGCCAAGCGAGTTCTCGATCCGCCTCCTCGGGGATGATGAAATAGGCAGAGCCCATGAATCCTAGCAAAAGCCAGAAGAGCAGAAGGTTGGTGTGGACCGCACGAGCGGTATTGAAGGGGATGATGTTATGGAGGACATCGTATCCCATGTGGGCAAAGCCCATGATGAAACCATAGACGATCTGCAACACCAACAGCAGGAGAGCCGATGCGAAGAACCAGTAGGCAATCTTTTGTGTTTTGAATTTCATGAGCGTAGATTATTGGTTGTTCGAGAGGCCCTGAAGGTAGTTGACGATCTCGTCGAGCTGTTCGGGTGTCAGAGGAATTTGTGGCATCAGGGTGCCGGGCTTGATCTTCTGTGGATCGCTGATCCATGCCTTCATCGGGTCCGGCTTCATCCGTGTGCCTACGAGGTCAAGCGCTGGCCCGACGTTTCCACCGACTCCGCCCACGCTGTGACAGGCAGAACAAATTGTAGCGAAAATTTCCGGCTTGGGCAGGGCACTCTTGCCGGTGGTGACAATGGGGGACGCGACACGTCCTAACGGCGGCTTAGCTGGGAAGCCGTTGAGATCGACTTCGCCGCACCATTCAAAGAAGGCGATGACGTCTTCGATTTGCTTTTCGTTGAAATGATAGTTCACCATCTTGCGCTCGCCCGGGAACATTTTTTCCGGATCCTTGAGGAAAAGTTTCATCCAGGGCTTCCCCCGACGCTCGACGACTTTGGTGAGTTCCGGTGCGTAATAGGCGCCTTCCCCGAAAAGCGTGTGACAGCCCATGCAGTTGTTATCCTCCCATATTTTTTTCCCGGCGATCACCTGAGGTGTGAGCTTGTCCTCGTGGGTCTGCTTCGGAACCTGTTTGTGGGAGTCATAAGTGAGGGCCAGGAATGCAAGGGAGAATACTCCCGTGCCTCCAAGGAAAAAGGCGCGTGCTTGGGATTTCGATAGCATGGTGCGGGATGGCTTGAGTGATGGAGATGGAATCCGCTGCGGATGGATGGCTGTTGCCTTTAGGGCTAGAGTTGATTCGATCCGGGTGGAGATTCAAGAACAAAAATTCTTTAAATCGGAGGAGCTGTTTCTGAAAGAGGATCATTGCGGCGATGACACGATGGGCGTCAGCGCCGGGCGTGTCTTGCCATCGGCAGGCAAAGGCCGAGAAGCACGATGAACGGGATGAGCAAGGGGTCGGTTAGTCCGCGTTCGCGGGCGGTGAGGATGATCGCGGTGATTGAAAAGGCGAAGAGGAAGAACGTTCCTAACAGGGTGCGGGTGAGGACCAGTCCTCCGACCGCGGCGATGGTGAAACCGACGGGAAGTGGCAGCGATGACGCGGAATTGAGGCGACCGCCTAACGCACAGCTCAGCATCAGCCAGAAACCGGCGAGTAACATGAGGACGGCGGGGATAACGAACAGCAGCGGTTTCTCGCGGCGGCTGGATTTCTGGGATGTGCTGATCATGTCAAAGGTGCGTAAGAGGTCGCTGGTGAGGTGGATGTCTTCAACTTGCAAAGGACTCGCCTTGAGCTATGGGGCGCAATTGCCCGTCTATTTTTGTGAAATTATTGGTTGTTCCAGCCGTCTGAGTCGAGACTGCTTTTCTATCAAAAATTAAGGAGAGAGAACCGCTGTACCCTGTAGCAATCGTTCGATTAGATCAACGGCGGTATAGGTGCCGTCGTGTTCCGGCAGCAGTGCGCGGATGCTGGCGATGTCGTCGCCGAGGGTGATCAGCGCGGCCTCGTCGTTGCCGTCGGAGCGATGCTGTCCAAGACCGATGGAGGCTCCGAGCGAGTTGCACAAGCATTTTGCACCAACGGTGCGGGTGATGTCACCGCCCTTGGCGAGGTAGGTATCCACGGGTTCGGCGGAGCAGCGGAAACCGACACTGCCATCGGCTTTCATGAAGGGTTCCCGCAGCACGCCGATGTCGCAGATGCGGTTGCGGGAGTCATAGATGCCGGTGTCTGCGAGGGTGTTGGGGACATTGGCGACCTTGAAGGGGAAGCCCGTGGGCGAGGCGACGGGATCGGTGAAAACGCTCAGGTCCCCGGCGCGGATGGCGGTGGTGATCCGGTCCTTGAGCGCGGGATCAAAGCCGGATTCCTGGCTGAGGGCGAATGCGGTGCCGACTTGAATGCCGATGGCTCCTGCGGCCTGTGCTTCAATGAGTTTTCCGGCTTGGCCGAAACCGCCTGCTAGCCAGAACGGTAGTCCAAGGTCACGGATGGCGACGGTGTCAATGGCATCTCGCGGACCGTAGGTAGGTTCGCCGGATTCGCTGAGGTTCATGCCGCCACGGGGAGGCGCGTTGTGACCGCCGGCGTTAGGGAACTCGACGACGAAGCCATCGACATGGCCGGACGCTTTGTTGCGTAGGGTTTTCGCGAGAACCGCAGAGGAAACCACGGCGAGGAATGCGGGGCGTTTGAGCGGGGTGGGGATGACGCCACAGGCTGCGACCGGATCGAATGATAGCATGACGGGCTCGGTGGCTCCGGTGACGTCAATGCGGAGCTCGGTGACTTGATGCGTGGCAAGTCGGTCGAGAACACCTGGGATTTGGCGCGGGATGCCGGCACCCATGAGGACGTAATCGACGCCCGCGAGCATGGCACCGTAGAGAAAAGGCATCGTCGGGATCTGGCTTTTTTCCAACAGGTTCAGGCCGACCACTCCGTCGTGTCCTTCCTTGGCCAGCCAGACGGTGACGTAGCTGGCGAGAATGGAGAACTCGACCGACGCGGCGGAAGGCGGTAGCGCGGACATCGGCACGGTGCGGAAGGATGCGTCGGCAGCCTTTCCTCCATCGATGAAATAGCGGTCTTGGAAGCGTGCGGCGAGTGTCTGGTTTGGGAAGCTGGCGAGAGCGCGGCGGATGTGGCCTCCGGGATCTCCGAGCTGGAGATTTCTGGCAACCACCACGTCGATCATGGTGCCGGAAACGACACCTAACTGACCGGCTGAGGACACGGCGCGGGCGAGCTGCCAGCTTGAGACGCCGACGCCCATGCCGCCTTGGATGATCTCCGGCAATCGGGCGGGAGAAGGGAAGTTTGATTTCATGATTTCTTGGTATGGATGACTAACAAAAGTGACGGATGCGGCTTTCAACTGCATCCTTGGCTGGTCCCGCATTGGGTGCAGACACCGCAGGCACCGGCGCGGATAACCTTGTCCGAACCGCAGTTTGAGCAGGTGATGCCCATGTAGGCCGTGCCCAGGGCTGTTTGCACGCGGGCGGCGCTGTGGTGGGGTTGGTCCGCCACGCTGAGTTCGGGAACGGGGCGGTTGATGGCGCGCTTTTCCATCTCGGGAAGCTCGGGCATTGGGAACTCGGTTTGCGCGGCATCTGGAGAAGTCGCTTGGCGGTAGCCTTGGATGAATTGGCAACCCATCCAGCGGAATACGTAATCGCTGATGCTGTAGGCGGAGCGGATGTCTGGGTTTTTGGTGAAACCGCTCGGCTCGAAGCGTTGGTAGGCAAATTTGTTCACCATCTGTTCCAGCGGGACTCCGTATTGGAGGGAGATGGATGTGAGCGTGGCGACGGTATCCATCAGGCCGCCGATGGTGCTGCCTTCCTTCGACATCTGGACGAAAAGCTCGCCCGGTTGACCATCCGGATAGAGGCCGACGGTGATGTAACCTTCATGTCCGGCGATTTCGAATTTGTGGGTCAATGACATCCGGGTGTCCGGCATCGTGCGGCGCGGGCGGCTGTCGAGCTCATTGCGCAACGCCTCATTCTCACGGGCCAGCGAGGCGATTTTTTCTGCGAAATCCTCGACGACCTGTCCGGTGCCGCCGCCCGTGCCGGTTGTTCTTTTCGTGTTGAGCGGTGCGGATCGCTTCGATCCGTCCCGATAGATCGCGACCGCCTTGAGGCCGAGCTGCCAAGCCTCGATGTAAGCCTGCATGATGTCCTCCACGGTGGCGCTCGCGGGAAGGTTGACGGTTTTGGAAATGGCTCCTGATAGAAGCGGTTGGGCGGCGGCCATCATTTTCAAATGGCCGCGGTAGTGCAAACTGCGGGTGCCGAGGTGTGCCTTGAAGGCACAATCGAAGACCGGCAGGTGCTCGGGTTTCAGACCGCTGGAAACGAGTGCCTTGGTCTCTGGATCGGTGATGTCCTCGATGGTGTCGTATTTTTCGATGTGGACGAGGATGGCTGCAATATCATCGGCGGAATAGCCGAGGCGGTGCAGGGCAGGGGATACTGTGCGGTTGACGATCTTGAGCATGCCGCCACCGGCGAGGAGTTTGTATTTCACCAGCGCGATCTCCGGCTCGATGCCGGTGGTGTCGCAGTCCATGAGAAAGCCGATGGTGCCGGTGGGCGCGAGCACGGTGACTTGCGCGTTGCGAAAGCCGTTGCTGTGACCGGAATCGCGGGCGTGGTCCCACGCCTTGCAGGCTGCGATGGCGATGAAACCGAATTCTCCGTCTTTGGGCAGGCCGCAGGCGTGGTCGTAATGACGCTCGATGACCTCAATCATGGCCGGGGCGTTCGATGGTGCGGGCGGATGAGTGACGCTGCCGTAGCGGGCGTCATGGTAGGAGGGAAATGGAGATCGAATGGCAGCAAGTTCGGCACTGACCTGATAGGCTGTTCCGGTCATTAGCGACGTGATGGAGGCGGCGAGGTCGCGGCCGCTGTCGCTGTCGTAGGCGAGACCGCGGCTCATGATGAGCGATCCGAGGTTGGCGTAACCGAGGCCGAGGGTGCGGAAGGCGTGTGAGTTTTCCGCGATGGCGCGGGTGGGGTAGCTGGCACGATCCACCAGAATTTCTTGGGCGACGATGAAGAGGCGGATGGCGGCCTGGAAGCGATGGACTTCGAAGCTGCCGTCTCCGGCGACGAAGCGGGCGAGGTTGAGTGAGGCGAGGTTGCAAGCGGTGTCGTTGAGAAAAAGGTATTCCGAGCATGGGTTGGTCGAGTGCTGACGGCCGCTGCCCTTGCAGGTGTGCCAGGTGTGGATGATGGAATCGAACTGCATGCCGGGATCGCCACAGGTCCAGGTGCCCAGCGCGATCTTGCGCAGTAGTTCGTGGGCGTTCTTCTTCTCGCACGGCTCGCTATCGGTCACGCGGCGTGTCCACCAGTCGGTGCCGGTGATGGCTGCCTGCATGAACTCGTCGCTGGCGCGAACGGTTAGGTTCTCATTTTGAAACATGACCGAGCCGTAGGCATCGCCGTTGTAGCTGCCGTCGTAGCCTTGCTCGATGAGCGCCCAGGCCTTCTTCTCCTCGATGGTCTTGGCGTCGATGAATTCCTCGATGTCGGGATGCCAGTCCTTGAGGGTGTTCATTTTCGCGGCGCGGCGTACCTTGCCACCGGATTTCACGGCGTTGGCGACCTGGTCGTAGATGCGCAGGAAGGAAAGGGGACCAGATGGCTTGCCGCCGCCGGAGAGTTTCTCGCGGGTGGAGCGGATGGTGGAGAGATCGGTGCCGGTGCCGGAACCATATTTGAAGAGCATCGCTTCGGACTCAGCGAGCCGCATGATGTCCTCCATCGTGTCACCGACGCCCTGGATGAAACAGGCGCTGGCCTGCGGGAAATGGTATTGGCCGGGAGCGCGGACGGCTTGTTCTTTCGATTCATCCCAGCACCAGTTGCCTTCCGCACCACCCTCGCCGATACGGTATTGCTGATAGAGCCCGACGTTGAACCAGACCGGTGAGTTGAAGGCTCCGTGCTGGTTTATGCACAACCATGATAGATCTTGATAGAATACTTCGGTGGTTGCGGCATCGGCGAACCAGCCGTCCTCGAAACCCCAGTCGGCGATGGTGCGGACGACGCGGTGGACGAGCTGTTTGACGGAATGCTCGCGGCCACCGGTGGATGGGTCGTTGCCGTTCGTGGCGTCGCCATAGAAGTATTTCGAGGAAACGATCTTGGTGGCCAATTCGCTCCAGGGGGCAGGTACTTCGATGTTTTCCTGGCGGAACATCGCCTTGCCGGTTTCGTCGGTGATCTCGGCAGTGCGGTTTTCCCACAGGATTTCATCATATACGGAAATGCCGGCTGCGGCGAATTCCGGGGTGAAGGCGAGCCCGGTGCGCGTCGCGGGGTGTTGGGAGGAGGTGAGAGATGGCGCTTTGGAAGCGGGGCGGGTAGCGGTTTTCATGGGATTGGAAAGCTGGAAGAAGTCGTCCTATGGGGGTGACGGAGAGACGATGGCGTATCTCGCCCAGTTAATCACGAAAAATAATTCGTCATTATGCGTGCATGGTTGGCGAAGCTGTGTAGGTTGGTGCCGCTATGAGTCACGTAACCAATGTATTTTCACCTCCAGGCACGGCCTTGGAGGACAGGACGGTGGGGGAAATTGTCGCGGAAAGACCCGCGCAATCCCGGATTTTTCAAAGCTATGGAATTGATTTCTGCTGTCAGGGAGGTCGGACGCTGCGCGAGGCGTGTGAGAAGAAGGGCGTCGCGCTGGACGCGGTGATCGAACAACTGGAAGCGGAACTGCGCGAAAAGCCAGCACCGGAATGGAATCCGGCGGACCTGCCGCCTGCGGAACTGGTGAACTACATCGTAGACACCCACCACCAGTATCTGAAGGACGAGATGCCGCGCTTGATGGCGATGGCCGCCCGTGTTGCCCAGGTCCACGGTGGTCACACTCCGTCGCTGGTGACCGTGTTCGAGGTCTATCAGGGCATGGTGGAGGAAATGAACAGTCACATGATGAAGGAGGAGCAGATGCTGTTTCCGGCGATCACCCGGCTGGCAGCGGGAGAACCGGCGGCAATGCCGCTGGACGGACCCATCGCCGTCATGCTCCACGAGCACGACGATGCCGGAGCCGACCTTGAAAAGCTTCGCGGACTGACCGACGGTTTTGTCCCGCCAGCGACGGCTTGTAACACCTACCGTGCTCTCTTTGCCGGCCTGGCCGAACTGGAAACCGACCTGCACCGCCACATCCATCTGGAAAACGCAGTGCTCTTCCCCTGTGCGCTGGCACTTGCCGAGAAGCAACGTTGACGCGTGCGCCAGTAACAAATGACTCCAAAGGGGGAGGGCGTTGTGTCAGAATTCATGACACCCGTCGCTGGTTTGCCCTCTCCCCAATCGCATTGCTACTGAGCCAAGCTGAGAGCTAACATGCTCAATCAACCCTAAATTTCCCATGCTCACCATTCCTGCCGATCACAATGACCCGATCAATGCCCGGATTCTCGCTATTTCCGAGGACTTGATAGCAGCGTTCCAACGCCAGCCGTTCCACCAGATCGCGGAAAAATCGGGCGTGCCTCTGGAGATCGTGCTTGAGCGCATCAAGACCATGCTGGAGGCGGGGATCATCCGCCGCGTGCGGCAGACGTTGCTTGCCACCAAGCTCGCCCACGGCGCATTGGTTGCTTGGAAGGTGCCAGAAGACAAGCTCAACGCTGCCTTTGATTTCATGGCTAAGGAAGACCCCTTCTCGGGCCACGTTGTCATCCGCTCCACCGACAATGTGGTTTCCGGCTCCGATTACCGCTTGTGGACGACGCTCAAAGTGCCCGTCGGAGAATCGCTGGATCACCACGCCCAAGCCCTGATGCGCCTCACCGGTGCCACCGAATACTTACTCATGCCTGCCCATGGCGTCTTTGCTCTCGGCGTCGGCCACACCCGCCGCAAGATGCTCGCACCCGGCGAACGCTCCGACGAGGTAGCGAAAATGATGACCACCGCCACTGTTGACCTTACCCCGGAGGAATGGAATGTGCTGCTGGCGCTTAAAGAAGAACTCACACCGGAGGAAATCCGCGAGAATCCGTGGGATGACCGTGCCGTAGCAGCCGGTGTTTCTCTGGAACGCTTTTTCGAAGTGGCTGAAACCCTCAACGCCAAGAAAGTCATTGGCCGCTTCTCCACCTTCCTCGAACACGTCAAGCCGTCTGCCACCGGCGAACGGGTCACACGCTTCAACGGCCTGTTCCATTGGGCTGTGCCGGCCGGTTGTGAAATCGAAGCTGGCGGCGAAGTTGGTCGCCATTTCTGCATGACTCATTGTTACTGGCGCGAAGGCGGCTCCCAGTTTGGCAACGTAAACATCATGGGGGTGGTCCACGGCACGGAAAAAGAACGCGTCCTCGCGCACAAAGCCGCCATCGACCAACATCTCGCCGAGGAAGGCATCCCGGTTTCCTATACCAACGTCTTCTGGGGTGGCCGCTCAGAGATCAAACCCTCGGAAATCTCGCCGTTGGTTTATGCCGCATGGCACGCCAAGCACGCCAAGCATGGCAAGTAACATTTGAAAATTGGGAGGTAACTACGCTTCAAGATCCAGTCCACAACTGAAGCCGAGTTCACTCGTCCCACTACTCCGAAAATGGAGGGGATCGTTGAACCCGTCTCGAGCCATCATGGAATCCATCACGGCGTGTTCGACAAAACCTTTTCCTGCCTGGATTATTCCACTTGTCTGTCACTCCACCTAGGCGACGCCAAGGGAGGAAAGTTCGGAGGGTCTATCGCGATTGGTTGGAATCCGTGAGAGTAGGAGGGGTTCTGCTTATGGATGAAGTGTTATGGCGGAGCGATAGCATGTTGAGGCGGCGACCTGTGCTTGGCTTGGGGATCCGAGAGACATCACTGGTGGTAGTCATCCATTAATAGGCAGTAGCCCTCAGGCTGAGGAAAGCGCTTTGAGAAGGGTATCCCCCTGAAAGCCTCCCCAAGGCCCTCCAAAATGTTGTTTTGGAAGGACGCGGCGGGGGGCCGGGGGGATAGGGACCCATCTCCAAGCGATCCCGCAACCAATCAAGCCGCAATGCGGATCTGAAGACCGTTTCGAACGGTCGGAAATAAGCCGGAGCGGGAGGGGGATCACCCGGGTTGGCAGGCGCAGCCGAAACTTGGGGATACCCGCGCCGGCGGGGCAAAGCCCCTTCCGCAGGTCACCGATGAAGTCACGGACTTGCTCGGTGTCCTGCGGATCTGGATGGTGGTGGGGCAGGCTGATCGTGGGTATTCCCCAGGATGAGTCTGACGTGGTTGGGAGGGGTTTGGGGAAGCTTCCCCAGGAGAATGGGGAAGGCCGCACGCAGTAGGCCGTGGGGAAAGACTTTTCCCCAGCCGTAGAATAGAGGCGCATCCAGAACCGATCGGCATGTTCGGTGCATTTCGGGTTTCCATGATGCGATGTGAAAACGTATTACTTGTACCGTCCGCCGGCATCTGATTTGCTGCGCATGTGGGCAGCGCGAAGCAGACCATTGGGGAGAAAAAACTCTCCAGATGGAAACAGTAGGATAATTTCCGCCGTCGGCTCTCCAAGGTCACCGGAAATGCAGCTCTGGAGCAGACGCAGCTCAGTGGACCGGGGTGACCAAATTGCTCGGAGCGGACTACCTCTGCCTCATTCTCTTCGGGCTGTTCAATCCGGTGGTGGAGTCCATGTACGGCATTAGCGCCGCCAGCCACCTTGAGCGCATGAAAAGAAAGTCTTCGGGCGGAATGTGAGCCTCGGCATCGTATCCGAAGCCCAGGGCGTGTTTAGAGATGTTATTTCACCGCCCTTTTACCATGACGGGCAAAAGGACGGTGAGATTGTCCAAGCATCGCGGCATTCCGGTTATTCCCCACGCTTGAATGCCGTAGGCTCCCCCATTTAATGTCCGAGCTGGATGAAGCGGTGAGGAAACTCCCTCACTCGGAGATCCTCCGGCCATTCGGACCAATCCCCACCGTGGGAATCTTTAAGCGCCAGAGGCTGCCCATGGAGGTTCGGCGATGCCCCGAACTGCTTCATGAAGAAAGCCGTACCCGCTTTTCTTGATTGCTTCATGATGTCGTAGGCCCACTCCAGATGGAAGGGACGGGCATATGAGCCGGACTCTCCTCCGACAATAACCCAGTCGATTCCTTTCAGATCCAGTTTCACCGGTTCGAGAAGCGGCTCAATGCTCAGACCCTTGATAGGGGCACGAATTGATTTCAGGTGGTGAAGGGCACCGGCCATCTTCATATCGATGACGGACGTCATGGGAACCAGGTTTTCCGGCCATTCGGATCCTTTGGACTTCAGCCAACGGTCGAATTTCGCCATTCGTGCTGGCCGCTTGCTAAGCCAAAGCCAGATGTGGCGGCTGCCATCCGGTGAGTCCGCGACATCGACAACCTCCTTTTTCAGGAATTCAAAATCAATCGATCCCGACAGGGAATCCCCCATATCAGAAACGAAGATCAACCGCGGGAGACCATTTTTCCAGGGGCTTTCTGGACGATCAGCCCCCTTGAGGTCCGGCCAGAGGGCGGCCTTGGCGGTGCGGCCCTCGAACTTCGTGGGCTCCTCAAACACCTTAGCGTAACCCGGATTGATCCATTTGTCGGGCTTGAGTGCGTTACTCCCCCTGATGAGATGCAGGATTGTAGCATAGCAACTCACCGGCTTGGAGAACTGGCGAGCCAGTTCCTTCTCGAAACCCTTCGTCAAAGGAAATCCCGAAGCCTCAAGTGACGCGGCAATCCTGCCAGAGGAATCATGACGGAGGTGATAAATCTCGGTTAAGAACTTATCCTTTAGGTGATCGTTGACAAGTCGCTCGGCGACATGCTCTTCGACACCTTGCGCCTGCAACCAATCCATTGCTGATTTCCGGACGCTCGCCGGACTTGGATAGAGCGGGCAGCCATCGCAGCCCATGACTGGATTGATGGTGCTGTCGCACCAGTGAATTTTAGTTTTCTTCATATCTTTATTTTTTGTGTTTTGTTGTTTCGCTGGATAGCGCGCCAATCATCCCAACTCCCTGAGAAACTTAGTTAGGGCATTAGTCCCACAGGTGTTAGTTTTTTTTGCTTGACGGGCCGAATCTTCGACATATAAGCGCGCTAGCGCCTTCCTTTAAGCCCGGCCGGGCATTCCGTTGATTTCCTTCCAGCTACCGCTTCTTGACCAAAACAAAGCCAATGTTCCGAGAGGAACTTGGCTTGTGGTCACTAGAAGGACGCAGTCCAAAGTAAGGACGATAGTCCTATTAGTGCGACATGCCCCCTTGCTCTCGGACTCCCGGTCAAACCACCGGGCACGGGACAGCCCGACCCGGCAATAGCCCCGCTCCGTCGGGCAATCCGTATTGAGACACCGGAACCCCCAACAGGGAAACTTCCCACACTTACGCTCCCGCTCCACCTGCTAGAAGAGGCATTTTTGAGTGAGCCCCCTCGCCCTGCTTTCATCCGCCCAACAGCCGGAACAGAACTCCGAATGGCATCCTTCCGCACCGAAATCATCCGGTCTATGGACAAGTCCAGATCCTCTTATTTCGAAGACCACTGCAACGATCGTCACCGCCCCCGGTTGCTTCGTCAAATTCTCCGACAGCGGCGCTGGAAATGGCGAGGCGCTGGAAGGGGTCAGAGATCTGCGCTTCATCGAAAGCGAAAATGAATTGACCCAACAGCAAATGTTAGATGCAAGTCGCCATATACTCGCAAAATGCAGGAACTTCTTTGGGATCCATTGTTTGAAGGAGCAACTGAAGCACGGCTTCGCTTGGACTTATGGAGAGGTGATTGGCAAGCACGTCCATCACCTTTGTAAAGGATCCGTAGTGGGCAAGCCACATCGAAGGAAACAAGGCAATGGATTTCAAAATGTCCGGTTCCAAATCTGGTGGCAGATACTCGAGGGTGAAGCTGACCATCGGAATAACCAGGATGAGCATTTTGGCGCGTAGCGCGGGATGATACTTTTCTCTCATGCGCAACGCCAGGCGCGGTTCTCGCGCCGCCGATGTCAGCATCTCTCCTTCGGTGAGTTTTTCCGCAGCGTGCGTCAGGGCCTCGGCCGCGTATTGGAAAACCAGGGCCTTCCGCCGAGATGGAGGGATCCGCTCGATACAAAACGCAACGGCACCCGCAGGAGACCGCTGCATGCAGTACCTGATCTGCTGCGGAAACAAATGCTTTTTCCAGCGGGCCAAAGCCCAATAGGGGGCGGCCTTTATGCCGCGGACGTATTCCTCGCCTATCATCGGCCAAGGACTGAACTGATAGTAAGTTTCCGCTTGGTGCTTGAACCAGTAGCGGAGTTGATCATTCAGGATTTGCTGGAGCCACAGCGGTCGCGCTATGGAAAATATGAGGGTCTGGTCTTCGTCGTCGACCTCCAGCGAGACTGCCGCGGGTAGTGAAGTCAACAGCCCCGAATCGATTTCGGTTTGCGAGACAGGAGCAAATCCGGATTTCAGGAGGGTCAGCTCGAATGATCCGCCAACATGCAGGAGGTGATTCGTTTCCGTGCCGCTTCCGAAGCGCCCGGTGATTTCGACCATGCTCTGGGGGATGACTTTTGCAACCAGCGCGCAAACGGGCCCAAGAACCTGACCAATCGTGCGACCGGTGCTGATGGTGGATTGCTCGCGCCCACCTCGGTGATGACAGCGGATGCGAGGGGGCGATTGAGGACTGGTTGTAGAACGGGTCTCTACCACAAGCAATGAGGTGCCGTGGGAGTTTGGTATGATTGTGTGACGTGCTATTTGGTTCATTTTGGAATTAGATTTGATTGGCGACATAGGCCACGAGGGGGCGGAGACCTAGCGGCGTGATTCGGCGAAATAGAAACATGAGTTCACGACTACCGATGCGGATGCCGAGGAGGTTGGCCAGCTTCTCAAAAATTTCACGGAATCCACCGCGATTGGATGTCAGCCACTCCTCCGGCCATGCGACCAGCGAGCGCAGGATCTCCTTGTATAGTGCCGGCCCGAGCGTGTGGCGGTCGGTGTACCAACCCGCGCCAAATGAGCTCGAAAGCATGATCGCGGAACGTCGGTGTCCTTGAACCCGATGGCGCA
>JBDTNJ010000170.1:0-10487 GCA_039933825.1 Luteolibacter sp.
CTCGCTGCCGCGAGACCTGCGAGTGGGACAGGGGAAAGAAGGCGGCTCCACCATGGTTTCACTTCACCCGCAAGGCGCGCCGCACGGACGGTATCATCCGTGAATCGGGGGCTAGCAGTGTGGGGAGCGGCTTGGTCGAGCAGCTTCCAAACAGCGTCGGATTCCCAAGAGTCGTCAGGTGGCGTGATGTTGCGATTCATGGCTGAGCGGGGATATACGCTCGGAGAAACCCGCCGCCCATCGAAAAGTTGCGGGCTCTTTACGGAAATTTAACACGGTCACACGCCACGTTTGTCGCCCCAAAGGCGGATATGCAGGCGATCGGAAAAGCGATAGCCAAGGTCCCGACAAATTTCAGCCAGCCATGGGGCGTGGCGATCGATTTCTTCACATGTGCGGCCCTCTGGCATGAGCAGCACGCGCTGCCGGGGGATCGAATGGGCGACGCAAAGGGTTTGGATTTCCTCCAGATCGGACGGTTCCGCGACAACGAATTTGAACCACGCTTTGGGTGATTTAGCAAAAAACGCGAGGGCCTGCGGGTGAAGCCGCGACGATTCCGGCATGCCCGCGTTCGAGAGCTTCGGGGAAACATTGAACTGGTCCACTGCCTCATGAAAAGCGGGCGAGGGAATGCGGGTCCCGTTCGTTTCCACCTCGAATTGATGCTCCGGCTGGCTCGCGCGGATGATCCCGATCATTTCGAGAAATTCGTCCTGCTGCAACAATGGCTCGCCGCCAGTGATGACCGTGCGCGGGCAGCCGAAAGCGAGAATGCGGGTGGCCGCATCTTCCGGATCGATCTCGAAAGTGACCTCGGATTTTAAAAACTTCGCGTAGCCGGGAATCGAATCTTTTTCATGCGGCCAGGGTGTGCCCTCAAAATTCCAAGTGTGGTCCGTATCGCACCAGACGCAGTGGAGATTGCAGCGCGACGCACGGATAAATACTGCGGGAGCGCCGACCGAGACGCCCTCGCCTTGGATCGTATGAAAAATTTCCGGGCCGTCGCCGAGCTTTGCGAGTTTCATGGACGGCAAAGAGAAAACACGGATGAACTCGAATGGACATGTATTTTTCTCCTGCTAGCATCCGCGCATGAGCATTATTACAGGCCGCGGGGATTCGGGCGAAACAGACCTGATGTTTTCCAAACGCATCTCTAAAACCTCCCTCCGCGTCGAAGCACTAGGCTCCGTGGACGAACTCAACGCCGCCCTCGGTCTCGCCCGTGTGGCGGAAGGCCATGCGAACATTGTTACCATCATCGACGGCATTCAGGCGCGCCTCGTCGGCCTGATGGGGCAGCTCGCCACCCTCCCCGAAGACGAGCCGAAGTATTTGGAGAAAAAATATGCTTATCTCAGCCCGGAGGATCTGGAATGGGTCATCACGACCGCCCAGGAATACGAAAAACGCGGCATCCGATTCACCAGCTGGGCGAGGCCCGGAGCGGAAGGCTCCTTAGCCCGCGCAGGTCTTGATTATTCCAGATCCGTGGCCCGCCGGGCCGAGCGTAATGTGCTCGCCCTGCACGAATCCGGTGAACCGGTTCCAGAAGTGGTCAGGCTGTTTTTCAACCGCCTCTCCGACCTGCTCTGGATCCTCGCCCGCGCCGAAGATGCGTGATAGGATTGGCTGATTGTGAAACATTTCAAAAAGGGATTGCCAACTGCGAAGGGAGTTCCTAGCGTCCCGCCCTCCAAGGGCAGGTGTCAGAGTGGTCGAATGAGCACGCTTGGAAAGCGTGTGTGGCAGCAATGTCACCGAGGGTTCGAATCCCTCCCTGTCCGCCATTTTTTGATTACCAATAGGTTGCACGTCATTCTATCTGTTCACGTGCATTTGGACCTTACTTGTTTTCCTGCGTGACGCAGGGTGAATACGGTTCGCTCAGTCATCAAATGAGCTTGGTAAAGTCCAAACAACGCGTTGCCGATCACGGGGAAGTTTTCACCCCGGAGTGGATGTTTGAATAAGGGGAAATTCCAGCGCCGTGACTTCGGCCTGAAATCCCTGACCCAGATGTCGGACATTCGCAAGATGAAGCCTGCCAAAAAAGCATCGGGTTTGCAGCAATCGGAACTTTTTGCCGAAATCGCCAGCAACGAAGTGTTCCAGCCCTCGCCCACGAATTACCCGCCGATAACGGTGCGCGAACTTGCCCGTTGAACGCTAAACTTGACGAAGCTGTCCCGCCGTAACACACTCATGCTATGAAATCCCACATCAGTGCTACCATCGACGAACAGCTCGTAGAAGACTTGAATCGGTATGGCCGGGAGGAACGCCGCTCGCGCAGTCAGATCATTGAAATGGCACTGGAGGAGTTTTTACGCAGCCGTGTGGGGGTAAAGGATGAAATCGTAACCTCCCAAGGGCATTATGAGGGCAGCTTCAGCCGGGAGGAAACTTATGACCGTTGAAGATCTGGCGGGACGGGTGCTGGTGGACACCAATGTGCTCATTTATGCCACTCTTGCGGCTGATCCGCGTCACAAGCGGGCGCAGGAGGTGCTGGCCCTCCGCCACCGTGCCGGGGTGGAATTGTTTATTTCGGTGCAAAACCTCGCGGAAATGTACCCCAACCTCACCGGCCCGAAAAATCAGCCACCGGACAGCCCCTCTCTGGCACGGGAAAAAATCCAAGCCATCTCCCGCCTCCGCGGCCTGACCGTGCTCCCGCTCACGCTCGATAGTGTCCACCGCGCGCTCAATCTCTGTGTGACGGGCAGTATCACCCGCCAAAAGTATTTCGATCAACAACTCGCCGCCCTGATGTTCCGTGAAGACATCCCCGTCATCCTAACCGAGAACGACAAGGATTTTTCAAGCATCGAAGGCATCACGCCGATCAACCCCTTCATCTGAGCCGTCATGCCCATGATCGACCAAGCAAGCTTCACCTTGCGCGGGCGCAACCCGGACGTACTCACCTGGATCGCCAACCTCTCTAACGACGAGGTCTTCACTCCGCCTGAACTGGCCAACCGCATACTCGATACCCTAGCCGAAGCATGGGCCGCCAATCGCGGCGGGGCCGATCTTTGGACCGACAAGACTGTCATCTTTCTCGACCCCTACACGAAATCACCCGCCGCCTCACCGAGGGACTGGCAGCGGAAATGCCGGGCCTGCAAAAGCGTGTGAACCACATCATCACCAAGCAGGTCTTCGGCATCGACATCACCCGCATCACCAGCCTGCTCGCCCGCCGCAGCGTCTAGGGCTATAAGCCGATAGAGTCGCAACGAGTTGATCAATGCCTGAAGTGACGATGACCGGTGAAGACCATGGCCATGCCCGCGGCGTCGGCGGCAGCGATGACTTCCGCATCCCTAACGGATCCGCCGGGCTGGATGCAGGCGGTGGCTCCGGCGTCGATGGCGGATTGCAGGCCGTCGGCAAACGGGAACATGGCGTCGGAGGCGACGATGCTGCCTTTGAGATCCAGGCCGGCTTCCTTGGCTTTCCAAATGGCGATGCGGGAGGAATCCACGCGGCTCATCTGGCCAGCACCGATGCCGAGGGTGCGGTCTGCGCTGGAGTAAACGATCGCGTTAGATTTCACGTGTTTCACGATCCGCCAACCGAAGCGCATGGCGCGCATTTCCTCTTGGGTCGGTGGGCGTTTGGTGACGACTTTGGATTCGAGGTTGTCTAGGCCGAGCGCGGTGTGATCGCGGTCCATCACCATGATGCCACCCGGGCAGGAGCGAATGACAGGGGACTTTTTCTCGTTGATGTAGCCCTGGTTCATTTTCATGAGACGCAGGTTTTTCTTTTTCTGAAGAAGTGCGCGGGCGTCGGACTCGAACTCGGGGGCGATAATGACGTCGGTGAAAATTTCCGAAATCAACCGGGCGAGTTCAAGGGTCAGCGGGCGGTTGCAAACGATCACGCCGCCGAATGGGGCCTGGCGGTCGGTTTCAAATGCCTTCTGCCAAGCGATGCGCAGATCCTCGTCGTCCTGGCCGACGCCGCATGGGTTCGTGTGTTTGAGGATGGCGACGGTTGGTCGGACGAAATCGAGGATCAGATCGGCGGCAGCCTCGATGTCGAGGATGTTGGTGTAGCTAAGCTCCTTGCCCTGGACCTGGGTGAAGAACTCCTTGAAATTGCCGTAAAGCGAGCACTTCTGATGAGGATTGTCGCCGTAGCGGAGCTCCTGTTCGAGCGGCAGGCTGAGGGTGAAATTGCATCCGGTGCCGGTGCGGCACTGGCCGAGATAATCGGTGATGGCGGCGTCGTATTGCGAGGTGCGGAGGAACACTTTCACAGCGAGCTGCTCGCGAAAGCCTTTGGTGGTGTTACCATGGTTTTCTTTCATTTCTTCGATCACCTTGGAGTAATCGGAGGGATCGACAATGACGGTGACGCTGGTGTGATTTTTCGCGGCACTACGAAGCATGGATGGGCCGCCGATGTCGATATTTTCGATGGCTTCGTCCAGCGTGACATCCGGTTTGGCAACGGTTTCCTCGAATGGATAAAGATTCACCACCACCAGATCGATCGGCGGAATGTCGTTCGCCTTTGCTTGTGCGACGTGGTCCTTGTCATCGCGGCGGTGCAGAAGTCCGCCGTGGACTTTAGGGTGGAGCGTCTTTAGGCGACCATCGAAAAGCTCGGGTGCGCCGGTGAATTCGGACACGTCGATGACGGGCAATCCCGCCTCGCGCAGCACCTTGGAAGTGCCACCGGTGGAGAGGAGTTCCACCCCGAGGTCGTGAAGTTCCTTGGCAAACTCGGCCAGGCCGGTCTTATCGGAAACAGAGAGAAGGGCGCGGGTGATGGGCATAAAAATTCGTTCTCGGAGTTCATTTCCCGATCGGCGGAGTGCCAACCGGCGAGGCACCCCGTAACGAACCCGCCGCCCCCCGGCAAGCGGAATAGACGGATGCCTTGCTGCCACGCCTATTGCGAACATTTCACCCCGAGGAGTCCACAAATCCCCCGGTTCGTCATCGTCCGTCCTCGTTCACCGCTGATCTTCCAGCCCTTGCATCTCGTCGCGCATGTAATCCATCAGGCGCTGCATATCACTGAGGTGACGGCGCATCCGCTCTTCGCCACCGGGCATTTTCCTGCCCTGAGGAGCCATTCCACGGGTGGGCAGCGGGGCTTCTTCGTCAGGCTGCCTGACCTGCGCCACGGCGGGATCACCGGCGGGCTTTTTCAAAAGTTCCATCACCGCAGCAGCTGGCATGACGAAAGAACGGGTGCGGTCCGCGCGCGCCATGGTAATCCCTAAAACCCCACCTTTCAAATCAGCCACCGGGCCACCGATTTGATTGGGTTTCGGCCTCATGTCCGTTTGGATAGCGTGGGTGAAAGAATCGCGCACTTCGCTGATCGCGCCACCCATGCGTTCCATTTGTTGGAGCCGGTCGCCGGAAAACTGCCCAAGTTTCGGGCGATTGCCCAAAAGCACTTCGACGGATTTCTGATTTCCGCCAGCATCCACCCACAAAGTGACCTTTTGCCCGGGCGAGACGCCGGTGAGTGCATTTTTCAATTCTAACAATCCAGAGATCGGCCGCTCACCCACTTTGAGGATCACATCGCCCCGCTTGATCCCTGCGGCCGCAGCACCGGTATCCGCCGCTACATTGTCCACCTTGACGCCCGGGCCAGCAAACCCCGGAGTTCCCACGACCCCCAAAAACGATTGATCGGTATCGCGCAAATTCCGCTCCGGCACGCTGACCACACCAAATGCGGCAGGGCGGCCGTCAGGTTGTGAGGCGACGAGGAAGCTGCCAAGTTTCGGCTTTTCGAATGACCACTTCACGGGTGTCAGCGGGCTGCCTTGAATCTCCAGCACGGCGAGATCCTCATCTTCGTAAACTCCGGCCAATTTTACGGAGCGCAGCTCGGCGCCACCGGCCTCCACCCGCAGATTACCATTGGCCCGGGCGACCTCGCTCCATTTGGTGATGATTTTCGAGCCATCCCCCACGACAGTGCCGTAAGCCAAACGACGGGTGCCGGACCAGACCCTCACCGTGGATTTCGCCGCAGCGGTGATTGCGGGCATCACGGCCTCGTTGAATTCATCCGCCTGTTGATCCACCGCCTGCCGTTCCCCCGGGCGGAGCAGCGGGATATCGTCCTCCGCATGCAGGGCACCGGGAATCAGCAGCGCAGCGAGCAGGTATCCAATTGATTTCATAGTCTTGGTTAAAAGTGTTGGATGTTAGCGTTCTTCGTAAAGATCAGCTCGGCGGGCAAGGGTGACATCGAGTTCAGTATTGCGCGCCTCGCGGACGACCTGGAGCTTGATCTTGTCGCCCGCCTCGCGCTTCGCAAGCATCACGGTGAGTTCACGGAAATTCTTAACCGGCTCGCCATCAAGCGTCTGGATCAAATCACCAATCCTCACTCCCGCAGCCGCAGCCGGAGATCTCGGAGCCACTTCACCGACAATGACACCACGGGTGCCACGGCCATTTTCCGCACCGATTCCTAACACAGGCATCTCCGGGTTCGCAAAAGGATTCATCTGGAGCTTGCCCCACGCCTCACCTGCCAACAAGCGATCCCAGTCCTGCCGGAAACCGTCGACGCCCGCGTGGTTGTTATTCGTTAAAGAAACCCCGATGGACGAATTGATCCCGACAATTTTACCCTCCAGATCGAAGAGCGGCCCACCCGAGTCACCACCGATGAGCGTGCAGTCCGTGGTCAGGAAATTTCCAGGCCCTTTGGATACAACCCGACCGAACCTAACCGGAGGAGTCCGCGCCGCATCGAAGCCCGCCGAATGCCCGAGTGCGACCACCCAGTCACCGGCTTCAAGCGGTTTTGAAGCACCCATGCCAGCGAATGGCCATGGCCCGCCTTTGGTGATTTTCACCATGGCGATGTCTTTCGAGTAATTCGCGCCCAGCACTTTTCCCTGAACCTGTTGGCCGTCAGGAAAAACAACTGTCAACTCCTCCACGCCCTGCACCACGTGCGCAGCTGTTAGCACAAGTCCATCCGCCGTAGTAATCACGCCGGAGCCGGAAGAACCAGTCGCCTCCGCGATGAGAGCCACCGTGGCGGGCATGACTTTTTTGGAAACATCCTCCACCTTGGCTTCGAGTTTTGCGAGGTCGGCCAGATCATGGATCGGCTCACGCGCCTGGGCTAGGCCAGCACCCGGCCCCCACCACATGCCCGCACATACGAGGGAAAAAATTGGAATCACTTTCATGGTTTCATGGTTTGGAACGACGCCGGTTCCCCATTTCGTCTGACAATAATCCGTGGTGGATCAAGGGCGGCGGATGACATAGCGTTCGCACGAAGATGCCAAAACGCAACCCGCCAGAAACCAACCGCCTTCGGGAAAAACCCTCCGCCGTCCCTCCTTCCCGCGGCCCTGGGCCCCTCTCGTTGCTGGTTTTCTGGCCGTTCCATTTTTTCAACCTGCTCACCCGTTCGCTTTTCCAGCCCCTGAGATTTTTGGCACGTCTCGTTGGCTACCCGATCATCGCCGGTGCCTGCATGCTCGTTTTTCTGGCAATCTTCTACGGGTTTCGCTCGAGAAGCTATGACCTGTCGAAAATCCACGCCATGCCCGAGCGCACCGTCATTCATGATCGCCTCGGAGAGGAAATCGGCCGGATTCACGGGGAGAAACGCTCGGTCGTCCCACTCAACCAGGTTTCTGAAAATTTCCGCAAAGCGATCCTCGCCCGCGAGGATGAACGGTTCTATCACCATGGAGCCATCGATATCATCGGCATCGGGCGCGCTGTTCTGAAAAATCTCACCGGCAAAAAAGAAGGCGCATCCACCCTCACACAACAGTTAGGTTCTGATATTTTCCAACTCAAGCTGGGTGAAAATCGTGGCGACATGCTCCGGCAACTGAACCGCAAGTGCTTGGAAATCGCCATCGCCTTCCGCCTCGAAGCGTCGTTGAACAAGGACGAGATTCTCGAAGCCTATATCAACCAGATCAACTGGGGACGCCAGATCAAGGGGATCGGCGAGGCATCCCGCATCTACTTCGAAAAACACCCGTCCGAACTCACCCTTTCCCAAGCCGCATTGCTCGCAGGCATCGTCCGCGGCCCGGATTCCTTCAATCCTTTCCGCTCGATGGAGGCCGCCACCCGCGAGCGCAACACGACCCTCGAACGCATGGTCACCGCCAAAGTCATCGGGCGCGCCGAGGCGGATGCCGCGAAACTGGAGCCCATCGAAGTGCGCCCCGTGGGTCGCCGCGAGTCTCAGGAATCCTACGCCATGGACGCCATCCGCCGCGACCTTGAGGTGATTTTGGAAAAGGAAAACATCGAACTCGGCGGACTGAACATCACCACCACCATCGACCTCCGCATCCAACAGAAGGGTGAGGAGGCACTGGATAAAAAGCTCCGCGAAGTCGAGCGGCTCGGCGGCTATTCCCATCAGACACGCACCTCCTGGAAAGCGCTGCCTGAAGACAAACGCAAGGAACCGGAATACATCCAGGGGGCCGCCGTCGTCATGGAAAACCGGACCGGCGCGGTGCTCGCCATCATCGGCGGTCGCGATGCCAATGAATCCCGGTTCAATCGCGCGATCCAAGGCCGCCGCCAGCTCGGCTCGATTTTCAAACCCTTCGTCTATCTGGCCGCTTTCGACTCCGGTCTCCGCCCCGAGTCCAGCATCAGTGATGGCCCGATCGAGCGCGGCGAAATCAAAGGGGGCGGCACTTGGCGGCCGGACAACTCTGATGGAAAATTCGGCGGAATGGAGCCGGTTTCCTACGGCCTCATCCACTCGCGGAATACCATGTCCGTGCGTGTTGGAAACTATGCCGGCCTTCAAAAAGTCAAGGAAGTCACTCGCATGTCAGGCTTCACCACGCCCATGCCGGAGAACCCCGCTTCCTTCCTCGGCTCATGGGAAGCCTCGCCATGGGAAGTCGCCACTGCTTACACCATTTTCCCTAACGATGGCATGCGCTACCGCCCCTATCTGATTTCTGAAATCAAGGACCGCGATGGCAACATCCTTTATACCACACCGCCGCTTCCCTATCAGGCAACCAAGGGTGGCTCGGCATGGTCCGTCTCCCGCATCCTCAAGGAAGTCACTACCAGTGGCACAGCCGCCTCTGTCGCCCGCCTCGGTTTCGACAAACCATGCGGCGGTAAAACTGGCACGACCAACGAGTTCAAGGACGCTTGGTTTGCAGGCTACACCTCGAACCTGACATGCTGCGTATGGGTCGGCTTCGACACTCCGACCAAAACCATCCAAGGCGGCTACGGTGCCACACTTTCCCTCCCCGTGTGGGTCGATATCATGAAAACCGCCGACCGCCTCGGCTACAAGGCAGGCAAGCTCAACAGCAAGGTCAACCTCGTGGAAATGGAACTCTGCCGCCTCTCCGGAAAACGCGCCACCGCTGCTTGCCGCGATGCCGGAACCGCCTATACCGACCAAGTCCCCGGCGATATCGCCCTCCCCGAGAACGACCTCTGCCCGATCCACCCCGCCCGCGCTCTCGCCGTGGATGAAACGCCACCAGAAACCCCGCTGAAAGCCCAACCCATCCCACAGGACACCCCCTTGCGGGCCCAGCCCATCGAAGAGGAAACCGACACGCCTCCGCTGAAAGCAGTGCCGGTGGAGTGAGTCAATGTAGTTCGCATAGACTTGGAGCGTCACGAGAACTGGCTCGATTCTTGCTAACCTGGCAGGATGAACGAAGAGGAACTGGATACCCACCATAAGGCGCTGAAGATCAATCTGGATCCACGTTGGTATGGGACGCTGGCGGAGATCGGGGCCGGGCAGGAGGTGGTGCGTTGGTTCTTCCGTGTGGGTGCCGCAGCGGGCACGGTGGCGAAGAGTATATCCGCCTACGACATGATCGTGAGCGATGCGATCTACGGCAGCGGTGACCGCTATGTCTCGCGCTCGCGCTTGCAGGCAATGCTGGACCGGGAGTTCCAACTGAACGTCGAGCGGCTGAGCGACAAGCGTGGCGACAACACGGCTTTTTTCGCCTTCGCGGACACGGTGGTGGCGCGAAGCTTCAAGGGCGGCAACGAGTGCCATGGCTGGATGGGCATCAAGTTCCAATCCCGCCCGCGCGACGAGCCGAGCCAGATCCTGATCCACGTGCGGATGCTGGATACCGAGGCCTCGCTCCAGCAGGAAGCGCTCGGCGTGGTCGGCGTAAATTTGTTATATGGTGCGTTTTTCCTGCATCACGAGCCGGAGCTGCTGGTAGAAAGTTTGTTAGACAAGCTGACTACCGGGCGCATCGAGATCGACGTGATCGAGTTCAAGGGCATCGAGTTCCGCGCAGTGGACAACCGCCTGATCAGCCTGAAGCTGGTCCAACTCGGCCTGAGCGGCGCGGCGATGTTCGGAGCGAATCACGAGGTCCTGCAGCCGTCCGAGATGCTTTATAAAAAAGCGGTGCTCGTCGAGCGCGGGAGTTGTCCAGCGACAATTATAAATTCCCCCAACGACAATTAAAATGACTCACTTGC
>JBDTNJ010000171.1:0-16226 GCA_039933825.1 Luteolibacter sp.
AAGTGCGCCTGCGGCTGACCGGGCCGGACGGAACGTCCGTCCTGCTCCACGACCATTGGCACGTAGTAGCTGTTGCGTGGGGAGGGTGAACTCATGTTAGGCGATTGAAAGTTAGTCATCGAGTATTGTTTCAGTTGATTCGGCAACGTTCGCGTGCTCAACCAAGAAGTCAATGGTCTTACCAATGGCCATCGAACTGCGGATGTTCGGGATCCGGTTGGCACGTTGCATGTCCTTGATGAATTTTTTCGGGGCGACCTTGCGGGAGTTCGCGATTTGCACGAGGTGATTGACCAGCTCGGCGTCCGTGACACCGATTTTCTCAACCCGGGCGATTTCCTGCAGGATGAAATTCGTGCGGAGATTGGAAACTGCCTGGCTGCCCGCGCTGGCGAAAATTTCCGTTTGTTGGGATTCGATTTCGTCCTCGCTCATACCGGACTGGACGCCGCGTTTCACCATGGCGTCGGCTTGGCTTTGCGTTTCCTGAGTGACGAGTTCGTCGGGAAGTTCGAAATCCACCTGTGCGTTGAAATGGGCGACGATCTGGTTGACTTTCATGTCGTCGATCTTGCGCTTGCGCTCGCCGGCCATGTTTTCACGGATGATCTCCTTGATTTCCTCCATCGTTTTACCGGGAGCTAGACGGTTGGCCATTTCGTCATCGAGGGCAGGGAGCACCGCAGTTTTGAGTTCCTTGACGGTGGTTTGAAAGGTGATTTCCTTGCTGCGGAGTCCTTCGACAGGAAAATCATCCGGCAGAGTCACGGTAATTTCGCGGGAGTCGCCGTTGTTCATGCCGACGAGTTGGGCGGTGAAGCCTGGCAGAAAGGCTTTTTCGTCCAAGCGGACCCAGAAGCCCTCGCGACCTGATAGATATCCGGCGGACTTGCCGAGGAATTCTTCGGTTGGCTTGCCGTCCACAGTGGAGGTGTAGTCGATCACGGTGAAGTCACCCATTTCCGCAGCGCGTCCTTCGATGTCGTTGAAGTCGGCGAAACGTTCCTGAAGAGCGGTGAGTTGGGCTTCGATTTCCTCATCCGGCACAGCAAGAGGCGGCACGGTCACGTTCACGCCCTTGTAGTCAGGGAGTTTCACTTCCGGAGCAAGGGTGAGTTTCGAAACGAAGGTGATATTGCCGTTAGGAAGCGTGGTCACATCTTCGGGCACGCCAAAATCCAACACGTTGAGGGATTCCTGCTTCATCGCCTCGTCGTAAGCTTCGTTGAAAAGGACTCCGTTGAGTTCTTCGGTGATTTCCTTTTCGAAACGTTTCTCGACAATCGCGCGTGGTGCCTTACCGGGGCGGAAACCTTGGACCCGGGCCTTGCTGGCATAGCCTTTGACGATCTGATCGCGCTGGCCGTTGACTTTTTCCGCTGGAATTTCCACGCGAAGGGTGGCGACGCACTTTGGCTGCTTTTCGACAACAATGTTCATATTAAATGGGACCGACTTCAGCGTCGGGACGGGCAACCTAGATGAAACCCATGGCGCTTGTCAAATGACGCTTGAATATAATCGGCAAGCCTACGCTTCCGTCGTGCCTGCCCAATGCCAAAGCCCCGGATCGAGCTCGAATCGGGCGGCCTTGGCGAGTACTGCCGCATCGGCGTCTTCATTCAGGATTGCGAAAACCGTGGACCCGGAGCCGCTCAACAGGGCGGCTGAGGTTTCGCGGCGGGCGAGCAGCCATTGCTTCAGCTCGGCGAGGAACTGGTGCTTTTGGAATACAGGGCGTTCCAGATCATTACCTAGCGAAATGCCGGAAACTATTTGTTCCGAATAGGAAATTCCTGGTAGCTCGTGTGAAGTTTTCCAACGTCCGTAAGCATCCGGCGTCTGCACGGCGAAAGATGGCTTGAGCAGCAGGACGCACATCGAGGGAGGTGAGGGGACTTGCTCGATACTCTCCCCACGCCCGGTGCAGCGGGCCGCGCCTGACACAAGGAAAAATGGAACATCCGAGCCCAGATTCGCAGCGACATCCCTGAGTGGATCCACCGCCAGAGCGTAGCCATGGAGCTGGTTGAGCCCGTGCAAAGTGGCCGCCGCATCACTACTGCCGCCGCCAAGACCCGCACCGTGGGGGATGACTTTGGTGAGGGAAATAGAATACTTGCAGGAAGTCCCGGTGGCCGCTTCATAGGCTCTCACGGCTTTCACAACCAGGTTGCTTTCATCGCCGGGCACGCTGGGATCATCACAAGTAAAAGAAAAAAAGTCGCTCTTTCGAAACTCAATTCGATCGGCCAAGCCGGGCAATTTGACCATCAAGGTATCAACTTCATGAAACCCATCCCCGCGTTTTCCCAAGACGCGGAGTGAGAGGTTCAGCTTGGCAGGGGCTTGTAGCGTGAGATCGCTCATGGTTTGAAATCGTGGACTATCAGCGCCATCATGCGTCCGGTTTTCCCCAACTCGCGGCGGTAACTGTAATAGCGCTGCAAATCAGAAGCGGTGTTCAGCCCGCAATCGAAAAAATTCCCCACGCACGCAGCTCTCGCTTGATCCGCGATTTGCCCGGCGAAATCAACCTCATAATCCGGCACGCGGATGCAGGGGCCGAGCACGGCGACAACATCTTCCGGGCGGGTGCCGAAATCCCGCGCCATCGCGGCCAATGCGGCTTGGAAGATGTTTGCTTCGGTACCTTTCCGTCCGGAATGCAACAGCCCAATGGCACCCGTCTGTTGGTCCGCCAACCAGATCGGCCCGCAATCGGCGACGTAAATGGCCAGTACCACTCCCGGCTCGCAGGTGATAAGCCCATCGACGCCCGGCACCACCGGCATTCCATCCGGTGCCATGATTTGAGATGCTCCCGGCACCTTTGCCACCGAAGTGCCGTGAACCTGCTCCGCCCGCCACCATGCCGCAGATGGTCCGGCAAAATCGGAAACCGCAGCGGTATGTTGCGACCGCAGCAGGTTCATCGCTTCGTCCCGATCGCCGGTAATCGACAGATCCGGCACACGTCCGACCCAGCCGGCGCGGATACCGGGGATCGCATTCAAGCTGTCTAAAAAGGGGAACGCCTCCGTCACCCGGGGACGGTAACGGAGGCGCTTAGGATTCGCCAAGCTGGATTATAGGTCAGAGGCAGATTCCGGGTTCACGCGATGGCGCGGCCAGCGATGGCGCGTTTCGTATGTTCCACAGTCTCCGCTTGGTCTTCATCCATTCCTGCAAGAATGCCCACCAGGTCGTTCGCAATTTCCTTACGCATCTTCGAAACGAGTTCGATTCCTTTAGCGGTGATGCGGACCATGATTTTACGGCGATCTTCTGCGGCGTGCATACGCTCAACGTAGGACAGTTTCTCCAACCGATCGACTAAGCCGGTGGCAGCGGCGGTCGAGTGGCCCATCTTTTTCGCAATGTCGGACATCGTAAGATATTCTTCGCTGGATAGGTAGGTGAGGAGGAAGAACTGCGGAAACGAGATGTTTCCTTTGTTGAGTTCTGTTGACAGGTTTAGGATGCAGCTTCGTTGTGTAAAAAGCACGAAGTCAGCAAGACGGTCCGCGTCGGCTTTCACCGAGGCGCCCGAGGCGTTCAATGTTTTCATTATGGCTGGTTGTAGTGTTCATGTTTCGGGACATGTAAGGGGGCACAGCCATTGCGAAAGAGAAGCTACCCGGGTTTCCGGATAATAATCAACTCTAAAATTTAATATTTATAGCTGTGCCTGATTTCTCAAGCGGGACTTTTTGAAAATACATAGAAGTGAGAGGTTTTGAAAGGAAAGAATTCACGAAAAGTTAATTATTTTTTTGAACATTTTCAATTTCTGCTTTCGGTTGATTCTCAAGGGATTCGGGACTTGCTATCATGGGGGGTGGCTTGGGGAGGTGTTGCGAATACACCCCGTCCCCCACCTCGACGAGGCCGGATTGGAGGTCGGCGGCGGCAAATTCTCCCATCGATTCACCCGTCGCCAATAGATTGGCTGACCTGTCGTTGGGTCCTCTTGTGGTAAGAACTGTGCCAGTCTCGACTGTCCACTTTCCGTAACTTTGAATCAAAACGAAGCGTTTGTCCGCGGGGATCGAAGCGATTCTTCCCACGATTTTCGGGGCCTCGGGCTTTGTCTTGGCCCTTGTTTCGTCTGCTTTGTCCTTCTTCGCGGGTTGGGTTGAGGCACAGGAACCAAAACACAGGCAGGCGGATGCGGTCAAAATCGTGGTGAAACTCAATTTCATGGATGGAATCTGCTCTCGTTTTCCACTGATTGAAACACGGGATTTTACTCCGGCAGCAATCGGATTTCATCGGCCTGTATCAAGCGTTCTAGCCCGGATTCCGTGCGCAGCAGTAGTTCGCCACCTGGTGCGAGGCCTTCGACTACTCCGGTTTTTAGCCCGCTCGACGTGATTAGCGAAACCCGGTTACCGGTTAGCACACAGCGCAGCCGAACGGCCGAAAGAAGTTCCTCGAACGAATTTCCGATTTGTTGGCGCCGCATGGAAAATTGGCGGACGATTGCCGCCAGCACTTCGGGAAGCGAAAATTCCCGGCCGCCCTCGATTTGCAGCGAGGTGGCAATTCCCACCACTTCAGGGGGGAACTCGGTCGTCTTCACATTGATTCCGATCCCGACAACCGCAAAATCCACCCCGGCCTCGACCAGAATCCCCGCCACTTTAAGATGGCGAATCCACACATCGTTGGGCCACTTGATCCCCGCTTGGGGACCGAACGATTCCACCGCCTCCGCGACCGCCAAGCCGGCAGCGAGCGCAAGCCTCGGCCACAAGGCCTTCGGTTCTTCCGGGCGTACCAGGATCGAAAATGCAAGCGATTCGCCCTGCGGAGAAAACCAAGCCGCGCCTCTCCGTCCGCGCCCTGCGGTTTGGCGTTCCGCCAGCAGGATCAATCCGTCGGCAGCTCCCGTTTGGGCCAGCTGGCGGATTTCGTCGTTCGTCGAGCCCGCCGTTTCCCGGATCAGCAGTCGAAATGGCTCAGGCAGTCCCTCGGAAATGCTTGTGAAATCCTCCGCCATAAAATCAACCTTCGAGGGGACTGAAATCCAAACCGATGTCCAGCGCCGGTGCCGAGTGGGTGAGTGCTCCGACGGAAATGAAATCCACGCCCGTTTTCGCAATATCCCGAAGTGTCTCAAGTGTCACTCCGCCACTCGCTTCGAGCTGCGGTTTACCGCGATCCCCCCGGGCGGCCACGGCTTCGCAAAGTTCCTCCAGACTCATGTTATCCAGCAGGATATGGTCCACCCCTTCGATTTTGAGAAACGTGTGAACCTGATCGAGGTGATCTGCTTCCAGTTCCACTTCCACATCAGGTCTTTCCACATGCAGCTGTTGAATGGCATTCCGAATCGCTCCGGCATCGCCCTCCGCAACGAGGTGGTTATCCTTCACCATCGCCCTGTCGTAGAGTCCCAATCGGTGATTCGTGCCGCCACCGTCCGCAACGGCTTTTTTCTCTAACATCCGATAGCCGGGAGTGGTCTTACGGGTGTCGAGAATGCGCGCCCGAGTTCCTCTAACCAGTTCCACGTATTGGGCCGTCAGCGTGGCGATACCACTCAGACGTTGCAGGAAATTCAGCGCCGTGCGTTCCGCCGTCAGGATGGAACGGGCCGAGCCTTCGATGCGGATCAGCAGAGCCCCCCCGCTCACCTTGCTTCCATCAGGAATGAGGACTTCCACCTCCAGTTTGGGATCGACCGTCGCGAAAACCCGCGCTGCGACTTCGACACCAGAGATGACCCCGTCCCCGCGCACCGTCACAAATGCACAGGCGCGACGTTCTTTCGGGATGAAAAACTGCGAAGTGACATCGCCGGACCCGATATCTTCGGCGAGGGCCATTTGGATGAGCGCTGCGGAGTGGTCTTGCATTTGCGGCCAGTGGAAAGTCTCGCCACCCGTCTGTCAACAGGATGTCACATCAGGCCCGGCGGAGGTTCATGGGCTGGTTTTCCCACGCCACCGAACAACAAACTAGCGGGCTGCTGCTGCGGCTTCAAGCGCTTCCTTGGTGATGCGCGTGATTTCGGCCCACTTGCCATCGTTGACGAGTTGCTTGTCCACCATCCATGAACCACCAATAGCGGCGACGATGGGAAGCTTCAGATAGCTCGCGAGATTGCCTGAGGTGATGCCGCCAGTGGGGATGAATTTCACGCCGGTATGGCCGTAAGGACCCGCGAGGGATTTGAGCATGTTCGTTCCGCCTGCCGCTTCGGCGGGGAAAAACTTGAGCAACTTGCAGCCGAGCGAGAGCGCGAGTTCCACATCGCTGGGGGTCATCACGCCGGGTGAGAATTGCAGGCCGGTTTCCCTGGCTGCGGCGATGATGTTAGGGTTGAGTCCCGGGGCAAGGCCGAAGGTGGCCCCGGCGTCCTTGGCACGTTGGACCTGCTCCTTTTCCAGCAGTGTTCCAGCACCTAGCAGGATCTCCGGGAAACGTGCGGAAATGCGTTTAATTGACTCCTCGGCGGCGGCGGTGCGGAAGGTGATTTCCATGATGTCGAGGCCGCCTGCCAGCAGCGCTTCCGCGAGAGGTTCGGCGGATTCGACGTGGTCAAGGACAACGACGGGGACAATGCGTTTGGCGAGTATGCGGTCGATCATGGATTTGTTGTTGGGAAGGCGGGCACTGTGAAGAACATCGGAGGAATGTGAAAGCAAATGCTGGGTGAATTGTGAATTCGAGGGGGATCAATCAAATTCTGGATGAGCGACGTAATCACTTTCCCGCAGCACGATTGCCTTTTTCTTCGAGAGCAGTAGCCAACATTCGTAGGCCGTACCGAGCACGATCACGGAGACGAAGATGAGAAACGTGGCAGTGACCACCACATCGACGCGGGCGTTGAAGAGCGAGGTTTTCGCCATGGCCAGCGCCTTGCCTTCGAGTCCGCCGGCGATCTTCGTCTCCAGCGTGCGGATTGCGGGGATGAAACCGGCGGCGTTGGGCGAGAAAATTTTCATCCAGCCCGCAGCGTAGGTGACGGCGGTGAGGAAAAGCATCGGCACCACGGTCACCCAACAGAAGCGGGCCTTGCCCATCTTGATAAGCACCACCGTGCCGAGGCAGAAGGCGATAACTGCGAGCAGTTGGTTGGAAATCCCGAAGATCGGCCACAGGCTTTTGGCGATTCCTTCCGGATCGAGCGCCCCTTGATAGAGAAAGAATCCCCACGCGGAAACGAGCAGACCGGTAGCGGTGATGTTGCCCAGCCAAGACTTGGTGTCTTTCAAACGCGGGGAAAATTGACCTAACAAATCCTGGAGGATGAACCGCCCCACGCGCGTGCCTGCATCCAGTGTGGTGAGGATGAAAAGCGCCTCGAACATGATGGCGAAGTGATACCAGAGCGAGAGCGCGGTTTTGCCAGGGATGACTTTCGCAAACATCTGCGCCATGCCCACGGCGAATGTCGGAGCACCGCCGACCTTGCCGATCATATGGGGTTCTCCCAGATCCTTAGCGAGTTGCAGCATGTGAGCTTCGGTGATCGCGTATTCGGGGCCGATCGCATTGATCTTCGCGATCTGTGCGGTCACCGCGGCGGCGTTGTTCGGGTCGATCGGTGAGTTGATGGCGAAATACTCGCCGGGATGCAGCGCGCAGGCGGCGATCACCGCCATCAGAGCAACTAACATTTCCACCACCATCGCCCCGTATCCCACGAGGCGAATGTCTTTTTCACGGGCCAGAAGTTTCGGCGTCGTGCCGGAGGCGATGAGCGCATGAAATCCGCTCACCGCCCCACAGGCGATCGTGATAAAGACGAACGGGAAAACCGGTCCTGGCACGACGAATCCCCCCCCGGAGACGAATGGTGTGAGCGCAGGCATGTGCAGCGGGGGATTCAGGAAAACAATGAAAACACCAAGCACCGCTACCGTGCCGAGCTTCATGAAAGTACTCAGATAGTCGCGCGGTGCGAGCAACATCCACACGGGCAGCACGCTGGCGGTGAAGCCGTAAATCATGATCGCCCACGCGAGTTGGGTCGATTTCAGAGTCAGCGCCGAGGTCAGTGCCGGTGATAGATATTTCCCGCCCACCACCGCTGCGATCAATCCGATCACCCCGAAAACGGACGCCGCCGTGACGCTGACTTTTCCGCTCTTGATCATCACGCCCATGATAAACGCCAGCGGGATAGTCGCGGCGATGGTGAAAAGTCCCCACGGACTTTCTGCCAGAGCCTTCACCACCACCAGCCCGAGCACCGCCAGCAGGATGGTCATAATCGCTAACAAGCTGATCATCGCGATCAGGCCGATCACCGGATTCAGCTCCTCCTTGAGCATTTGTCCTAACGATTTTCCATCCCGCCGCATCGAGGCGAAGAGGATCACCGCATCATGCACACCTCCGCCAAGCGTGGCCCCCACCAGAATCCAAAGTGTGCCCGGCAGGTAGCCGAACTGTGCCGCCAGCACCGGCCCGACCAGCGGCCCCGGCCCGGCGATGGCAGCGAAGTGGTGGCCGAAAACCACCCACTTCGGCGTCGGCACGAAATCCTTCCCATCGTCGCAAGTCACCGCAGCCGGAGCGCGGTTGTCATCGATTGTCAGCACCTTCGCCATCAGCCAGGCCGAGTAAAACCGATACGCCACTGCAAAGGTGCAGACACCGGCGATCACTAGCCACAAGGCATTCACCGGCTCCCCCCGCTGGAACGCCGCGACCGAGACTGCTATCACGCCCAGCAGTGAAACGGTGATCCAAACGATGATTCGGGCAAAGCGAGGCATGCGCGGAGGTTCGCAAAGTTACGTGAATCGCGTCGAGCAGGATATTTTCAGCTGGTTTCTCGGTTGGGTGCTTTTGCTGGCTGCCATACGGTTCTCCAATGGGCCGTTGTCAATCGTTTGGGAGACTGATTGACTTGATGACGAAATGAGCGATTCAAACAATTCCTCCAAGGCTTGGGCAATTCTTCATTGGATGGTTTTGGGGGCAGTTCTGGGTTTGGTTACCTCAGCAGTTTTTTGTTACAGCCGCCCGAAGATGTTTTCGTCGCGTACGGTTCTTGCGGGGAATGAAAAGGAGGGGCGGTCGGTTGAACTCTCACCGATCCACGCGGCGCAGGCCATCCTTTTGGCGGATGATTATTTGGAAAAACACGAACCCAATGCGGACGCGGTGGCGCGGCTTCGCCAGCATACCCGGATCAAGGCGGGTAAGGGATGGGCCGAGATCGTGGTGGTGGATACCAACAAATTTTACGCGTGCGAACTTGCCGCCGAGCTCACGTGGCTTTTCCGCGGCATGGATGCCGAGGCTGCTTTGGAGAATGTCACTGCGGAATTCCCGCTTAGAATGGAAGATGCGAGGGAACTGCTGGAAAAACGCAGATCCGTTGATAATCTCATGCACGAGGAAGCGAGAGACGGAGCCGGTCTTTGGGATTTTAGAATGATCCCTGTTCTTGCGAAGGGCGGTGCACCTGCCGCGATGGGCGTCTGGCAGTCGAAAACGTTCCAACTGCATTGGCAGTTCCATCAGATGGCAACCAGTGAACTGTTGGGACCTTCGAAATCGGACCTGCCGGTTTTGCCAATTCTCGAACATCCGCAGGTCTCCGATGTCGCGTCGTCGCCGAATGTGAATCTCTACCTCCGGGCCGGACTTTTGTTCGGCTTGGGGTTTGGTGGCTTAATCGGATTCCGCCGGAGCCGCAGAATGGTTTTTTCAGATGATGATGAATCATCCGACGAAACCATTTCCTATGGAATCCAGAGAAACTTATCCGGCCAGCCGCCTCCTCTCAGGCAGCAACGCCGCGACGGCACTCCCGAAGATGAGTGGTGAACTAAGGCGCATCCCAACGGTTCTGGTGGAAACAACCTGTCGTGAAACGGTTTGCGACTATAGGTCGTAACAACGCGCCGCGTTGTCGCCTAGGATGGCCTGTTGTTCGTCTGGTGATAGATCGACAACGAAGCGGCGGACCATGTCGGCCCATGTTTTATAGGAATCGATGCGCAGTAGGCAGACGGGCCAATCGGTGCCGAAGAGGATGCGGTCTGAGCCGAACATTGCGAGGGTTTCCTCGAAGTAGGAACGGAGGGTGGGCTCGTCGATTTCGGGGTCGAGCACCTCGTTGACCATGCCGGAGATTTTCACACCGAGGATATTGTCGCGTCGGGCGAGTTCGGCCATGCCTGTTTTCCAGGCAGAGTCGATTTTTCCGTTGCGAATTTCCGGTTTGGCGATGTGGTCGATGATGATGCCGAGGTCCGGCTGGCGATCAACTAACTGAATGGCGACGGGGAGCTGGCGTTGGAACAGCAGCAGGTCGTAGCGGAGATCGAGGTCGGGCAAAAGCGCGAGGCCGCGATGGAAATCGTCGCGCAGGAAGTATTCGTCTGGTTCGCCTTGGAGGACGTGGCGGACCGCCTTGAACTTCGGATGCGCGGCGAGGCGGTCGAGTGGCTCGCCGACGTTTTCGTCAATCAACGGCACCCAGCCGACGACGCCGGCGATGAGGTCGGATTTTTCCGCTAGAGAAAGCAGCCAGTCGGATTCTACCAACACTTGTCGCGCCTGCACCACCACCGTGGCATCCACATCGGCGGCGGCGGTGGCCATTTCCAACTCGGCGACGAGCTGGTTCTGGGCGAGCGGCGAGCCGGGTGGAATCCAGTCGTATTCCTCAGTGGAGTAGTTCCAGAGGTGGTGGTGTGAGTCGATCATTTGTGAAATGCGAAGAATGAAGATTATTTAACCGCCGATGGACGCAGATGAACGCAGATAAAGAATTAAGATAGATAACCTAAATTATTACTCTTCCATCTGCGTGTATCTGCGTCCATCGGCGGCTAAATAATCTTGTTATTAATTCACAGGAACAGCGGCTTCATGTGGCGGTCCAGCAGGTTGCCGGTGACGTTTTTCGCGACGACGGCGGAGTTGTCCTTGAGCGCCTGGATGTAGGTGTCGCCCATTTGTGCGGCGATTTTAAATCCGACATGGAGGAGCTGGCGGAGGTCTGCATTGTAGCCGGGGTTCGATTGGATGTGACGAAGCGCGTCGGTGAATTGCGCGCTGGTCCAGCCGTTAACTTCCTCGGCGGAAGGCAGGTTCGCATCGTTGATGTTGATGACGGTGGCGTAGGGCTCGCAGAGGGCTTCCTTTTTATCGAGGGCCTTGGCGTAGATTTTTTTCGCAAGCGCAAGCCCCTCGCCACCCGCTTCCGCGAGGCCGACGATTTCCTCCAACCAATTCGTCCCGGCGGTTTTGATGTGGAGGCCGGCACCGGTGCGCTGGATGGCACGTTTGATGATCGGATAGATGGAAAATTTGTCCGAGCCAGAGTGGACCGAGAGCTTCAAGGCCGGAGGCAGGCCGTAGGTTTTGATCGCGTGGGCGATGACGGCGAGGTCGTCGTTGAATTCCTTTTCGAACTGCGCGACATCGCCGACGTAATCGACGCCCTTGTTGAACCGTCCGGTGAATTTCGGCGCGATGGTCTGGATCGGGATCCCCTGGTCGGCGATGGCGGCGAGGATGATGAGCATTTCCGGCGGTGTTTGCGGGCTGTCGGTTTCGTCCATCGAGACTTCGGTCACGAAATTGTCGGTGCCGCCCTTGGCCGTGACGATGTGCTGATAGATGGCGGCGGCCTTCTGGGTGGCCTTGAGGAATTGGTTGGCTGTTTTCTCCACGTCGGCGCAGGTGATTTCGAATGGCTTTTCGATGCCTTCGATGGCGACGGTGCCGATCAATTCGGGGTGTTTGGCGATGAACGCGGCCACATCGGCTGGATCGGCGGCTTCACCGATGTCATCTGCCACGTCGAGCGTGAAGAAATCGCAGGGCGCGACGAAGCGGTCCACGGTGGAAAGATTGATGTGGTCGGCGTCTAGCAGATACTCGCCGGTCCAGCCGAGGTCGGCGACCGCCTTGTCGGCGGCCTGGCGGGTTTGGATGGGCTCGGAGCCGATGATGTTGTGCTCGCGGTTGGATTTGTTCCAGACGGGAACGATGTCGATGCCGAGTTTTTTGGCTTCGATAAAAGCGGCGAGCTGGGCGTGTGCGCCGTTGGCGAAACGATCGCCGACGCCGAATGTGTATTTTGGGCAGGTTTTCATAGGTAGATAGAAGTAGAGTTTACCGCGAAGGCGCAAAGGTCGCGAAGGGGCGCGGAGGAAGAGTGAGAAGAGTTTTTAACCGCGGATGGACGCGGATGAACGCAGATGGAATAAGGGGACGAGGGTGAAGAATTTTGGATTCAGTTCACCTCAATAATGGCTTTGATCGCGCCGAGGGTGGGATCGGTGAATTGATCGAACTCGGTGGGGACATTTTCAAAGGCGATACGGTGGGTGATCCAGAGGTCGGTATTGATTTTTCCGTCGCGGATGAGCTGGATGATATTCTCGAAATCCTCGGGCATGGCGTTGCGGGAGGCTAACAAGGTCAGCTCGCGGCGGTGGAAAACCGGCGCGTGAGGGAAGGTGAGATCGGACGTGGTGATGCCGACGTAAACGACCCGGCCGGTGAAGGCGGCGTAGGTGAAACAGGTGGACATCGACTTCGGGCTGCCGGTGGCGTCGATGATGACATCGGCAAGCTGGCCATCCGTGAGTTTCTCCAACTCCGCGAGGTGGGAATCGTCAGGCTTGAATTGAATGGCGTGCTGGATGCCGAGATTTTTCTGACAGAAATCGAGACGGCTTTGGACCATGTCCATGACGACGGTTTTCACGTCCATCAGTTTCAAAAATTCAAGGCACGCGAGGCCGATGGGCCCCGCGCCGATGACGAGCACGGTTTCGCCGGGTTTGGGATTGCCGCGTTGCACGGCGTGGTAGCCGATGGCGAGGGTTTCGACGAGCGCGAGTTGGTCGTAGGAAAGATCGTTACCCACATGCAGCTTGCGGGCGGGGACGGGGAAGACGCCCTTGCGCAGTCCACCGTTGTTATGGACGCCGATGACTTGCACGCCGGGGCAGCAATTGATCGCGCCCTTTTTGGAGGTCGGCGTTTCCGGATCGTTGATGTAGGGTTCTAACGAACATTTATCGCCGGGCTTCACGTTCGTCACGTCATCGGCTACGGCGACGACTTCGAGGCCGAGTTCGTGACCGGGAGTGCGCGGATAGGCGAAGAAGGGGAATTTCCCGAGATAGGCGGAAAGGTCGGTGCCGCAGATGCCCATGCGGTGGGTGCGGACGAGGGCTTCGCCGGGGCCGGGTGCGGTTGTCTCGGGGAGATCGACGATGTTGATCTCCTTGGCTGCGGTGAATTGGATGGCTTGCATCAGTTGTTTTCGGGAAGACCTTCGAGGTGGCCGGAGTTTTTTACCGGGGCGAAAAGGGCGAGGACATCGGCGAGCAGTTCTCGGTCGATGGGTTCTTCCAACCACTCGGCCCACTTGCGGATGTTCGCGGGGTTGGCGGAGCCGGCGACGGTGGTGGCGAGTCCGGGATGCTCGCAGGAAAACTGGAGTGCGAGCTTGGCGATATCCGTTCCACGGTCGGCGCAGAGCTTCGCGGCGGCGCGGGCGGCGGCTTTGACCTCCTCGGGTTCCTTGAGCCAGGAGGGGAGCTCTGCGTTTGTTAGCAGACGCGCGGAGAATGGGCCGGCGTTCATGGCTCCGATGTTTTTCGCCGCGAGGCGTGGCAGCAGATCATCCACAAACGTGGTGTTCTGGAGGGTGTAACGGTTGTAAGAAAGCACGCAGTCGATGTCGTTTTCCACATGATCGAGCACGGCGTTGAAAGTTTTCATCGGATAGCAGGAAAATCCGACGGCGCGGACTTTTCCTTGTTCCTTCAGTTTTATAACAGCGGGAATGGTTTCCTCCCAGATTTGTTGGAGCGGCACGAATTCGACATCGTGAAGCAGGATGACATCAAGGTGGTCGGTGCCTAACCGGTGAAGTGAAATATGGACGGATTCCTCGACGCGTTTGGCGGAGAAATCAAAATGGACATCCGAGTAGCGGCCGAGCTTCGTGCCTAGCAGATATTTTTCCCGTGGAATTCCTTTCAGCCCGAGTCCGAGCATGATTTCCGACATGCCGCGACCGTAGTAAGGCGAGGTGTCGATGAAATTCATGCCGAGGTCGATGGCGGTTTTCGTCGAGAGCATCGCCTCGTCGAGCGTGATCGAGCGGAATTCTGCGCCCAGCGAGGATGCGCCGAAGGAAAGGATTGGCAGGTCGATGCCTGTTTTGCCGAGTGGACGTGTTTTCATCTGCGACAAGCACCCTAGAAACAAATCCGGCGTGTGAACATGGAAAAGAACTAGCTCATTCAGAATGGTTGACATAAACTGCTATCATGTCTGACCGAATACCAAAGGGCACCATCATTCCACCTCCCGGACGCCCGAACTGGGGTGGTGGAGAGGATCTGCCATTGCTTTACCTCGGCTGGGGGCAGCGTGATTTTGTCAAGGAGCCGCTTGCGATCCACTACGATTTGGGGACCAATTATTACATCATTCTAAGCGGCGAGATCGTGGTGAACATGGAGTTCTCGACGCAGACAGTAAGGGGACCAGTTGCCTTGTTGTTTGCCCCATCCTGCGCATTCGGCATCACCCAGTCCCAGCAATCCAAGGTCGAAATTCTCGTTTGGATCTGGCAGGGGCAGCCGAGGTTGTCGGAATTGTGCCTAGGGCCAAGTGGGTTTCTCGCGCTAAGCGTCAGGGAGAGGTCGTTGGAGCTCTTGGCGGAATTACACGTCCGATGCCGAAACGAGGTTGCCTTAGCTGACAGTCAACTGCCGCGGACTCTGGCTGCCCTGAGAGATTTGCTCGAAGTGGAAATCCTGCGAGCGAACCAGCCCGCGCCAGCGGAGGATGAAGTGCGCTGGAAGTTGGCACAGACGTGGATGGCCGGAAACCTTGCGATCCATGCGCCAGTGCCCGCCCTTTGTGATTATCTTCGGATGTCTTCCAGCACGCTGCATCGCTTTTTTCGGGCGCAGACAGGATTCCCGCCGGGTGCCTATTTCCGTAAAGTGAAAGCCGAAGAGGCGCGGCGGCTGATTCACGAGGAGGGCTGGCAGGTGAAGGCGGTCGCCTATCACCTCGGCTACCGCCATCCCAACGATCTGAGCCGTGCGTTGGCCGATTGATGGAAGGCGACTCATGTGGCATAGTGGCTTTGGGCTTGGCGCGGGCGGGAGGCTGGGCACAATCGTGGCAGTGAATTCAGCGCCTCTTGGAATTTTTGACTCGGGTGTCGGCGGTCTGACCGTCGTCCGGGCCGTGCAGGAACTTTTGCCAGCGGAAAACATCCTGTATCTGGGGGATACCGCACGACTGCCCTATGGCTCGAAAAGCCCGGAAACCATCCGCCATTTCGCCGATGAGGACGTGCGTTTTCTCATATCAAAGGGCGTGAAAGCCATTGTCGTGGCTTGCAACACGGCCACCGCCCACGCGTTGCCAAGCTTACATGAAAAATACCGGATTCCCATCCTCGGTGTGATCGAGCCGGGGGTGGAGGCCGCACTCGCCAATCCGAACGCCCAGCGCATCGGAATCATTGCCACGCGTGGCACCATCGGCTCCCACGCTTACCAACACGCGCTGGCCCTCCGCCGCACCGGGCTGATGATTCACAGTGTGGCGACGCCTCTGCTGGTGCCTTTCATTGAGGAAAACTGGATCGATCACCCGGCCACGCGCTTGGTTTTGAAAACCTATCTCGATCCTTTGGTGGAAAAAGGCATTGATACGCTGATGCTTGCGTGTACGCATTACCCACTGCTGATCCCTGTTTTACGCGAGATCCTGCCCGCCGAGGTGAGCTTGGTGGATTCTGCAACGACCTGCGCCGAGCATTTGAAAAAGGAACTTACCCGCTTGGAAATGCTCAACAGCGATGAGAAGCAGGGTGATTTGGAGCTTCACCTGACTGACCTTTCCGAAGAATTTGAATCGCTTGCCCGCCAGTTCCTGAAAAAATCCCCCGGACGGATTTATCGTGCGGTTCTCGGCCTTTGAAATGTCTTCTAAATCCCGTGGCCCGTTTAAAATCCAAGTGTTTTTAGCTTGATGAGTTCATATTTTTTTGAACAGATCAGCCCCTTTCGTAGATCCATCCGCCACATGAAATTATTTGGAACTGACGGCATTCGAGGCCGGGTGAACGAGTTTCCCATCACCGCTGAGGTCGCCCTGCGCATGGGTAAGGCCGTTGCGAATGTCCTGCATTCCAGCGAGCCGAAACGAAACCGCGTGATTGTAGGAAAGGACACGCGCATTTCCGGCTACATGTT
>JBDTNJ010000172.1:0-8062 GCA_039933825.1 Luteolibacter sp.
CAAGTGGAGGTCGCAGGCAAGTTGGAGCAACAAGATAAGGCTAAAATCGCAGAAGGAGTGAGGCAGGCACAAAAGGCCAAGGAACTCATGGAAATCCGAATGGCGCGAGAGGCAAAAGAAGCGGAAAAATCCGAGGAGCAGAAACTTGCGGAAAAAAACCAAAAGGCGGAGCAATTGGAGAAGGTTAAAATTGCAGAAGAAACAAGGCAGGCGCAAAGGGCAAAGGAACTGATGGAAATCAGAAAGGCGCGGGAGGCACGAGAAGCGGAAAAATCCGAGGAGCAGAAACTCGTGGAAAAAAACCAAAAAGCGGAGAAAGCCCGGCTAGCAGAGAAGACGCAACAAGCCGTGCAAAGCGAGGTATCCAATGAAGTCAGGGAAAAACTGGCCGCGCAACGTGCCAAGGAAGCTGCGGAGGCCGAGGACACAGGAGCAATCCAAAAAGTGAACTAGCAACTACCCCACCTCATTGCGGTTCTTGAGCTTGCTAACAAAGATCCCTGCAAGAACTCAAGGTGGCGGCATCGCCCGATTCTTTGTTTCCTCGCGGTGGAAGATCTTGTCCATCCTATCCAGATAGAGTGATAGCTCGTCCTTGCGCTGATGGGGATTCGCCTTCAGGCGGTCCTTGAGGCGCATGTAGTCATCAAAAACTCCGCTGGTTTCGCGAGCGCGGGTGATTTCAAACCAATCCAGGTAGTCGCGGGCGCGGGTCGCCTTCGCCTTCATGGTCGCGCGGGTGTCCTGAAGCGCGGCGAGGCGGATATCGACATCGGCGGTTTTGTTTTTTGCAATAGTCGTTAGGATGAGTTGGTACTCTGACAAAAGCGGGCGGTAGGAGGGAAAACAACGGTAACTCAGCCGAACCAGCGCATCCTGAGCGAGGCGGACGGCGGCGATGCGCTCGATTTCTTTCAAGCCCACGAGTTCCGGCCACGCACTGAGTTCCTTTTGCTGCAATATGCCTTCCTCGCTGCGGAAACTCAGATGCAGCGCCTCGCTAAGCGCGGCTTCGGTCTGATTAATTGTTAGGATATCGGTCAGCAACGTGAGCCCGCCCTTGCTGGCGAGTTGCAGTGTCCACCATTTGGCAAGGCTCGTTTCTGACAGGTTGAGCTCGGGAAAGTACTTGCGCAGAAGTGTCGGCATTTCGCCTTCGAAGCCCGCAACATCGGAGAGAAACGCCCGGAAGCCCTGCTTGCCCTGGGGCTGCTCCAACAGCGCCATGACAAGTGCCCCGGATGACACCCGGAAAGCGGCGCGGGTGGCTCCATCGAGATTCTCAAAATCATTCTCGCCGATGGCCATGAGGTCATCGATTTTAAACAGCCCGCCGGTTTTGAAGAGAGCCTCGTACAAGCGGCGGTCGCTGCGGTTGAGCCGCCAATCGGTCGCTTCGAGCAAGCCATCAGCCAGCCATGGCGGCACTCGGAGCGGTCGTTCATCATCGGCAGCGGTCCGCCCAAGCAAGGAGCGCTCGTAGAGCAAAGCGGAAGTCGCGGCGTATTTGAAACGCTCGCGTTCAACGCCGCGACTCAAGTGCACGTCCATCCTCAGGTCGTAGCCGTTTTCACTGACAAGCAATTGCATGCTCACTGTCCGCAGGGGCATGGGATCGCCGGATTTTCCATGCAGAATGATCGTGACGGGGATTTTCCATTCGTCGTTTTCTTCCGTGAGGCGCAACAGTTCATCCTTCGTCTCTTCAGCTAGGATCGCAACGGTTCCGCGGACAAGGCCATCTCCTCCGCCGACGCGAAATTGCTTGGAGCGGCTGATCACCCTGTCCAAGCCGAGGGATTTCATTTGCTCCGGTGGCTCGGTGATTTGCACCGCCCGGGGAATTTCTTCAGCACTGGTAATGGCAGCCAGGCAAAATCCCAGAACTAGCAAGTAAGCGCGCATGTAAAGTTAGAACACCTGTGGCAGATGGGAGCCAGTTTCCGCCGGTGCCCTCGGATTGAGGATCATCCGGCCTTTTTCGATCTTGATGCGGGCCATCTCCTGAATGCCCAGGTTTTTTTCCTCCGGAAACAATGCCGCGAGTTTTTCGTAGGCAGGCATAACAAGAATCAAAAAACCCTGTGGCACGACCAGTTTTCCAAAGCGTCCGCCACGCGGGGGTTGCGGCACGTCCTTATGATAGGGACCGCCGTCGAGTTTTACTTCAGTGATAACGCCTTTGGCTCCCTCCATTTTTTCAACCTTGAGAAACATCGAAACGGTGAAGGGCTGGTTCATGAACCTGCGCTCCATGATCACTTCGGCAAAGCCATCTTCGAGACGAACCCATACGCGTTCGAGGGAAACCTGCGAAGCGAGCATCCCTCCCTGCTTCGTTACCAGCGTGCGGCCTAACCAGTTGTTGATCTCCCCCTCGCTGAGTGTCACAGGAAATCCGCGGTCAATCGAGTTTTTCAATACCACCTTCATATCGCGTAGCTGTGCGGTTTTCGCAGAGATACCTAGATCCGCCAGATCCTGGGGTTGGGCAGCGAAAAAAACTCCGGCACCCAATCCGCCGGCAGCCACCAAAAGAACGATCGCAATGAGGACGGAAAAACATCCTCCGCCGGATTTGGGTTTTGTAGGATCGGCCATGGCCGCAGTGCTTAGCATGGGGTGGCCCGCTTGCAAAGCCTCGCTTCGCGGAGTGTCAATCCCCTGATTTCGGAGTCGACGCGGCTGGGGCCGGAGCGGCAGGGGCAGCGGGTGCGCTTGCGCTGCTTTCAGCCTTGGCTCCTGCCTGATAGGAAGTGGAGCGGTAATCGGTTTGATAAAAGCCGGAGCCTTTAAAAATGATTCCGCCGCCGGTGCCGAGCAGGCGTTTCACCGTACCGTCACACTCCGGGAGTGGGCAGTCGGTGAGCTTTGCATCATTCATGCTTTGAAACACCTCGAAGCGTTTCCCGCATTTTTGACATTCGTAATCGTAGTTTGGCATGGTTCTCGGCGGGGTTGTAACACGTTCGCTCCGGGGTGCAACCTGTAGAATCGGACAAATGCGCCTTAAGCGACAAATGAAACCATGGAATTCCGTTCTGGCCACCAACTTTATTCGATTCTGCGCGTGCGGTGGCGGTATTCGTCTGCTTGAGTCATCGCCATGCCTCCCCGCGTCAAGACCGTTGCTTCCATTTCCGTTGAGAAATTTTTCGAAGCCCATGCCGCCTCCCTCGGCCTGACTTTGCTGAGCGAAAAGATTGGCTTTGACCGGTTGATCAGTGAGCCAGCGATGAACCGCCCAGGTCTCGCGCTCGCGGGCTTCTTTTCCTACTTCGCCAAAAAACGCGTTCAGGTGCTCGGAAACTCAGAGCTTTCCTATCTCAAGAAACTCCCGGAAGTCATGCGGATGGATCGTTTCCGCCGGATGTGTGACCGGGAAATCCCGTGCATCGTGGTCGCCCGCGGTTCGGCGCTCGATGACAATCTAATGGTCGTGGCGAAGGAACACAGCATCCCGGTTTTCGGCACCTCGCAAGTCACCATGAATTTCCTCAATGCCGCCACGATCCGGTTGGAGCATGAATTCGCGCCTAGTGTGACGTTGCACGGTTGCATGGTGGATATGCGCGGCGTCGGGATTTTAATCGTGGGAAAAAGCGGTTCGGGAAAGTCGGAAACCGCCATCGGCCTACTCGAGCGTGGGGCTTCACTCGTCGCCGACGACATGGTGCGGATCAAATACGTGGGTGGTGACCTGGTGGCCACCGCGCCCGATCTTTCGCGCGGCTACATGGAAATCCGCGGTATCGGCATCATCAATGTCGCCAACCTGTATGGCCTCGCTTCGATCCGCCCGGACAAGCGCCTCGACCTCGTCATCACTCTCAAACCCCAGGCCGATCTCAACGAAGTCGACCGCATCGGACTCCAGCAGAAGACCTATGAAATTCTCGGACAGCAAGTCGTCCACGTCGAAATCCCCGTCGGCCCTGGCCGCGATACAGCGCGAATGGTGACCATCGCCGCGCTCGACCAACAGCTCCGCCGCCTCGGCTACAACATGGCGGACGAGTTCAACCAGCGACTGCTCAGTCACATGTCAGGCGGAAAATGACAGGGGAAGTGGTCCGGCCTTGCAGTCGGCCTCATCCGCCCCAAGACTCCAACCATGTTCACCCCGAAGTGGAAAAAGGAAGCGCAGCACCTCGTCAAGGGTGCGAAAAAATTCGTGGACTACAAACGTGACCTGCTCAAGCCCGAGCGCGTGGCTGAAATTGATTCCCGGCGCGCGGATTTGCTCGCGGCGATTAAGACAGGTGAGCTGCCTAAGGTGAACGAGGCGTCCAAGCAACTCCGCGCCATTTGTGAAAACTCATTGCCCCGTGAAAAGCCGCTCGGTTGGCTTGAGGAAAATGTCGAAGTTATGTTTGTGGCCATTGTCATCGCTCTGGGCCTCCGCGCTTATTATTTGCAGCCGTTCCGCATTCCGACGGGGTCAATGCAGCCGACTTTGAATGGAATCATCGCCACACCACTGCCGATTGAAAAATGGCCGAGTCTCCCCCAGAGAATGTTAGAGAAAGCCCTTCGAGGGCGTTCTTACGTTCGTGTAGTGAATGACCAAGACCGCCATCTGGCGATCACGAAAGATGGCCGGGTCGACATCCAGGACACTCAATACATGCACTTTTTCAGCCGTGCGGAACTTCATTTCACCGATTCTGCGCCGCTCATGTTGCCCGCACCATCGAATCCGGTGTCCCAGATCGGTTTAAACAGCGCCATCCAGATCGCCGGGCGGAATGGCGGGCTTCTCCCCAAGGGCACGGTGATTTGTGAAGGCACGGTGGACTCCGGGGATCTCGTGCTGGTGGATAAATTTTCCTATCATTTCCGCAATCCCAAGCGCGGCGAAGTTTTCGTTTTCGACACGATCGGAATCGAAGGAATCCAGAAGCGCAGCGGCGAACAAGGTGCCGGCTCTCACTACATCAAACGTCTTTGCGGGGTGCCTGGTGATACGCTATCGATCCAGTCTCCAAACCTTCTCGTCGATGGAAAAATCGCCCAAGAATTCGGTATCCAGCGTGTGATCCATGGTGAAGGCCCTTACAAAATCAATCCAACCGGCTATCTCCTCGCCGACTCACGGGAAGCACTTCACCACGGCAAACTCATGACCCAATATCTGGCCAAGCCAGGTTCCACGCTCTCCCTATCAGCAACCGCAGCGCCCGGACTTAGGGAATATGCGGCTCTCGGCGACAACACCGGAAACTCGCTCGATTCCCGCTACTGGGGCACTGTGAAGGAATACAACCTCGTCGGCCCGGCGCTCTTTTCCCTCTGGCCCATCACCACCGGTCACTGGGGCTTCATCCATTGACGCCGTGTCAGTCGCCTCGGAAATCACCCGCAAGGCCAAGTCAAATCTGGCCTTCGCCCTGAAGATCCTGCCACGCGAGCGGCGGGAAGATATGGTGATTTTCTATGCGTTCTGCCGGACGATGGACGATCTGGCAGACAATCCCGGCATGCCTTTGGAAAATCGCGTGGAACTTCTAAATCAGTGGAAAAACGGGCTGCTTTCCGGTTTCGCCGAGCCCGATGAATTTCAAAGCGAGGTCATCGGCCTGCGGGACCGCCACCGGATCCCGAATGATTTGTTAGCTGCCATCATCGATGGCTGCCAGATGGATGTCCACCCGCAGCGCTTCGGGACATGGCAGGATCTATCGGATTACATCTGGAAAGTCGCCTGCGCCGTCGGGCTCGTTTCGATCCGGCTCTTCGGCTGTGAGGATCCCGGTTCGGAGCGTTATGCAGTGGCCCTTGGCCATGCACTCCAGCTCACCAATATCCTGCGCGACATCGCCGAGGATCTCACGAACGGCCGTCGGATCTATCTGCCACTGGCCGATCTCGCACAATTCGGCTACACCGAGCAGGACCTGATCGACCACGTGCGCGACGAGCGTTTTCTGAATCTGATGGCCTTCGAGGCTGAGCGCGCGGAAGGATTTTTCCGCGAAGCTGCCGCAGCGCTTCCGGCCGGCGATCAGGCAGCCCTGGTTCCGGCCCGAATCATGGGCGAAATCTACCATGTCCTGCTGGAAAAAATGGGGAGCGGTCATTTTGATGTCTTCAAAAAACGCTACAGCGTCTCGAAAGCCCGCAAACTGGCGATTCTTTCAAAGCATCTCATTGCACGATCATCCTGAGTCGAATAGAAGTTCAACAACCCACGTCCCAACAGCCCATGTCGAAATTTTCACTCGCCGCCGTCGTCACCTGTTTTTCATCGCTGGTGGCCTGCATTCCACCCGAAGTTCCGCCCGCCCGCTTTCATCCCAACCCTCCGTATGCGCCGACTCCGGTCGATCCTTACAGCCAGCCAAGCGACGTCGCGCCGCCCGTTGACCCGTCCCCGGCACCAGCGCCCGCTCCTCCGGGGATCGGCGGCTACCCGACCGCCACGCGCACCGCGAATCCGAATCAAGTTCTAAGCCCTTACGAACCCTTCAACGTCATTGACGTGGAAGGATTCAAAACCGGCCAACTCGCCCGCGACCCGTCGAACCAAAAGATTTTCCGGATCCCATAAGCTGCCCGGCTATCAAAAGCCGCGATAAATCGCGACACAAAAACACCCGCTGCGGATGAACCGGAGCGGGTGTTAGGAGATTGAATCAACGGAACGGCTCAACGACCGCCTCTGCGCTTGATACTAATCGCGGCAGTGGCTTTTGCGATGTTACCTTGCAGATAGGCCACCTCTTCGGCGTCGAGGCTGTGGTCAACGGAAGACAGTTTCTCTTGGGCACGCTTGATACCGGCTTCTGCGCGGGAGATATCGATTTCCGCCTCGCCGAGGGCCATGTCAGTGAGGACGACAACCTTGGTCTGGGTGATTTCAGCGAAACCTGAACCGATGGCAAGCGACACTTCCTGGCCGTTGTGCAAGTAACGCAGAACTCCAGCCTGCAGCGCAGTGACAAGACCGGCGTGCATCGGTAAGATACCCATTTCACCGTCCGCCCCGGGCAGATAGACGTTGTCCACGAGGTCCGAGAAAATGCTTTTCTCAGGGGTGACGATATCGAGTTGGAGAGGCATGGAAGAGGAATCTGAAATTTGAGATTTGAAATTTCAAATCTTTAGTCGCGAGGCACGGAGTCGATTCCACCCTTCATGTAGAAGTTGCCTTCCGGCACGTCGTCGAGTTTGCCGTCGAGAATTTCAGCGAAGCCCTTAACGGTGTCTTCGATGGAAACGAGGACGCCGGGAACGTTGGTGAACACTTCGGCTACGTGGAAGGGCTGGGTGAGGAAACGTTGAATTTTCCGAGCGCGGAACACGCTGGTTTTATCCTCGTCGGAAAGCTCGTCCATGCCGAGGATGGCGATGATGTCCTGAAGATCCTTGTAGCGCTGAAGCACCATCTGGACTCCCCGTGCGACGCGGTAGTGTTCCTCACCAATGATCTCAGGAGCGAGAGCCTTGGAGGTGGAAGCAAGCGGATCGACCGCCGGGAAGAGCGCCTGCTCAGCAAGCGAACGCTCAAGAACGACGGTGGCGTCAAGGTGGGCGAAGGTGTTAGCAGGAGCAGGGTCGGTCAAGTCATCCGCTGGCACGTAAACGGCCTGGATGGAGGTGATGGATCCTTTGTTAGTCGAGGTGATCCGCTCTTGGAGACCGGCCATTTCCTCGGAGAGGGTGGGTTGGTAACCTACTGCGGACGGCGTCCGACCGAGCAGCGCGGACACTTCGGAACCGGCTTGGGAGAAACGGAAGATGTTATCGACGAAGAGAAGCACGTCCTGATTGGCCTCGTCACGGAAATGCTCGGCCATGGTCAGGGCGGAGAGGGCAACGCGGAGACGAGCACCTGGAGGCTCGTTCATCTGGCCGTAGCAAAGCGCAACTTTCGAGCCCGGAGCGAGCACGGGGTTGCCCTTGTCATCGAGTTTCGGATGGCCCTTTTCGTCTTTCTCCGTGGCGATAACGCCCGACTCGATCATTTCCCAATAAAGGTCATTTCCTTCACGGGTCCGCTCACCGACACCGGCGAAGACGGAGAAACCACCGTGCGCTTTCGCGATGTTGTTGATGAGCT
>JBDTNJ010000173.1:0-1911 GCA_039933825.1 Luteolibacter sp.
TCGACGGTTCACGCCCTGGCTGGGAATCCGACCTGCGGTTGTCGCGTGAGCGCCATCTGAGCCATCTTCAATGTGGGCCGACGACTGAGCGACTGGTACGTTGTAGGGAATGAAAGCTCACCCGGAACTCCAGGTGCGGAGTTCCGGGTGAGGGCTACCTCTTTTTTAGCTCTTGGAACTTGGACTGCTGAAGCCTTCTGTACCTGCGCTGAGTAAAATTCCCGTAGGGCGCTTTGCCGTGTAATTTTCCCGGATCGTGGTAGTAGTCGGGAGATGAAAATCGCATCGAGCCCGGACAGTACCGACTATGCAGGTCATCATCGCATTTTCCGGCGATCCGGATGATTATGCACGGCAAGACGCTCAGCTTCGCGTTGCCCGCCCGCGGACATGTCCTAATTGTGGCAAGAATGCGGGTCTGCGTGCCCTCGGTTATTACAGTCGATGGGTTTCGTCATCCAATCGAAGCAAAATCACCTCGATCATGGTGCGGCGTTTTCGTTGTCCTGTCTGCCGTCTGACGACGAGCATGCTTCCTGATTTCGCCCAGCCCTACAGGCTTGTGGCAACCGATACAGTTGACACGTTTCTCGCAGGAAATCGAAGCGGTGACGCGGTGAATGTGTGGCTTTCCCTGCTCCACGGTTAGGGGGCGTTGCGGGGTGTCCCCGCTGAGAGGGGAGCGCCGCACGCAGTAGGCGCGGGGGGAGAAGCGTCTCCCCCAAAAGACAGAGAGTCAAAATGTCTTTTAAATAAGGTTTTTCTCAAATGTTAGGGCATGAGTGCCGAATTAGTCACTTGACCCATTTACAACGGCTAACCCAATGTCGAGATCTTGATGGCCTTTCGACGAAACCTCGCTGTTTTATGAGAAAATATTGGCATTTTTTCTGAGGGTTCTCCGGAAGTTGGAAGCGGTCGCCAGTGGTGTCGAAGTCCAAACCCTTCAATTTCCGCTCCGCGAACCAAGTCCTCATGATCGACCTTCGTATCTTGAAAGCCCTGGTTGCTATTGCGGAAACCGGCATCTTCTCGAAGGCCGGAAAACGGTTGCACTTGTCCCAACCCGCCCTTTCCCACCAGATCAAAGCTCTGGAGGATCAGGTCGGTGCTGAATTGTTCCAACGAAAAAGCAGTCCGTTCAAACTCAGTCCTGCTGGAGACCGGCTGCTGGCAACCGCATACGATGTCGAAAGACTCATCCTTCAAAGCGAGCGTGATCTCGCCCGGATTGTCGCCGGCAAAGCGGGCCAGCTACGCATCGCCGTGGAATGCCATTCGTGCTTCGACTGGCTCATGCCAAGCATGGATGCATTCCGTGAAAATTGGGCGGATATCGAAATGGACCTCGTCTCCGGTTTTCAGCCCGATCCCGTAGTCCTCCTGAACGATAATCTAGCGGATTTGGTGATTGTGTCACATGCCAAGCCGCGAGCCGGTGTGGTTCACCATCCGCTTTTTCGATATGAGATTTTGGCCCTGATGGCGAGAAAGCACCCGTATTCACGCAAAGCCTATCTGACAGCGAATGATATCGCCAAAGAGACCCTGGTGACCTATCCGATTCCCGACGAGAGGATCGATGTGATCCGCGAGGTTGTCAAACCCGCCAGCATTGATCCTCCTCGCCGGAAGACAGAACTCACGGTCGCAATCCTGCAACTGGTGGCGAGCGATCGGGCCATCGCCGCGATGCCGGGGTGGGCGGTTCAGCCGTTCCTGGACTGGAATTACGTTTCGTCCAACCCAATCCGAAAGAACGGGTTCGCGAACCTCTATGCCGCAACGATAGAGGAGCAATCGAAGTCCGTCTACATGATGGAATTTCTGAATACAATGCGGCGGATCAGTTTTTTTGGCGCTGCTGGACTTTTAGTGGGTTGATATGGGTCGAAATCCGATAGTTAGACC
>JBDTNJ010000174.1:0-3149 GCA_039933825.1 Luteolibacter sp.
GAGTCCGTCGAAAAAGGCGCTCTGGATTCCGAAGCTCTCGTCCGACCATCGGTGAACTTCGCGGATCTAGGAACGGTATTCGTCGTGCTTTCCGCCGATCCCACCCGCCCGTGATCCGATACTCGCTCATCACCATTTTTCTCCTGCTCGCCTCGTTTGTGGTGCAACAGTTTCTACCCGCGTTCACCGGCCTTCATGATTCCAGGATTCTTCTGGTGCAGCTCGTTTTCCTTTGCTCTGCCGTCACCGTGGGTCAACCCACCATGTTGCTGCTTGCGTTTATCGGCGGATTTTTCTGGGACGCCCACTGCGCGTTGGGACCGCACGGCGGCGAAGCGGAGGTTTACTCGCAACAGGTCGAGTCATTGCGTTTCGGTTACTCGATCCTGCTATTCGCGGCCATGGGCTTCCTAATGCAGGGAATTCAGCCGCTTTTCAAACAAGGAAAATGGCACTTCTCCGCATTCCTGTCAGGACTCGCGATCTTTCTCTATTTGTCCGCCGAATACGCCATTATCAACTTCGTCCGTGGTGAGTTCATCCTTTCCAAATCCACCTTACAGCAAATGGCGTTCACCTCCCTGCTAACGATGTTTTTCTCCCCCCTCGTCTTCTGGCTGCTCTTCCGTATCGCAAGCGCTTGTGACCACTCGATCAACCCCGAAGCCGGACGTAATAGCCGCCGCACTGCCTAACCAACGATGGAAACCAGTTACCGGCTCCGACTCTACCTGCTGACCGCCCTTGTGCTCGTCGGCTTCGGAGCATTGCTGACCCGTCTGCATGAATTCCAGATCGTTCAACGCGAAAAGTTCCTTGAACAGGTCCCCGGGAACCGCACTGTTACCGTCCGCGAGCCCGGCATCCGTGGTGAAATCACCGACCGCAACGGCATCACGCTCGCCCGTAATCTCCGCAACTACGAAGTCTCCTTTAACTTAGATGAAATCCGCCAGGCATACCTCGCACAGCACGTCGAAGATCCCACCATTCAGCGCCTGACTAAGGAGGACGGACTCACGCGCAAACGGTCGGAGAAGGACATCGTCACAATTGTCAACGAGGGCACTATCGAACGATTGAGGAAGCTGGGGCTTGCGAAAAACTACAAAGCCGGCGACCTCCGTGCTCATTTCCTAACTCATGGAGGGCTCATCCCCTTCAGCTACAGGGCGGATCTAACATACGGGGATTTTGCACGTTTTGCAGAGCACAATCTGGACCTGCCCGGAGTTTACCTGAGTATCCGCCCACAGCGGCAGTATCCATACGGAGCCCTTGCCAGCCACGTTCTCGGCTACATGAAGCAATGGGAAAAGGCGGACATTCCAGAAAGCGCCATGCGAAAGTTCAACCATTACATCGGGGATGATAAAGGCATCGCGGGAGTGGAGGCATCCATGGATGACATCCTGCAAGGCCCGGAAGGACAGAAGACCATTGTGAAGGATGAAAAGGGGCGCACCATCCGGATGTCGGATTATACCAAGCCCGGTATTGGCGCAAAGCTCCAGCTGACAATTGATGCCCGTGCCCAATACCTGTTGGAGTATGCCCTGCGTTTCGCCGGGAGGGCGGCAGGAGTCGTGATGGATGTGAATACCGGTGAGGTTCTGGCCATGGCATCCGTGCCGGATTACAACCCGAATGATTTCATTCCAAGCATCTCTCAGAAACGCTGGGATGGCTATCGGGCAAACGCACAACTCGCGCCATTTACCAACCGTGCCATTTCCGAATTCACGCCCGGCTCCACCATGAAAATCCCTACCGCCGTCGCCGGATGCCTGGCCGGAATGGCCTCGCGCATCTTTTCCTGTGACGGTTATGTGACTTATGGTAATTCCAAGGTCGGCTGCTGGATCTGGAACATGCACAAGGGCAGCCATGGCTCGCAAAACCTGTCCCAAGCGATCCAACATTCGTGCAATCCCTACTTCAATAAATTGGCTAACACAATCGGCGCCAAAGCCATGGTGGAGGGTTGTCAGCTCGTCGGCATCGGCAAACGCACCGGCATCGAACTGCCCAAGGAGGACACGGGAATCCTTCCCGGAAGCAGGGCTTGGCGCGCATCGAAACCTAACGAACCGATGACACCCGCACTCACCGCCTTCCTTTCCATCGGCCAGGGAGATACCCTCGCCACCCCGCTCCAGATCTGCGCCGTGGCGGCAACCATGGCAAACGGTGGAAAATACTACAAACCGCGCATCGTTAAGAAGGCGGTCGGCGAAGATGGTGAACTTGTTATCGGGGATGTCCCGAAACTCGAAGTCGATCTCACCCAATCTGGCATCAAAGCGGCCGATATCGAACTCATCCGCAAAGGAATGCGGATGTCCTCCAATGAACCGGGCGGCACTTCCGGCAAGGTCAAACTCCCTAACATTGTGGTTGCTGCGAAAAGCGGCACCGCGCAGACTGTCGATAATGGCAAAAAGTCCAACAACTCCTGGATCATGAGCTTTGCCCCTTATGACAAGCCCAAATACGCCATTTGCGTCCTCGTCCAAAACGGCGGTGCAGGTGGGGGGGTCTGCGGTCCACTGGTAAATCTGATCTATCGAGGCCTTTTCGCCCAGGACAATGGCGTAAGACTCCCTCTCAAACCACAAATCGAATTTCCGGGAAACACGAATCGTTATGAAAAATCGATCGACATCCCCGCTGAGGTCATCGCCGCAGTGGAAGCGGGTGATACTAACCCGGCACCGGAAGCCATCGCCGCTGCGGTAGCATCCATTCCGCCGGCTGTCGAGGAAACCGATACCGGGGAAACCGGTGATGAGGCAGCCGACAGTCTCCCCGCCTCGGTTCAGCCTGCACTTTCTGGCGTTACTCCCGCCCCCACCATCACTCCAGAAGTGGATGCCGAGGGTTCAGTCATACCGAAAGCCCTGCCCGTCCCCGAAAACTAACATTTCACCCGATACCATTCTCAATAAACAATAATATTTTCCAACAAATACTCAATATCATGATCCAACACATTAAAAGACTTCTCGGCATCGGCAAACCCGACCCATCACGCGGCAACAGCATCGTCGTCAACGTCGAAAAACTCGAACGCCGCGTCGCTCTTCTCGAAGACGGCGTGCTCGAAGAATACACCGTCGAGCGCGAGGGCGATCAGAACATCGTCGGCG